>JAAYSJ010000011.1 GCA_012518395.1 Clostridiales bacterium
CAGCTGGCAAAGGCAGCCATCGCAGCGGGGGTAAGGATCCTTATCAAAAGAATGGGCAAAGAAGCCTATGATATAGAAAATCTCTATCTGGCCGGGGGCTTTGGCAGTTATATTGACAAAAGAAGTGCCGCTAGAATCGGCTTGATTCCCCAGGAGTTAGCGGATAGAATTATAACAATAGGTAACAGTGCCGGGACGGGAGCCATACTATCCCTGCTGTCATCAGAAAGACTTGATAGAACGGCCAAGATAAAGACTATGGCCAAATACATTGAGCTTTCTTCAGCCCCTGATTTTCAAGACGAATACGTAGATTGTATGTATTTTGATCTGGAATAATGATAAAGTACAAAAAATATTAAGATTTTTCAATACCCAAAAGGGAGAGCATGGTATTATAAGATTATAATTCATGCTTTCTGTATGTTTTGTACCGGGTCTGTGCAGCCTAATTCCTGGAATGTAGAACATATTTTATATATATTTACTTATATGATTACGTTAACTATAATAAAGTAAATAAACCACAGAAGGCGTGATATTGTGTTTGCCTGGGACGCAGTAGAATTAGAAGATAGCGATATGGGCTTTGACATGGATACAGCCGTCAGAGCAGTAGAGCATTATAGTCGTGCAGCAGGCATAGGCGCAACTATAATAGATACCAGGGGTAGGGCTATTAAAAGGATAGGATACCTCTTAAATGGCTGCAGATTTTGTACCAAAGTTCAGGGTATGCTGGATTCCAAAGATGATTACTGTGAAAAGGTACATCTTTACGGGGGTTATCAGGCAGAAAGATTCGGTGGTAAATATATCTTTTTTTGTCCTATGGGTCTGGTGCATTGGGCATCCCCTATTGCTTCGGAAGGGGTGGTAAGGGGTTACCTTCTGGGCGGACCGGCCATGATGGTAAATCCTGAGGATTTCCTTATTGAGGATCTGCTCTTAAAGAATCATCTACAGACCGAGGATCTGGATGATCTTAAGGAGAGTCTGGAGCACATACCCATAGTTCCTCCGGATAGGGTTACCAGCCTATCGGAGATGCTTTTTATGACAGCCATATATATATCCGATGCAGAATCGTTGAAATACCCTGATGAAACGAAATACAATTCCCATCCATCAGATGTATCTCGCTATCTACAAGGGATTAAAACCATGGGGGGCAATGAACCGGATACTGTATGTTATCCCTTCGAAAAGGAAAGAGAACTATTATCTTATATTGCAGCGGGGGATAAAAAGAGCTCCCAGACCATTTTGAACGAAGTATTAGGGCATATATTCTTTTCCAGCGGTGGGGATTTTGAGACTATCAGGGCCAGGGTTTTGGAATTGGTAGTATTGTTATCCCGGGCTGCTATGGAAGGCGGGGCTGACGCAGAGCAGATATTTGGTCTTAATTATAAATACCTGAATACTATACATGATTTTAAGTCCGTAGAAGAATTGACCTATTGGTTGTCAAAAATAATGGTTAGGTTTACCGATTGTGTGTTCAATTTTATTGACATCAAACACGTGGATGTTATTTACAAAGCGGTAAACTTTATAAATAATAATTATATGAATAAAATTACCCTGGAGGAGGTAGCCTCACATGTATACCTAAGCCCCTCCTACTTTAGTAAGGTATTTAAGGATGAGATGGACTGTAACTTCAATACTTACGTAAACCAGGTAAGGGTAGAGCGGAGCAAAGGGCTGCTCCTTGGGGGAAATACCAATCTGGTTGATATAGCTAATATGGTAGGTTTTGAAGATCAGAGCTATTTTTCCAAGATATTTAAAAGAGTTGTGGGCATCAGCCCCGGCAGATTCAGACGCACTAGAGGACAATATAATCTTAAGGAGGCAGAGTGATGAGTTTGTTAAAAGAAATATCAGAATTTTTGCAACAGGGCAGGGCAAAGAATGTAAAAGAATTGGTTCAAAAAGCACTGGATGATGGTATGGAGCCTAAAACCATACTTAATGAAGGTTTGCTCCATGGTATGGGAATAGTAGGCGTTAAATTCAAAAATAACGAAGTATACGTCCCCGAGGTCCTTATTGCCGCCAGAGCCATGAACGCAGGGATGGAAATCTTAAAGCCTATACTTACAGAAACCGGTGTGGAGGCTATTGGCAAGGTAGTAATCGGCACTGTAAAGGGTGACCTGCATGATATAGGCAAAAACCTGGTAAAAATGATGATGGAAGGCAGCGGTCTGGAAGTTATAGATTTAGGGATCGATGTATCTCCCGAAAAGTTTATTGAGGCAGCTAATGAGCATGAAGCCCAGATTATCGCTTGTTCAGCCTTACTAACCACCACCATGCTGGAGATGAAAAATGTGGTCGAGGCGGCCAAAGAGGCAGGAATACGAGACAGGGTTACCGTAATGGTCGGCGGTGCACCTGTAACGGACAGCTTCTGCAAGAGCATTGGCGCCGATATCTATTCTCCGGATGCAGCAACTGCTGCAGAGGAAGCCGCAAGGGTTTGCAAAAGTGCTTGAATAACCGGTAGAATTTAATATAAGCTTATTGTAGAATGATATGGGAATGTATTTTTCCATATCATTTTTTATTGCAATGGGGATAAAGTCTACAGTTGGGCTAATATCTATGCTATTGGGAATATCGCCTGTATAAGACCAGAGCGCATCTAGGTTGGGTAGGGGAGAAGAATCGTGGAATATTTACAGGGAGTAGTGGAACGAATAACATATTTTAACGAGGAATCGGGCTACTCGGTGATAAAGCTAAAAAGCCGGGGATATCATGATTTGGTTACCGTTGTGGGAAATATGGCCTCCATCCATGTAGGAACAATCATTGCGCTTTGTGGGGAATGGAAGATAGACAGTAAATACGGAAAACAATTTGTAGCCGCGAAATATGAAGAAAAACTCCCCGCCAGCGTGGCGGGTATAGAAAAATACTTAGGCAGTGGGCTTATAAAGGGTATCGGACCTGTTAACGCAAAACGGATCGTGAAAGCCTTCGGTAAAGATACTATAGATATCATAGAAGAAGAACCCAATAGACTGACAGAGGTACCAGGCATCGGGCCTAAAAGGGTAGATATGATAAAGAAGGCCTGGGAAGAACAAAAAGAAGTTAAAAACATCATGCTCTTTCTTCAATCCCATGGGGTTTCAACTGCCCATGGGGCTAAAATCTATAAAACTTATGGAAATGAAAGCCTGGACGTGGTTAGAGAGAACCCATATCGCCTGGCGGATGATATATGGGGTATTGGTTTTCGTACCGCAGACATTATCGCCCAAAAGCTTGGGTTTGACCTTCATTCTCCCCAAAGATGCCGTTCGGGAATACTCTATATTTTGAACCAGCTCTCTAATGAAGGACATTGTTTTGCAACCAACAGCCAATTGATTGACGAAACCATTAAGGTTTTGTCGCTGGGGAAGGAGCAAATAGAGGAATCTATAAGCAGTATGATTAAGGAAGGGACTCTTATTTTAGAAAATGAAGCAATTTACCTGCCACCTTTCTTCCATAGTGAGGCGGGCGTAGCCCGAAGGATCAAAGAGATCATATCCAAACCTGTATTCACAAAGGTTGATGAGATAAACAATATCATTGATAGAATTGAAGGGGATATGAAGATTAGATATGACCGAGTCCAGCGGGAGGCTATAAGAAATGCCGTTTCCTCAAAGTTTATGGTATTAACTGGAGGACCCGGGACTGGGAAGACCTTTGCTATTCAGGGAATAATAAATATCTTTGAAAGGATGGGAGCAAAAATATTTTTGGCCGCTCCTACAGGCAGAGCCGCAAAGAGGATGGCAGAAACCACAGGCAGGGAAGCAAAGACTATACACAGGATGCTGGAATTTAAACCACCCCAGGGCTATATGCGTAACATTGAAAACAATCCTTTAGAATGCGATGTACTTATTATTGATGAGACCTCCATGGTAGATATAATCTTAATGTATAATCTGTTGAAAGCAGTAAGAGACGAGACAACCGTTATATTAGTAGGGGACGTGGATCAATTGCCATCGGTAGGGGCAGGGAATGTCCTTTCCGACATAATTGAATCCGGCGCGGTAGAGGTGGTCAAGCTGACAAGGATCTTCAGGCAGGCTAGAGACAGCGCCATTATAACTAATGCCCACAGGATAAACCAAGGGATGTTCCCAGCCCTGAGGGGCAGTAGAAATCGCGACTTTTTCTTTATTAAAAGAGAAGATCCCGAGGGTATAGCAGAAGAAATACGCAAACTATGTGCCTACAGACTGCCGGGATATTATAAACTGGATCCAATAGATGATATTCAGGTTCTTTGTCCTATGCAAAGGGGGGAAACAGGAGCAGCTAATATGAACCGTATATTGCAGGAAACTTTGAACAAAGATAAACGATTTATTAAGTATGGGGGCGCTGTCTACAAAGTAGGGGATAAAATAATGCAAATCCGTAATAACTACGACAAAAACGTATTTAACGGTGATATAGGACGGATTGCAAATATCGATCCGGTAGATAGAATTGTAGACATTAATTTTGAGGGGCAAATAATTGAATACGACAGTACCGAGTTGGATGAAATCATGCTTGCCTATGCTATAACTGTCCATAAAAGCCAGGGAAGTGAATACGATGTGGTAGTGGCGCCCTTTACTACTCAGCATTTTATGATGCTGCAGCGCAATCTTCTATATACCTGCATAACCCGCGCGCGCAAGGTCTTTGTTTTGATTGGTACAGAAAAAGCAATAGGCATAGCTGTGGGCAACAATAAAATCATCAAACGAAATACCATGTTGAACAAGAGATTAAAAGACCCCTCGGATCAGAGAAACCCGAAGGGCCTTATGTAGTGTTAATAAATACTTAGTTGATTATATTTCTTCTCCAGCTTCCTTTGCTTCCTTTTCCAGGTGTACGCCCTGTACATAGATATTGACCTCATCTACTGTCAACCCTGTCATCCCTTGGACTGATTCTATAACGCTGGAGCGTAAACTATCGGCCACTTCGGGTATCTTGACCCCATATTCTACTACAATACTTACAGAAATGGTGGCTACATCGTCGACAAGTTCAACCTTTACACCACGCTTTGAACTTTTCATGCCCAGTGTGGAGGTAAGATCATCTACAAAACCGCTGGTCATCGAGGCTACACCAGGAATTTCAGACGCTGCCAGCCCCGCTATTACTGCCACTACTTCGGTGGCTATTACTGTCTTTCCATAGTCGTTGTCTTTTGTAGCATTATTATCTGCCATTTACAACACCTCTCTCTATTCATATTCCCAAAAACCATATGCAATAATAGATGAGCCTATTACATACTCCCTACAATAAAACTCAGCTACTTAACTATAGTATACACTATATTTGTAATCATTTAACAGAAAACTTATGAACAATTTTAATATTTGCTGATATTCATTGGATTATAAGCCATAATAAAACACTTGAAAAACCTTGTTATACATAGTAGAATGATATGTGCTCCATTTACCGAAGGCAAGAGTTTTTCAAATGAATATTTCCTTGTAAGTGGTGCATAATATTGTTAGTCAATAAGTTTGTCGTGCTAGATGGGGAGGTAGCGGTGCCCTATAACCCGCAAACCGCTATAGCGGGATTGAAGTCCTGTCCCAGGCCTGTACTTGTGGGGTCATGGTTCAAATAAGTGGCGAAGATGATCGGGTCCTGCGCAACGAAACTTCATGAACCCTGTCAGATCCGGAAGGAAGCAGCAGTAAGTGAACACTTTCGTGTGCCGTAGGGGTGCCTGGTAGGAGTTAACTGTTTGGTTACCGCCTATAAGTATTTTGTCAAAGATAGGTGCACGACAATAATATTTTATATAAGCTATGGCTTGCTGTCATGGCTTATATTTTATTCTGGATTCATTTGCGTTACCTTCGAATCTATTTTATAATATCATACAGGAGTAAATTTCATTCCTTTGTCTTGGATTTGTTTATTATGGTCAAAGGAATCAAACAAAAGATGAAAGCTGGTGATCTTGGTGGAATATACTGCCCTATATCGGAAATGGCGGCCTAATTCTTTCGACGAAGTAGTCGGGCAGGATCATGTAATTCGCATCCTCAAAAACCAGGTTATCAGCGGGCGTATCACCCACGCATATCTTTTCTCCGGCCCGAGGGGAACGGGGAAGACTAGTACTGCGAAGATTTTTGCAAAGGCTATAAACTGTGAAAGCCCCAGGGATGGGAGCCCATGCGAACAGTGTAGCCCATGCAGACAGATCGAATCTGAAAACAATTTAGACATTATAGAGATTGATGCAGCATCAAACACTGGGGTAGACCATATACGTGAAATACGGGATAAGGTAAAATATCCTCCCACAGCGGGCAAATACAGGGTATATATAATTGACGAGGTCCACATGCTATCTACTTCCGCATTTAACGCTTTTTTAAAGACCTTGGAAGAGCCTCCGGATCATGCAGTATTTATATTGGCTACCACTGAACCCCATAAACTACCTACCACCGTACTATCCCGATGCCAGAGATATGATTTCAGGCGGATCACTCTTAAAGTTATAATAGAGAGACTTAAGACGATTGCAGAACAGATGGGCATAAAGGCAGAGGAAGGTGCATTAGAGGCTATTGCTCGCTGGTCCGAAGGGGGTATGAGAGATTCTATCAGCCTTTTAGACCAATGCGTCAGCTTTCGTGGCACTACCCTGGAAGAAAATGATGTTTTTGATATTTTAGGCACAGCAGGCAGTGAATTCCTCTTCGAAGTGATATACAATATATTAGAAGGCGATATTCCTTCGCTCTTGATTCAGATAGATAGGCTTATAGGAGAGGGAAGGGATATTGCAGTATTTATAAAAGACCTTATCAGCCATCTTCGTAACCTTCTGATAGTCGGCATATGTGAAGACCCCACCGGGCTTTTAGATGTTACCCAAAGCATCTTAGAAGAATATAAGCGTCAGGCTAAAAGGGCGGACGAGGCTAGATTGGTAAGATCAATAGAGATTCTATCCCAGCTGGATGCAGATATAAAATGGAGTACCAGCCCCAGGATCATGTTGGAAATGGCTATCGTGAAGATATGCAGGCCATGGGATGGTGATGCCATGGATGATGTTTTAGATAGATTGTCTTATCTTGAAAAACAGATTGCCCGGGGAATAACCCATATGGAGATTGCACCTGCGGGAGTGGGGAAAGTAGAAAAACCTGAATCTGGCGAAACGAGCACATTTGGTAAGGCACCGCAGGAATTCAAAGGTGAGAAAGAACAAATAATAACGGCAAACCCTGCGGCTGTATCAGATAATCAGGAGGTAAAAATATCTGATAATGAGGCGGTACGGGAGGTCTATAAGGCTAAACCACAGAGCCCCTCAAAAGAGCCTGACGTTAATAAGATTTGGGCGGATATACTAAAGATAATTAAAAAAGACAGGATGGCCATATTCACTTTGCTCAGGGAAGCTGAGCTAAGAAGAGCAGAGGGTAGCAAGAATATAATAAACCTCATTTTCCCAGAACATCAAGGATTCTATGTTGCTGCTATCGAAAAGGAAGAAAACAGCAAGTATATTGAGGATTTGCTGACAGAAAAGATGGGGGAAACCTTTAAACTAAAGTGTTTTACTGCAGATAGTTTTCAAAGTAGTATGCCTAAAGATCCTACCCGACAGATATACGACAATGAAAAGGTGGGCCAGTTACACGATGATAGGGAAGACAACCCATCAGAAAAAGACAATGAAATAATCCAGAGGGCAATAGATATGTTTGGGGAAGAATATGTTGAGGTTATAGAGGATTGAACACTAAATCAAGGAAAGAATTTTAGGAGGATATAATAATGGCAAGAGGCGGATTTCCCGGCATGGGAAACATGAACAACCTAATGAAGCAGGCAAAGAAAATGCAGGAGCAAATGGTCAAGGTTCAGGAGGAACTGGAAGAAAAGACTGTAGAAGCCTCTGCAGGCGGCGGAATGGTTACAGTTATCGCAAACGGTAAAAAAGAAATTATGGAAATAGCCATTGACCCAATGGCAGTGGATCCGGATGACGTGGAAATGCTACAGGATTTGATCATGGCTGCTGCTAACGAAGCCCTCAGGATGGCAGATGAAATGGTACAGAGCGAAATGGGCAAAATCACCGGTGGCATGGGTCTTCCGGGGATGTTTTAAAGGGAGAATTTATGAACTACTATATAGAACCTATTGCCCGCCTCATAAACGAGCTGTCCAGACTGCCTGGCGTAGGCAGCAAAACAGCCCAGAGGCTGGCTTTTCATATAATAAATATGCCCGAGGAACATGTAAAGAGTCTGGCAAAGTCCATTAATGAGGTAAAGGGGCATATAAAATATTGCCATACATGCGGCAATATCAGTGAAGAGGATATCTGTAATATATGCAGAAACCCAGATAGGGATCCCTCTATTATTTGTGTTGTTGAGGATATCCGAGATGTTACAGCCATGGAGAAAACCAGGGAGTTTAAAGGCCTGTATCATGTCTTAAACGGCACTATTTCTCCCATGGATGGAATAGGTCCTGATGATATTCGCATTAAAGAGCTCTTGGCAAGGGTTCAAGACAATAGATTAGAAGAGGTTATTATGGCTACCAACCCCAATATAGAGGGCGAAGCCACTGCTATCTATATATCCAAGCTTTTAAAACCTATGGGGATTAAGACCACCCGTATCGCCCATGGCTTGCCGGTAGGCGGCGATTTGGAATATGCTGATCAAGTGACGATTTCTAAGGCTTTGGAAGGACGCCGGGAGATGTAGGGGCGATCTGCGATCGCCTACCTGTTGTCACGCTACCTATAAAATGTGTACGGTGTAGGGAACGACCCCTGTGTCGTTCCAGATTTCTGTATCGTATATATTGGCGGAACGACACAGGGGTCGTTCCCTACCACAAAATTATATATTGGTGGGATAAATATTATATTTAATGTCGTGTTATTTATCTACAAACCTAATAAACCGGGCAATCCTAATAAACCTAAAAAGCCTAATTAGTTTAATTTAATTACAAATACGTTATGCCCGGAGGCAATATATGTCGATTATAACTGTGGATTTTGATGGAACCCTGTATCAACAAAACTCGATTACGCCTATGCTAAAGGCTGGGAATACGATATTCACCATTAAGCAATGGTTCTATATTATTAGAGATATCGCCAAAGGCGTAGCAGGGAAAAAAACAGGGGAAAAAATAGATGCCCGCGTTCTATTTCTCGAATCTTTTTTTAGGCAAATGAAGGGGAGGAGCGAAGAGGAGATATATGACCTTTTTGTGTCCCTAGTCAAAAGAGGTCAGGGGGGTATTAATTTCGATCTGGTTGCAAGACTAACCAAGCATTTAGAAGATGGAGATCAAGTTGTTATCTTATCCGGAGCCCTGCAACCTTTCCTTGAGGTATTTGTTCAACAACTGGATATACGGGCAGATGTAATTGGAACATTACTATTTTTTGATGAAAATGGGATATGTACCGGGGAGATTGGGAAGATAAATCATGGTGTCGAGAAAGTAAACAGACTAAAATTATGGATTAAAGCAAACAAAGTATATGGCGGGGAGATCTGGGCTTATGCGGATAGCGAGTCTGACATTCCCTTATTAGAATTTGCGGATAAGGCAATAATTGTGCAGCCATCGAATGAATTGAAAAAGGTTGCGGAGGCAAAAGGATGGGTAACTTTTATTCCTTCCAAAGAACAAGGTTAAGATAAAAAGGTGATCAGGGGCTAGGGGGTATGGCAACAAACAACAGGGTACCTGGCCAATCTCCTTTGGAAGCGGGGGCAGCCCTGGCAGCCTAATTAGGGAAGGTGAAATGCCTGGGTACAACCCTCGACTGACCTTGACTCCCGATTATAGGTTCACTCGGTACTATAAAAAAAAGACCCCTGGAATATTCCGGGGGTCTTTTTAAACACTTTGTCCATGCAATCAACTATATTTTATAATATAGTTAACTGCTACATTTCCACATACTACAACTTAGTCATATAGTAGCGGTGCAATGCTAGCATCGTCCATATTGTCAGCGGTATAGAACTGGCAGCCAGTATCTACGATTTCATCAACGGGTTCACCATTGATTGCCTTAACAGCAAGCTCAACAGCTTTATAGCCAATCATATAGGGATCCTGGGTAACAGAACCGTAGAACCAGCCATTTCTTACAGCTACTTTTTGGTTTTTACCAGCGTCAAAACCTACGACGGTAATATCCTTGTATTTACCGTTGTCCTTATTGAGATCCTGGCCATCAGATGTGGCGGCCAATACCCCGCCTACGGCTAGTTCGTTGGAAAGGAATAGTGAAATTAAGCCCTTCTTCTCCAGCATAGCTTGAGCGGTTGTCTGGGCATCGGTGATATTGGTAGTTGCAGGAACCAAGATATTTAGCTCAACAACCATATCATTTGCACTGTCCTCTTTATACTTATCATGTCCAGTAATGGCTACAGCACCGGGATGAATAGCTTCGGCAAGTTCCTTTGCCTTGTTTAGGAATCCAACGGTACGGCCTACAACTGAAGCGGAAGTAGCATCCTGGGATATAATACCCAAAACGACTGGGTTGGCAGCGGTAGCATTTTCAATGGCCTCTTTAATATGATCGAGCTTAAAGATTTCATTGGCGGCTAGGGCGCCACCTTCTTCGTTATCGGTTGAAGCAGTAGAAACAATGGTTCCTTCAGGTGCATCTGGTACACCGGAGTCAAAGCCTATTACAGGGATACCTTTTTCTTTGGCATCCAACAACTGGGTTGTAACAGACTCTGTATCTAGGGCTGCAAGAGCTAATGCTGCAGGGTTCTTTGCCAACACAGCATTAATTTGGTCGATCTGGACGCTTATATCAGATTCAGAGGGTGGTCCATCAAAGGTTATCTCTACATCATATTCCTTTGCCGCATCTTCAGAGCCCATGGCAACGGTTTGCCAGAATTGATGCTGGAAACCTTTGGAGACAATAGCGATATAAGGGGTATCGCCACCTTCAGCCTCTGGTTCTGGTGTTGGGGCTGGTTCTGAATCATCGGCCTGATCACTTGCATCCGGCTCGGCGGGCGTAGCACTTTCAGGTGCTTTCCCACATGATACTAATACCAAACTAGCTACGAGCATGACAGCAATTAACACTAACAGGGTCTTTCTCATTTTGAAACCTCCTAATTATTATTATATATTAATGGGTAAATCCCATTAAATATCAACCTATTGAATTACTTAGATCCTTTGGGCCTTTGCTACACGATAATTATCCAGCAGCACTGCCCCAATAACAACAATACCTGTAAAGAATGTTTGCCAATGAGCCTGTAATCCCATGGACATCAAGCCTTGCTTTAGAACACTCATAACAAAGACACCGATTATAGTTCCGGATAGGCTGCCTACTCCTCCTGTCATAGAGGTGCCGCCAATGACCACACCGGCAATGGCTAGAAGCTCAAGACCGTTCCCGGTACTGGGAATAATCGTCGTATAGACTGCAGCATAGAATATACCCGCCAGACCCGAGAAAAATCCAGATAGAATATAGATAAGGGCTAGCCAACGCTGGGTCTTAATTCCTGAAAGCCTGGCAGCTTCAAGATTAGAACCTATGGCAAAGGTATATCTGCCAAATCGGGTCTTGTTTAGCAATATATAAGCAAGAATAAATGCTCCTGCTAACCAAATAGCACCTACGGGAAACCCTGAAGCTGTCTTGTAGAATATATTTTTAAAACGTCCGTCAGGGGTACCATAGGTAGGAAAACGCATAGTCATAACTTTTGTAACTATGGCACCAAATCCCATGCCCGCCATCTGCGTTCCCAGAGTCGCAATGAAGGGGGGAAGTTTTAGATAGGCCACCAATATACCGTTGATAGCACCAATAATAGTGGAAACTACAACTGAAAGCAAAAGAGATTCAGCGATTCCCCAACCCCACATATTGTAGGCAGCTCCCCCAAGGAGAGCACCACACATCATTGTTGTACCCAGGGAAAGGTCAATACCTCCGGTTATGATAACAAAGGTTACTCCAATGGCCATAAAGCCGATAAAATAAGAAGCATCGAGGATATTGACTAAAGAGTTTCTAGAAAAAAAGTTAGTGCCAAATATCGAGAAAAAGATATATAAGAGTACCAATACACTTGGCGCAAGAAGCTTTTGGAGTTCCAATTCGAACTTTGCACCTTTATTCTGATCCATACCACACCTCACATGTTCATAGTCGCATAATGCATAATTTTCTCTTGGGTCGCCTCACTGATGTCCAATTCACCGGTGAGCCGGCCCTCACACATGACTACAATACGATCACTCATACGAAGCAATTCGGGTATTTCAGAGGATACCATTATGATGGATTTACCCTCTTCGACTAATTGATGCATAAGAGAATATATTTCACTCTTTGCGCCTACATCAATGCCCCGAGTTGGTTCATCAAATATGAAGATATCACTATTTTTGATAAGCCATTTGGCGACAACGATCTTTTGCTGATTGCCACCTGATAGATTTTGAACCAGCTGATTGATACTGGGGGTTCTTATGGAGATCCTATCCACGTATTGATTGACGACTTTGCGGATCCGTTTACCTTCCATAAAAAACCGTCTGGAATACTCGGGCAGGTCTGCCATGATAGCATTATCTTGTAGGGATAGTCCAATAGCCAGGCCAAAGGCCCTTCTATCCTCGGATAGATAGCTGATACTGTGGGAAACGGCGTCACTGGGAGATTTAATATTAACTTGCTCCCCATTGATAATTATTTCGCCGCTAGTCAAAGGGTCTGCACCAAATATTAATCTCATAGTCTCGGTACGACCAGCACCCATCAGACCTGCAAACCCTAGAATCTCGCCTTTACGAAGACTAAAGGAAACATCCTTTACGTGGGGGGCGACTAGGTTCTTTACTTGTAATACAACAGGAGCATCTTCAGGGACATTGCTTTGCGTCTTGGGCTCCTCATATATTACCCGACCCACCATCATTGAAATAATTTGCTCTTTTGTTACATCTTCCATATTTACAGTAGCCACATACTGGCCATCACGAAGGACAGTAATACGATCTGCAATTTGTGGAAGTTCATCAAGTCTGTGGGAAATATAAATAATACTATGGCCTTTTTCGCGTAAATCACGTATAAACCTGAATAAATCCTGAATCTCGCCTTCGGTCAATGCCGCGGAAGGTTCGTCCATGATGAGTAGGGAGCTATCGTAGGAGAGAGCCTTTGCAATCTCAACCATCTGTTGTTTTGCGATGGTGAGCTTATTGATGGGGGTCGTAGGCTTTATATCGATATTTAAAGATTCAAGCAACTCTTTAGCATCTGTATTGGCCTTTCTTTCGTCTACAAATATCCCCTTCATTGGCTCCTTACCAATAAAAATGTTCTCTGCAACTGTTAAATGGGGCATTAAATTTAGTTCCTGATGAATCATGGTTATACCTAAGGCCTGGGCATCATTGGGTGTTTTTATGTCAATTTCTTCACCGCGGTAAGATATTGTGCCACCATCTTTTTCATATATACCCGTTAAAACCTTCATCAAAGTAGATTTTCCTGCACCATTTTCTCCAATAAGGGCGTGAACCTCCCCGGGATTTACTGTTAAGGATACATCATCTAATGCGTGAACCCCCGCGAAACGTTTTTGGATGTTTTTCATTTCCAACAAAACATCAGCCATTAAATCACCTCGCTTTATGAAGTTTTAGCCAAAAATCAATTAATGTCAGTATAAAGGTTAGTATATTGGACTGCATTTATACCTGCTTTATACGGGTGTAAATGATAAACTAGAGTTAACACATTTTGATAAATAAGGTTTTAGATGATTTGCCTGATATTGTAAATACACATCAAAATAACTGGGAAATGACACATCATTTATTCATATCACTGGGCCAATTTTTGTGATAATTAGCCTGGGAAACTATCCCCCCATTTCTAACTATGGG
>JAAYSJ010000127.1 GCA_012518395.1 Clostridiales bacterium
AGAATTTCCACGACTTGCTTTTTGCGGTACCAGGGGCTGGACTGCCCCCGGAGGCAGAGAATTTACTCAACAGGATCAGAAAATATTTGATAGAGAAATCCTGAGACTTAAATTATCATTAGATTCAGTCAAGGATGCAGATGAAATAATTGTATTATTGCACTTTCCCCCCTTTACAGACAGGGGAGGGGAGTGTCAGATCAACAATTTGCTGGAGCAATATCCAGTCAGCCATGTCGTCTTTGGCCATATCCACGGTGAGGGCTTGAAGGCCGTTACAGAAGGGGATATCGGGGATATAACCTATCATCTGGTTTCATGTGATCATCTAAATTTTAGTCCAAAGCTAATTAAAGAATTCTAATTAAATTCTTGGTGGTATCCCATCCTGTGATAGCCTTTCATTAGCTTTTATAATGATAGCTTTAAGTGGCTATGGTCTTTCTTGTATTTTGGATTAGCATTTATTGGATTTTGACCATGGTTGGGGGAAGAAGTTTTTTGGATTCTGTTTGACGTAAAATTATAAACTACATATAAGAAAGGAAGATAAGATCTAGCCATTGGCTATGTCAAAAAGAAAATAATGAATATTGGTCTTGAATGTGCTTATTGTGTAATCGAGAGATCCGACGAACGTTATGATAAATTTAGTAAAGATCCGGAGGGTAAGCTCCGATTTATGAAAAATGTATTTCAGTTAATCGCTTCAGCTTCCGATGGTGTTTCCACACCCCATATGGATAAGCTAATTAACGATCTTCTAAGGGAAGAGTTTGATATAGAGGACGAATTTAAGGATTCTAATTCATATTTTAACAAGCTGATTCTCCGTATGGAGGCAGAAATTGAGGATGAAATTGAAAAGAACGATGATCCCATACTTGCGGCTTTGCGTTTGGCTATGGTAGGAAACTTTATTGATTTTGGGGCTATGAGTGATGTTAGTACCGATAAGCTCCAAGAATTGATTAGATCTTCAGGGTCGCAACCCGTTGACAATGAGGAATACAAGCTTTTTCATAAGGATCTGGAATCTGCTGTGAACCTGGTCTACCTTCTCGATAATTCCGGGGAAATTGTTTTCGATAAGGTCTTTATAAAGATTTTAAAAAGGCTTTATCCTGATATTAGCATAAAAGCTGTAGTCAGAGGTTACCCGGTATATAATGATGTAACTATGAAGGATGCTTTGGAAATAGGTTTGGATAGTATTGTGCCTATTATTGACAACGGTACTGCGATACCTGGAACTGCCCTTGAAGAAATCAACCAAGAAACAAAGGATGCCATTGATAAGGCCGATTTAATCATCTCAAAGGGAATGGGTAATTTTGAAACCCTTTATGGTTGCAGCAAAAACATATATTATATTTTCCTTTGTAAATGCGATTACTTTGTTAAGCTGTTTGGGGTGCCAAAGTTTACAGGGATGTTTTTAAATGAATTAAGACCAGAAAAATAAGTATATAATCAACATTGTATGATAAAAAAGTACGGCAAAAGACCGTACTTTTTGTTATTTTTGAGAAAAAGGGATTTTAATATGCAATATTTTGCAATTATTTTTGAAAATGGAAGGGATTTTCAAAAAAGTAGAGAATAAGTATAAAAAGTGGTTGAAAGTGGGGGCAAGTGGTGCGATAATATATATAGTGGAAAAATTATCTCCGGGTGTGGTACAGATTTTCTACATAAAGGCTTTTCATGTAGGGGATTATAACTAATTTTCCAATGCACAGGGATCGTGTAGGGGTGAATGTAGTGTTCATAGGGGAATACCAACATACTCTGGATACTAAAGGCCGGGTCATCATGCCCTCTAAATTTCGTGAGGGTTTAGGTGTCAGATTTATTGTGACCAAGGGTCTTGATAATTGTCTCTTTGTATATTCCCTGGACGAATGGCAGGAGCTGGAGAGCCGGCTTCATACCCTTCCTCTTACCAGCAAGGATGCCCGGGCTTTTATCCGATTTTTCTTCTCCGGAGCAGCGGAATGTGAATTGGACAAGCAGGGGAGAATCCTAATACCGGCTAACCTGCGGGAGTATGGGCAGTTGGATAAGGACTTGGTGATAATCGGTGTGGCCAGCAGAGTAGAGATCTGGGGCAGGGAGAGATGGGAAGACTACAACGATGAAGCCAACCTGGATCTTGAATCTATCCTCTCAAAGGTATCGGAATCAGGCATTTAGGAGGAGAAAGATGAAATTTCATCATGTCCCTGTATTGCTCACCGAAACGATAGAGATGTTAAACTGCATGCCTGGAGACATTATAGTAGACGGGACTTTAGGCGGCGGCGGCCATGGGGGGGCTATTCTGGAAAAGATCACCCCCAACGGCACCCTGATAGGTATAGACAGGGATCCTAACGCTTTAAAAGCAGCACGTAATCATCTTAGTTTATTTGAAGATTCGCTAATAACCATCCGTGGCAACTACGCCGATTTGGCAGAGATATTGGACAGGCTGCAGATCCCCGCCATTGACGGCATGATAATGGATCTTGGGGTATCCTCCCACCAATTGGATAGCGGTGATCGGGGGTTTTCATACCAAAGTGAAGGACCGCTGGATATGAGAATGGATCCGGATCAAGAACTGGATGCCCACAGGGTGGTCAATGAATACCCTGAAAAGCGGCTGGCCGAGATCATATTTCGATACGGCGAGGAAAGATGGGCTAAAAGGATCGCAAAGTTTATTGTCGCCAATAGGCCAATAAATACGACTTGGGAATTGACAGAGGCCATAAAGGCGGCTGTGCCTGCAGGAGCCAGAAGACAGGGACCTCATCCCTCAAAGCGAACCTTTCAAGGCATCAGGATAGAAGTAAATAAAGAACTAGAACTTTTGGAAAAGGCACTGGAGACGGCTGTAAGCAAACTAAAACCTGGTGGAAGATTGTGTGTAATAACCTTCCATTCTTTGGAGGACAGAATAGTAAAAAACAGTTTTCGCAGGTTTCAGGATCCATGTACTTGCCCGCCCCAGGCGCCTGTATGTATATGTGGCAGGGAGCCCATAGCGAAGGTGGTAACGAGAAAACCTATTATTCCTTCCGATAAGGAAATTGAAAAGAATCCACGCTCTCGTAGTGCCAAATTAAGGGCTTGTCAAAAAATATAGAACGAAGTATGTACTAAACATAAACGGTGAGGAGGCTGAATACAATTGCTAGTAGCGGAAAAAAGGCAATATGCCGATACTTATATTCCTTATCCGGCAGAAGAAGAGCTGCCTGTATCTATTCCCCGTACTAAGGCAAAATCAAAAGCAAAAACCCATGTTTTAAAAAAGGTATGGCATATTTTTCTTGTTTTGGCCGGCTTTGCCGTGTGTTCCTATACTGTAGCCCGATTTGCTGTCATAGCCCAAAATCAGCAGGAGATATCGACCCTTGAAGCAGCCTTGACTCAGGAGGAGAGTATGCAAGAATATTTGGAGCTGGAATTGGCTAATAGAATGGGGCTTGACAGGGTAGAAGAATATGCTAAAAACGACTTGGAAATGTATTACCCGGATAAAGAACAGGTCGTATATGTAGAACTCCCTGAAATGAAAAATGAGAATGAAATTGAAGGGACAGAAATTGCTTCTGAGGGGAAGGAGAGCCTATGGAATAAGATTATAGGCCTGCTGGATTGAAAGATATAGTTATGCGAGAAGGTGATGGCCATGTCAGTGCCCGGCATTACCAATAGAAAAAGACTGCTTATGATGCTGATAGTATTTACTGTGGTTTTAGTAGGCCTTATAGGCCGTCTAGGGTATATTCATCTCATATGGGGCAAGGAACTACAGGAGAAAGCAGTAGGACAATGGACACGGGATCTGGCCGTGTACCCCAGGAGAGGAAAGATTCTAGACCGAAACGGAAATGTTTTAGCCCAGAGCGGCAACTCCGAGACTATCGCTGCACGTCCCAATCAGATAAAGGATCCTAAAGGAGTTGCCGCCCTTTTAGCGCCAATTCTGGATTTGGATGAGGATAAACTCTATCAGAAACTTTCGGACACAAAGAGTTCTTTTGTATGGGTGAAGAGGCAGGTTTCCAGGGAGACAGCCAACGATGTAAGAGCTTTTGGTATAAGGGGCATTGATTTTACCGAAGAACCTAAACGCTATTACCCTAACAGGGATCTGGCCTCCCATGTATTGGGTTTTACTATGAAATATGCAGAAGCCGAGGATGGGCTAAAAGGGCAGGAAGGTATAGAACTGTATTACGACAAATATTTAAAGGGGCTGCCCGGCAAGATAGTAATGGAAACAGACGCCAAGGGCAGAGAGACCCCGGATAACGTAGATCGCTATGTCCCCCCTATAAACGGGCTTAACCTTACACTTACGCTGGATCTGGTGATCCAACATTTTGCCGAAAAGGCCGCATCCGACGCTATGGAAAAATATCAGGCTAAAAAGGTTTATGCCATTGTTATGGATCCTAATACCGGTGAAGTTTTGGCCATGGTAAACAGACCAAGCTTTGACCCCAATGACCCCCCCAGGGAATTGGGGTATGAGGGGATGCAGGATTATATAAAAAATTTCCTGGCAAAGGACAATCTGGATCCCGGATCCACCTTCAAGGTGGTAACTTTGGCAGCAGCTTTGGATATGGGGGCTATGACTCTCCATGATACCTTTAATTGTGCAGGGTTCAGGGTCTTTGACGGGAACGAGAGAATAAGGTGTCATAAAGCCGGGGGGCATGGGCATCAGACCTTTGCCGAAGCTGTAGAGAATTCTTGTAACCCGGCCTTTGTAGATATGGCTCTGGCCATGGGAAAGGATAAATTTTATAACTATATCGAGGCTTTCGGGTTCGGCAAAAAAACAGGGATAGATATAAGCGGGGAGGCTCAGGGTATTGTTATTCCCAGAGAGGCAGTAAAGACTTTAGACATTGCCCGTATTGGTTTTGGCCAATCCATATCAGTTACCCCATTACAGCTTATTTCAGCTACGGCTGCTGCTATAAATGGTGGGAACCTTATGCGCCCATACCTGGCTAAGGCTCTTACCGAAACCAAGGTCAATGAGGAAACTGGTGAGGAATATGAAGTTTTAATTAAGGAAATAGAGCCACAGAGGATGCGCCAGGTTATCTCCGGGGAGACATCAAAGGATGTGGCAAAATTACTCCAGGGGGTCGTAGACAATGGCAGCGGTGCAAATGCCTATTTGCCGGGGTATAGGGTGGGAGGAAAGACAGGAACTGCCCAAAAATACGGTGAAGACGGGCGGATAGTCCAGGGCAGGCATGTAGCGTCCTTTGTTGGATTTGCTCCTGCTGACGATCCCCAGGTCATAGTACTGTTTGTAGTTGACGAACCACAGGTAGCAGTGGACTTTGGAAGCGTAGTAGCTGCCCCCTACGTCCAGATGATATTAAAGGATACATTGCCCTATCTTGGGGTAGAGCCTATATTTGATCAAGAGACCACCGAACTTAATAAAAAGGTGGAGGTTCCAAATTTGATAGGCAAAAACCTGGTGGAAGGTTATGCAATACTGGACGAGGCCGAGCTTAACTATCTGGCGGATTTCGAGGAAGGCTCCGGTACTACGATAAAGGATCAGATGCCAAAGCCCGGGGCTAAGGTCAAGATAGGCACTACAGTACTTTTGTATGCTAACAAGCAGGATTCCGATGACAGGGAAGAGACAGGGGAAGTAACTGAAGATGGCCTGGTTATTGTACCTGATGTCATAGAGAAGTCGATACGTGAGGCGAATAATATTTTGACCTCAGAAGGCCTGAAGCTTAAAATTGAGGGATCCGGAATAGCCACCGAGCAGGATCCCGCGGCCGGCAGTCAGGTAGAATCGGGCAGTGAAGTAACAGTAAAGTTTGCCATACCGGATCAATAGCCTTCGTATTTGGGTTTTAACTTTATCTTTACAGGGCTATAATATATAATAATCTATTATTCATAAATTATAATAGGACGGTATAATAACAGATGAAACTTAAGGATCTGCTAAAGGGAATTGGCTATATAAAGATAGTAGGAACAGGGGACATAGAAATCGGGGATATGTATTACGATTCCAGAAGGGTGACTGCCGATTCCCTGTTTTTCTGTATTAAAGGTCTTACCGTAGACGGACATAACTACGCTGCCCAAGCTGTAGAACGAGGAGCAAAGGCATTGGTTCTGGAAAGGGATGTGAACACCACAGAAGACATAACTAAAGTTTTTGTTCGGGATTCCAAGGTGGCCATGGCCAATATAGCCAAAAATTATTATAAAGATCCCACCCAAGGCATCACTTTTATTGGGGTAACAGGAACCAACGGTAAAACTACTATAACCCACTTGGTCAAAGCAGTGCTGGAAGAAATAGGGCAAAGGGTGGGTCTGATAGGCACTATCACCAATATGATAGGGGACAGGAAGATTCCCTCCGCCCATACCACCCCCGAATCATTAGACCTGCAAAGGCTCTTGAGGGAAATGGCGGACGAAAATGCCGATAGCATAGTAATGGAGGTTTCCTCCCATTCATTGAGCTTGGGGAGGGTAGAGGGCTGCCAATACGATATAGGTGCCTTTACTAATCTAAGCCGGGATCATTTGGATTTTCATCCGACCATGGAAGAATACAGGGATGCCAAGGCCAAACTTTTTGCACAGAGCAAGATGGCTGTCATAAATGTGGACGATGAGAGTGGCAGATGGATCAAAGACAGGTTTGAAGGCAGGGTAATGACCTATGGTATCTGTAAAGAGGCTGATATATATGCCCGGGATCTGGAAATCACCGATAAGGGCGTCACCTTTAACCTGCATTCCCCTGAAGGGGAAATCCCCATAAATCTGGCAATACCGGGGATATTCAGTATATATAACGCCCTGGCTGCCGCTGGAATATGTCTGGATATGGGCATTTCATTGGAGGCCATTGCCCAGGGTCTCCAACGAGTTAAGGGTATAGACGGGCGTTTTGAACTTTTGGACACAGGAACAGACTATTCGGTAATATTGGATTATGCCCATACCCCTGATGGGTTGGAGAATATACTGGAAACTGCCAGAGGATTTGTCAAAGGCAGAGTATTGACCCTTTTTGGTTGTGGTGGGGACAGGGATTTCACCAAAAGGCCTATGATGGGGGAAGTGGCCGGCAGGTTTTCGGATCTTTGCATCATTACCTCCGATAACCCCCGGAGCGAAGAGCCTATGAAAATAATCAAGCAGATAATGCCCGGTGTTAAAAAAACCGGGTGCCCTTACAAAATAATAGAGAATCGTAAAGAGGCCATTGAGTATGCCCTGTCCAATGCAAAAAAGGGGGATGTCGTCATATTGGCAGGTAAGGGTCATGAGACTTATCAGATACTTAAGAACAAGACCATACATTTTGATGAAAAAGAAATAGTCATGGAAATACTGGGAAGGGAGCGGCCATAGTGTTACTTTTTACAGTGGATGAGATCGTGGAGGCCGTTGGGGGAAAATTGTTAGATAGCACCCCTGCCCTCATGGATAAAAAAATCACCGGAGTCAGTACCGATACCAGAAATATAAAGCAGGGGGATCTTTTTATACCTTTGGCAGGTGAAAGATTCGACGGTCACTTTTTCCTGGATGAGGCCATAGAAAAAGGCGCAGCAGCAGTTTTGTTACATAGAGAAGATGCCGGGTTTCTCCCCGGTCTTTTTCCCCATGTGGCTGTCATAAAGGTAGATGATACCCTTAAGGGTCTTCAAGATCTGGCTCATTATCACCGTAAACGCTTCGATATCCCTGTGGTCGCAGTTACAGGCAGCAATGGTAAGACAACTACCAAGGACATGATAGGTTTAGTTTTATCCCAGAAATATAATGTACTGAAAACCGAAGGCAATTTAAACAACGAAATCGGGCTGCCCCATACTCTGTTGGGTCTTGAGAGCCGGCATGAGATAGTTGTGGTGGAGATGGGCATGAGCGCCTTAGGCGAGATTCACCGACTAGCAGAGATAGCAAGACCTACTATGGCGGTGATAACCAACATAGGAGTCTCACATCTTGAAAACCTGGGCAGCAGGGAGAATATCCTAAAGGCTAAGATGGAGGTTTTGGATTTTCTTAGTCCGGGGAACAAAGCTGTACTAAACGGAGACGACGAATATTTAGGCAGTATAAAAGGGGATTTTGCCTTTGATATAATCTATTACGGAATGGGGGGTAAAGCCTCTTTAAAGGCAATTGATATAAGACCTTTAGGGGAGAGGGGTATCGCTTACGATCTGACAATGAAAGGCGAAACATTTACCGTGGAATTGTGTATCCCCGGCAGGCATAATGTATACAATAGTCTGGCAGCTGTTGCCATAGGGGATTTGTTTGGTATAGGGTCGAAGGCTATAAGGAAGGGTCTGAAAACATTTCATCCCGGTGATATGAGATTAAATATTTTTACTACCCCGGGGGGCATCAGGGTAATTGATGATGTATATAATGCCAGCCCTGACTCTATGAACGCCGCTGTTGAGATTTTAGGGGATTTTTCCGGAAGGCGCAGGATCGCTGTTTTAGGGGATATGTTAGAATTAGGAGATTACTCTAGAAAAGGGCATATGGAGGTAGGCAGGGCTGTGGTCCAAAATTCCATAGATATATTGGTAACCATGGGTGAGCAGAGTCAATTTATCCGACAAGGTGCACTGGATATGGGAATGGATCAAAGCAAAACTGAACACTTTAATTGTAATAAAGATGTAACCAAATACTTAGCCTCAATATTGGAGCCGGGGGATACAATATTAGTGAAGGGCTCCAGGGGCATGAAGATGGAAGAAGTAGTCGAACAGATACAAAAGATGAGGACATAGGCGATAAAGGGTGGCGTGTAATTCATGGACAAAATTATTATTTCTGTAATATTATCTTTCGTATTAGCCTTGGCATTAGGGGTTGTAATCATCCCTATGCTAAAGCGGCTGAAGTTGGGTCAAAATATCCGGGATGACGGGCCAAAATCCCATTTTACTAAGGCCGGAACCCCTACCATGGGGGGAATAATATTCATTATTCCTATCATATTAGTTTCTCTTGCTATGGCGGGGGGAACTTATGATTATATTTTAGTTGCTGTATTATCTACCCTGGGGTTTAGTGCTATTGGATTTATTGATGATTTTATAAAAATTTACCTAAGGCGTTCTTTAGGCCTTAGGGCTTATCAGAAAATAATAGGGCAGATTATAGTCTCGGTTCTGCTTGCCTTCTATGTATACCGTACAGCGGGTTCGGGGGTACATATTCCATTTTTCAATAAGGAATGGAATTTGGGGGTTTTTTATATTCCCTTGATATCCTTAGGGATCATCTATATGGTAAACAGCGTTAACTTAACTGACGGGCTGGATGGCCTAGCGTCCGGGGTTAGTGTTATTGTTGCCATGACCATGAGTGTTATAGCATTTTTTAGCTCCTATGCCTTACAAGACGATGGTTTTACTTATATGGCTAATAACTATCAAAACTTGGCCATATTCTCCGGGGCTATTACCGGTGCCTGCTTAGGCTTTTTAAGGTTTAATGTCCATCCGGCAAAGGTATTTATGGGTGATACAGGATCAATGGCCTTAGGAGGCGGAATAACTGCAGTTATGGTTCTTATGAGGATGCCCATTCTTCTGTTAATTTTGGGGGGCATATATGTGGCTGAGTCCATGTCGGTAATACTTCAGGTAATATCCTTTAAAAGCAGGGGCAAACGTATATTTCGCATGAGCCCCATCCATCATCATTTTGAGCTTGGAGGCATGCCGGAGACAAGGGTAGTGGCTATGTTTATGATTGTCACTGCAATTTTATGCCTGATCGGCTTATTGGCAGTATAGAGAGGAAAATACTATGGACTACAAGGATAAAAAGGTTTTGGTAATAGGTATGGCTCGAAGCGGTTTAGCGGTAGCCAAGGCGTTAAGAACCCTCGGAGCCCGTGTTATAGCCAATGATATCAAAACCGGAGAGCAATTAGATGTTGTTGTAAAAGAGCTGGAGCCAATAGGGGTTGAATGGGCTTTAGGAGTCTCCCCCGACGGATTATTAGATAGGGTAGATTTAGTTGTCATAAGCCCGGGGATCCCAATAGATGCACCCTTTGTCAAAAAAGCAACGACCATGGGCATTGAGGTAATAAGTGAGGTAGAACTTGCTTTCAGGCTATGTAAAGCCCCTGTAACCGCTATTACCGGCACCAATGGGAAGACAACTACCACAGCCCTGACGGGTGAGATTTTCAAAGCTGCAGGTAAAACTACCTATGTTGTTGGGAATATAGGGATCCCTTTTGCGGGGATAGCCCTAGAAGCCCATGAGGATGACTTGGTGGTAGCAGAGATAAGTAGCTTTCAACTGGAGGCTGCTCCCACTTTCAAGCCGAAGATCGCCGCAGTTTTGAATATTTCCGAGGATCATATGAATAGGCATAAGACTATGGAAAACTATATTGACCTTAAATCAGGGATTTTTAAGAACTCTGCGGATTCAGATTTGGTGATCCTGAACAAAGACGACCCATTAAGTGCAGGTTTGGCAGGAAGGGTCAGAGCTAAAACCTTGTTTTTCAGCAGAACCCAAAAGCTACAGGAAGGAGCATGGATAGAGGACGATTCCATAATCATTGATGTAGGCAGGGGCAGGGAAAGGGTATGTAAAATTGGTGAGATCTTCATCCCCGGGCCTCATAATCTGGAAAATGCTTTGGCTGCCTCTTTATTAACCAGAGCCTTTGGCATACCGACTTCGTTAATAGCCAAGGTTCTAAGGGTTTTCAAAGGGGTGGAACACCGTATTGAATTGGTAGGAACAGTTTCAGGTATTACTTTTTACAATGATTCAAAGGGCACCAATATTGATGCCGCCATAAAGGCCATAGAGTCTATGACAGCTCCTACGGTGTTGATTGCAGGGGGGTACGATAAGGGAAGCAGGTTTGAATCCCTTATAGATTCCTTCGGCGGGAGAATCAGCCATTTGGTAGTGCTGGGACAGACAGCGGAAAAGATAACAGAATGCGCCAGGGATAAAGGCTTCCAGAATATATATCGGGTAGATACCTTGGAAGATGGGGTTAAAAAGGCCTTCAGCCTTGCGCTTCCTGAAGGGAACGTGTTACTGTCCCCTGCCTGTGCCAGCTGGGATATGTTCAAGGACTTTGAGGAAAGGGGAAGGGTATTCAAAGAGGCTGTGAAGGTTCTCGGGGAGGAGAAAAGATGAAAAAAAAGCCCATGGACTACCCTATATTCATAACGACCATCATCCTGGTATGCTTTGGCATCGTTATGGTATTTAGTTCCAGCTTCTATATGGCTCAACATAGGGAAGAGATCCAAGATAGTTATTATTTTTTAAAAACTCAATCCCAATGGGCAGTAATCGGCCTTGTTGTTATGATAATAATGTCCAACTTCGGCTATTGGCGGCTAAAAAAATATGGGGGGGCTTTATTGGTTTTAGGAATAGGGCTTCTTGTGGGGGTATTGTTTTTTGGGGTCAATTTAAATAATGTGAGACGCTGGTATAATGTGTTCGGGGTCAGCGTTCAGCCCTCGGAGATAGCAAAATTCACCCTAATTATTTATTTAGCGGCCAGTATTTCAAAAAATAAGGACAGAATAAAGCGGCCTATAGCAGGGCTGGGCTATTATTTATTGATAGTGGGGATAATGGCCGGACTTATCTTCATACAGCCGAACTTGAGTACCGCCATCAGCTTTGTGATTTTAGCACTTATCATATTATACATTGGCGGGGCTAAAATGCTTCATTTTGGGGTCTTGGCAGCAGGCGGTATTACCGGGGTTATGGTTCTTCTAAAAAAAGTCGATCCCACGGACTATAGAATGAGACGATATCTTACCTTTTTAGACCCTTGGGTAGATCCCGCAGGTGATGGATTCCAGGTTATTCAGTCCCTTTATTCCTTAGGTTCCGGTGGTCTTTTCGGGATGGGGTTAGGCCAGAGCAGACAAAAGTTTTTATTTTTGCCCTATGCCGAAACCGACTTTATATTTGCCATTATAGGCGAAGAATTAGGTTTTATTGGCGCCTCCCTGGTTATCGTACTTTTTTTGATCCTAATATGGAGGGGGATAAAGATCGCCATCACCGCCCCGGATCTTTTTGGCTGTCTCTTGGCTGCAGGAATCACCGCATCCATAGGGCTCCAGACGGTGATCAATATCGCCGTTGTAACTTCGTCTATGCCGGCAACGGGTTTGCCTCTCCCCTTTATAAGCGCAGGGGGATCATCTTTAGCCTTTTTTATGGCGGGTATAGGGGTTCTTCTCAATATATCGAAATACTGTGAGAAAGCCTAAGGGCCAAAAACTTACACCTCTTATTTCAGTATGCATATTATGATAATGGAGTAAAGAAAGATAAAGAGGTGTAGGGATGGCAAAATATATAATAACAGGCGGAAACAGACTGGAGGGGTCTATAAGGGTTCCAGGGGCTAAAAATTCTGTTCTGCCTATACTGGCAGCGGCCTTATTGACAGACGAACAGTCTGTAATAAGGGATTGTCCGAATCTCGTTGATATAGAAAAGGCAGTTGGTATATTAAGAGCTGTAGGTTGTAAGGTAAAAATCGAAGGTGGTACTATAATCGTAGACCCCTCCAACATAACAACACATATTATCCCTGATGAATATGTAAAAGAAATTCGTTCCTCCATTATATTTTTAGGAGCTATGGTAGCCAGGGCAGGGAAGGCCAGGGTGACTTATCCAGGGGGCTGCGAGATTGGACAAAGGCCTATAAATCTGCATTTGAAAGGGCTGGAGGATCTGGGGGTAAATATAGAGGAATCCTATGGCTATATAGAGTGTAAGGAATCAAAATTAACCGGAGCAGATATCCATTTGGATTATCCCAGCGTAGGCGCTACAGAAAATATTATTATGGCGGCCACGGCAGCCCATGGTTATACCATTATACGAAATGCGGCAAAAGAACCAGAGATAACGGATCTTCAGGATTTTATAAACGCTATGGGGGGCTGTGTTGCCGGGGCGGGTACCAGTACCATTATGGTGGAAGGCAGAAGACCCCTTAGGGGAGCTGACCATACCATCATACCTGACCGCATAGTAGCAGGGACTTATTTGGGCGCTGCGGCTATAACCGGGGGCGAAATAATGGTAGAGAATGTAGTCTTTGATCATGTGCAGCCTATAATAGCTAAATTGAGGGAGACAGGGGCTGTTATCAGGGCATCTGGATCGGCAGTACATATAAAGAGCAAGGATAGACCCTTCCCGGTATATAAGACCACTACTCTTCCCCATCCGGGATTTCCCACAGATATGCAAGCCCCCCTTGTAAGTATTTTAACCGTTGCCAGGGGAACAAGCGTTGTAGTGGAGACTATTTTTGAGAATAGGTTCAAGCATGTTCCAGAATTGATGCGGATGGGCGCAGACATAAGGATCGATGGGAAGACAGCGGTAATCCAGGGAGTGGAAAAGCTGAGGGGTGCGGAGGTGTTATCCTGGGATCTTAGGGGGGGTGCGGCTTTGGTTCTGGCAGGCTTAAGGGCTGAAGGTCAAACTGTCATAGACGATTTACATCACATTGAGCGAGGTTATGAGCGTTTAGAACATAGTTTGAGGAGCATCGGGGCACAGATAGATAAAGTAGAGGACTAGATTTATGAAAGGTACAAAGGCAAAAAAGTATAGGCTTTTAATTCTCCTGTTACTCTTGGCCATAACGGGGATAGTATATATGGGAACCGAGGGTTTCGTTATAAAGGAAATTACCGTTTTGGGGAATGAGAATATAGCCAAAGAGGATATTGTCAAAAGAGCGGGTATACCCATTAAGCAGAATATTTTTAAATTCAATAAAGAACTGACAAAGGAAAGGATCGAATCTGATCCCTACCTGGAAGTATTGAGTATAGACCCTAAGTATCCTGATGAGATCGTGATAGAGGTTAGGGAAAAGAAACCCTCGGCAATTATCCCCTACCTGAACTCATACTTTATCATTGACGAAAAATGTTTTATAATGGAGATAATAAATGAGCCGGAGAATATAGAATATCCCTTGGTTCAAGACTTAGAGATAAGGAATTTTACTGTAGGGGGAAAGCTATCTACCTCGGAGGAGTATCAGACCAAGGTTTTGTCCAGGGTTTTGGAGGCAATGGACAAGCTGGAGCTTGGGAGCCTGGTATCCGAGATCATGATGGGGGATCCCAATGATGTTGAAATAATTCTTACAGACGGTATTTGGGTAAGGTTGGGACAGGCTATAGATATGGATAAAAAAATGCTATGGCTTAAGAGCGATGATATCAAAGACACTATAACAGGTTTTTCAGGGGGTATATTGGATCTTAGTACTCCTTCAAAGCCGGTGTTTTATTCTGACGAAAATTGAGGTGAGCCTATATGAAAAAATCCAATACAGGACGTTTTGCCCTGACCTTGGTCAGCCTCATTCTAGGGCTTATGCTGGCTGCGCAGTTTAAAAATGTACAAAGGATAGGCGGCAACGTTTCAAGACAAAGAACGGAGGAATTGACGGAGTACATAAAAAAACTGGAATTTGATAACGAGGGGTTAAGTAATAGGATCCAGGAATTTGAGGGAATTATAAAGGATTATGAAACTGCTTCTCAGGATGAGACCCTGGTAAACGAGTTGACAAAGGTTAAAACTCAAGCCGGGCTATTAGCCATGGAAGGCCCCGGGGTGGTCATCACTGTGGACAACCTGTTTATAGATTCCTGGGATGGCGGACAGGTGGTTCAAAACGTTCATTATGATGATCTTTTGAGGCTTGTAAACGAGCTCAATGCTGCAGGGGCAGAGGCTTTGGCTATAAATAACGAACGGGTAATAGCCACTACGGAGATACGAAACGCAGGGGATTATATCGTAATCAATACTAACAGGCACAACGCCCCGTTTACTATAACGGCTATAGGAAACCCGGAAAACTTAGAAGCGGCATTAAAACTTTTAGGCGGCGTAGTAGACAACCTGAGCCAGATCTTAGATATCAGAATAAAGACAGAGGCTAAGGTGACTATTCCCAAATACGAAAGAACACTAAATTATAAATATGCACAGCCGATACAGGAGAAAAAGTCGTGAGGCAGGCAAATAAAAAAAGGAAAGAACTTTGGGTTTTGGCTCTTATAAGCCTGTTAGCCAGCTTCCTTGCAACAAGGGTTTTAGATACTGCAAAGCCCCGTTCGGGAACCTCTGGTATGCTGACCCCCCAATCTATAAACCAGTATTTTGAGGGCAGGTCACTGGCTAAAATAGAAGAATACATTGGGGAAAAAAGGGCTTTGGAAGAGAAAAGGGACAGCCTGTTGGAACAGACCTGGGCTCTGGAGGGGATAATAGAGATCTATGAACAAAGAGCAGCCGAGGGTATCGAAAAAGGAGAGCAGATACGCCGGGAGTTGCATGAGAGCAGGATCATGGCCGGCATGCTGGATCTGGAGGGCCCGGGCATAGAGATAATCTTAGACGACAGGAAAAGGGATACCATAATGGATCATGACCCGGGAATGCTTGGCTTTTATATTGTCCATGACAGTGACCTTTTAGAGGTGATAAACGAATTGAGGGCTGCGGGAGCCGAGGCTATATCCATAAATGGGGTGAGGATTACAGGCTCATCCAGGATAAGCTGCGGGGGGCCTACCATAAATGTCGGGATAGAACAAAGGTTTGCCCCGCCCTTTGTTATAAATGCTTTAGGGGATCCCGAGGCCTTGGCAGGATATTTTCACAGGGAGGACAGTATCTACAATACATTACAGTTTTGGGGCTTAAGATTTGATATTACAAAAAAAGATATGGTCGATGTGCCCCGCTTTATCGG
>JAAYSJ010000128.1 GCA_012518395.1 Clostridiales bacterium
CAATAATAGCATAGTAAAACAATTGTTTTACATATATAATCTCAGTAACTTAACGAATTTTTATATAATAGACTGCTTTTAATTTGCTGTTTTACAAAACGTTAATTATTCAGGCTCATGTGGTATTATATTGATATGAAACACAAGAATAGACTTTAGGAGGGATTTGTTATGGCAAAGGCAGATATAGGTTTAATCGGATTGGCGGTCATGGGGGAAAACCTGGTTATGAATATGGAGAGCAAAGGTTTTTCAGTGGCAGTTTTTAACCGTAGTACAGACAAGGTAAGCCGTTTTATTGATGGACGAGCAAAGGGAAAGAATATTATTGGAACATATTCTATTGAAGAATTGGTAAATAGCCTTAAGAGCCCCAGAAAGATAATGCTAATGATCAAAGCAGGAAAACCGGTGGATGATTTTATCGATATGCTAATACCCCACCTTGATAAGGGGGATATAATCATCGATGGCGGGAACTCCCACTTTATGGACACAATCCGTAGAACTGAATATCTGGAAGAAAAGGGTCTTCTGTATATAGGAACAGGGGTATCAGGTGGGGAAGAAGGTGCTTTAAAAGGGCCTAGTATTATGCCGGGCGGATCACTCGAGGCCTGGGAACACATTAAGCCTATTTTCCAGGGCATCTCTGCGAAGGTAGACGGGATCCCTTGTTGTGATTGGGTAGGTAGCGATGGGGCAGGGCATTTTGTAAAAATGGTTCATAACGGGATCGAATATGGCGATATGCAATTAATCTGCGAAGCCTATCATCTTATGAAGGACTACCTAAGCATGTCGCCTGATGAAATGCATGAAGTTTTTGCAGAATGGAATAAAGGCGATCTAGACAGCTACTTAATTGAGATAACCCGTGATATTTTAGCATTCAAGGATACAGACGGTGAGCCTATAATCGAAAAAATCCTTGATACCGCGGGGCAAAAAGGAACAGGTAAATGGACCTCAGTTGCTTCCCTGGACGAAGGCATTCCATTAACTTTGATAAGTGAGGCAGTATACTCAAGATATTTATCAGCTATGAAAGAAGAAAGGGTATTGGCTTCACAAATATTAAAGGGACCCAAACCTGAATTCAATGGGGATAAAAAGGCATTCATCGATGCCATAAAGGATGCTCTGTATGCATCAAAAATAGTCTCATATGCCCAGGGATATACATTACTTCAGGCGGCGGCAAAAACATATAAATGGGATTTGAACTATGGCCAGATCGCCCTTATGTGGAGGGGCGGATGTATAATAAGGTCTGCTTTCTTAGGAAAAATAAAAGAGGCCTTTGATGAAGACCCCGATCTTAGTAATCTATTATTGAATTCATTCTTCAAGGAAAAGATAGATAAAGCCCAGGCAAATTGGCGGAAAGTAATAGCAGAAGCCATGGTAAATGGCATACCCATGCCAGCTTTTGCAACGGCTTTGTCTTATTATGATGGGTACAGAAATGGGCGGTTGCCGGCTAATCTATTACAAGCCCAAAGGGATTATTTTGGCGCACATACCTATGAGAGAGTGGATAAACCCAGGGGCGAATTCTTCCATACCAATTGGACTGGGGAGGGTGGGGACACCTCGGCATCGACATATAATGCGTAGAGTGTGTAAATTGATAGGGTGTACTAGGAACTGATTCCTTGCGTATTCCTATGTATATTTTTAAATATTTTAATTTATAGTAAGTGGCGTACCAAGGATCTATACTTCTGTATGTCTTTGTTTGAGGAACCCATACACTGTTGTGCCTTCCTGTACATCCCTTGGTACGCCTATTTGTTTCCCCTATTATTTTTTGGCAGCCAGAATATTTTGTGCAGCCACAATAGCTGTCTGAAGAATATTTTCACAGCTTTGATAGTTTGTATGATATCCGGAGGTCTTCGTTGTAGTCTGCCTGACAACTATTACCTCGGACTCCATATCTTGTTGAAATTCCACAGTGATCTTTCGTGTGCGTTCAATATAGCGTACATAGCTTTCAAGACCAAAGCCCCGCCTTGCCGGGATAACGCAATAGAAGTAAGGATAGGTACTGCCCTGGACTTCATTTAAGTTTATTTGGGATTGAACCCCATAAAAATC
>JAAYSJ010000129.1 GCA_012518395.1 Clostridiales bacterium
CCGTTTTGATCTTTCTTGGCTGTATTTTCTTGAAATTTGTAGCCATTAAAATGCAGATATGAATATGCACGATCCACTGAATTGGTTCCGATAGCTATATGACCATGATCTCCTAAATACTTTTTCTTCAACAATTCAAAACCTGTTCCCGAAAAAACAGAGCCTCCCTCATTTTTAATGTTCCATCCAAACATTTTTCCCAAACGATCGGCCTCATAAAGTGCTTCATTTTCTGTTTCTGTATTTATCCCGATGTGCTTTAATTCAAATCCCAGCATTAAATTTATGGCTTTTTTTGCGTTTTTGGTCACTTGATGAAAATTGCCTTCTCTAATGAGATTTTCTTTTACCATCCATGACCCGCCGCAGGCAATAATCTTATCAAAAGCAAGATATTCATTGAGATTAACCTCATTTATTCCACCTGTCGGCATAAAACGGATATTTGGATAGGGGCCAGATAAGGCCTTTATCATAGGAAGACCACCACTTGCTTCTGCAGGAAAGAATTTAAGATTTGTAAGACCCAAAGCTAGCGCTGCTTCTATTGCAGACGGTGTATTGCATCCTGGGAAAACAGGTACATCTAAATCCAAACAATACTGAACTGTCCGTTCATTAAACCCGGGTGTTACTATGAATTTAGCCCCGGCCTTAATCGCACTATCTACTTGCCCTTCTGTCAATACGGTACCTGCCCCAACCAGCATTTCGGGTACTTCATGTGCTATTCTTTTAATTGATTCTGTAGCTGCGTCAGTACGGAAAGTGACTTCGATTATACGCATACCTCCTGCGAAAAGCGCCCTTGCAAGCGGTACAGCATCTTCAGCATGATCAAGTTTGACTACAGGAACTATGCCCATCTCATAGATTTGTTGTGCAACCATATATACGCCTCATAATAAAAAATTTGTATTATTAAATTATAATTAGATATTAATATACCCGATAAATAATTGCCATCTAGTAGTATATACGACTTCTTAGAATAAAATATCAAAGGCGCTCAAAAAATCAATAGATGTCCGCAAGGTGTCTGTTCTTAATGTAATGTTTTAAATAAATGCGATAATTCCGTCTTTTCCGCAAAAATATGCTAGTAAAGCAACCATTCAGTCATTAAAAAATAAAACCAAATAAGAAAAATATTGTAGTATTTCCTTGTTTATATATTCAATTTTATTGCATCTGTATCTATGTGTCAAGTATAAATAGTATATAAATGGCATAACCAAATTAGCCAAAGAATTTGTATCAAAAATCAAAGAGGCTAGGAAATAATATCTATCTTACAATACTTCTCCTCTATGTCCTCTAGATGATTGAATATATGCACCAGATCCAGCCCAAAGTCAAGGAGGGAATAATATATAGCGCCCTCCTTTTCTGTTCTTTCAATGACCCCCTTTTGAATCAAAACCCTCAGCTTCCTATTAAGCTCTGTATGGCTCAGATAAGGAATGCTCTTGAGGATCTCGCTATAGCGATTATTTCCCTTATCAATAGATTCGATTATTTCCGGTACCCATCTTAGCTTTAATAAGTTCTGCAAAATTTGAAAACCATTTATAATTTTGTATTCCACACTATCACCTTACTAACAAATTTGTTCCTTTTTGTTCCTTTCTATATATGGTATCATATAACCATAAAAAGAGAAACTATATATGTTTAAAAGATCTATTCTGGTTTAATAATAAAGGTGGGAGTCCCAAAACATATAAAAGTTTTAAACAAAACCTGAGGAGGAATATTATGAAACATCTGAATCTGTTACAGAAATATCTGTCTAATCTGGAAGTACTGAACGTAAAATTGCACAACATCCATTGGAACGTGGTCGGTAAACAATTTGTCAGGGTACATACCTTTACCGAGGAAATCTATGACGAATTATTCGAAAGCTTTGACGCAGTAGCGGAGTTATTAAAAATGAAGGGTCAACTGCCATTGTCTACCATGGCTGAATACTTGGAAAATTCAAGCATCAAAGAAGTTAAGGCTAAAGACTTTTCCATAAGGGAAGCCCTTGAGATGGTAAAAGAAGACCTAGTGATAATGAGAGATCTGGCAACAGAGATACGAAATCTAGCCGATGAAGAAGGGGACTTTGAAACTGTAGGTATGTTTGAAGAGTTTGTAGGCTTTTTCAGCAAAAACATCTGGTTTGCCGATGCTACCCTTAAATAGATAGCACAACATATAAATCAATAGACAATATGAATTGATACTGAGTAAGTCCCATCCCCCCTATTGTATAGAGGCGATGGGGCTTTTTATTTAATAAAAGTATAATAATTATGAAGATAGGGGATCATGACCAATAATTATAAAGCATCTGACCCCCGCCTATAATGAATTTAATTGAGAACACTATGATAAGACCGCCCAGCGATAAGATAACCCATCGATAGACTCTGTCGCTCATAAGCTTTTTGCCTTTGGAAAATGCGGCTGATACTGCCATGTACCAGGTAAGATCCGATAGTATATGACCGAAATAGAATGCCAAGATGCCTGCTATCCCTAAAACATAGGCTTGTCTGATGGATTCCATCCCTGTTGACGCCCACCACATTACAAAATAGGGATTTGTAAGGCTTACCAAGGCACCCGCCAATATAAGGCTCTTCTGTCTTGGATCCTTACCTTCCTGAGCTGTTAAAGATACCTCTTTTTTCAGGCTGGACTTTACCATACCATAGCCCATCCATGCAAGAAATGTGCCGCCTACAAGACCGATTATCCCGCCTACCACCGGATTTAAAAAGAAATCCTTTAGGCCAAAGGCCATAACCATAACCAAAGTGAATTCTAAAATTCCGTGGCCCAATACGGTTAAAGGCCCGGCGATAAAACCCCTTTTCAGACTACCATCAATTGTGACTCCCAGCATAGGTCCGGGCATCATAGCCCCGGAAAACCCAATGAAAAATGAACTTATAAAAATACCCCATAGACTCATTTATCAAACCCCCAGACAGATAAGACCTTTATAACATGTAAGGCGATTCTTTAATCTGTTAAGATTTTTTGTCCCATTAAGCAATTATAATATACAATCATGGGGTTTCCAAGCTTTACACAGAAAAAACACCGATTACTCGGTGTCTTTTCCTGTATCTTTTAGCTGCCAATTCTTTGGTTGAAGATCGTATCCAAAGATCACACTAAATGATACTTCAACCTAATGGTAGTTTTCCTGTCTCCCATTTTTTTATGAAAGTTCTGTTCCAACCTTTGGGTTATAGTGTCCAGATTCTTCTCGTCTAAAGAATATAATAGTAGGGCTAGCTGCTCTTCATTCCATTTAGAGATCACATCCCCTTTTCTCAGATTGGTGGAGGCGATGTCTATAAATACCTTCATTCCATCCTTAATTTCATTGTCTGAGAGGGATATAAGTCCCTTGCTGTCTATTGTAGCAGTACCTAGAAAAACCTTTCGATGTCTTCTTTCTTTGTTTTTCTTTTCAACGTTATGAGCCAGTTTGAAGCGTCCTTTATCACAAATAGTAGCTCCCCTATCTTCATAACCTTCATTCAGCATTTTTCCAAGCATACCCGTATTCATTATACTCCCATACCTTTCCCTTTTAGCTGGACATCTATCAATACTTCTCTTGGAATCCGGTCGCAACTTTTACTGGTTTTTTCTTCTTTTTCTTCCGAACCCAATGCCCAAGCTTACTAGCAAGAGTCCTGCACCATAATATATCAGGGAGGATACTTCGCCGGTCTTTGGTAATTTGGGCTCATCTTCTTCCTCTTCTACGTCTTCAAATTCCTCCTCTAACTCCGGCAGTTTCGTTTTCTCTTCGTATTCAACGGGTTCATCCAATTCGTCTGCTTCAGCGCTCACCCTGTTCACTACGATCCTATCATCATTATCAAAGATGTCCTTCTCAGTGAGAGTATAGGATTTTTCGATAACTTTACTTTCGCCTGGAGCCAGTTTCGCAATAATCTCTTCAAGCCCTAGTAACTTGTCGATCACTTTAATATTAGTTAAGTCTACATCACCGGTGTTGGTTACGGTTATCTTGTAATCAATCCTGTCAGCCAGTGTAGCTACTCCGTCTCCGTCAACATCTACAAAGGTGCCTTTCTTAACCAATGTCATTGCCGGATTAGTCTCTTGATCCTCGAATTCTTCTTCCAGTGGCGGTAGCTCGGTTATCTCTTCATCGTCAACAGGCTCTTCCATTTGGTCTGCCTGTGCGGTTACTGTGTTTACTACGACCCTATCTTCATTATCAAAGATGTCTTCTTCAGTAAGGGTATAGGAATCTTCTATAACTTTGCTTTCGCCTGGAGCCAATACGTCAATGGTTCTTGTTAGGCCTAGTTTCGGATCATTGACCACTATGTTTGTTAAAGTTACGTTTCCGGTATTGGTTACGGTTATGGTATAGTCGATCCTGTCAGCTACCGTAGCCACTCCATCCTCGTCAACGTCTACATAGGTGCCTTCTTTAACTATGGTCATCGCTGGTGAAGGTGTCAACGGTGTCTCTTCTTTATCTTCATCCTCTACTGGATTCTCATTAGGGTCTAAACCTCTAACAATTACGTTGTTGATTACTGAACCGCTATCCAGGTCATCCTGACTAAAGGTGTAAGATCCTATTATCTCTTTACTCTCACCAGGTAGCAATTCATCAATAGTTTCGCTAAGATCTATTTTGTCGTCCACTACCTCTATGTCAGTCAGGGTTACATCTCCAGTATTGGTTACGATTATTGTATAATCGATTCTGTCTCCTGCGTTTATTATCCCATCTTCGTTGCCGTCAATATATTGCCCTTCCTTGGTTACCTCTATCGTTGCGCTTAAGATAGTGAAGTTACCAGGCATTACTGTTACTTCATAGTTGGGGTTTTCCTCGTCGTATGTGGCGCTTAGCACTTTTTCATATACGCCTACATCTTCAGTGGTATTTGTTCTTATATAAGCTATTTTTAGGTCATCGCCAGCTACAATCCCTGATACTGTCCCAGTAAGCACAGGATCTAATTCACCGTATATTTTTAATTTATCGTGTACGGTTATTGTTACTGCCTTTGGTGTAATCTTTACTGTAGCTTCACCAAGCCTGTCTGCATAGTTCGGGTTGGTTACTTTCACCTTAACCGGATATTCTCCTACATCAGTATATTCCGGATTAGTTGTACTCCAACTCTCACCATCGTCTGTACTGTAATGTATTACATCACCGGTTACTGTTCCGCCTACTGTTATCGTATGCGGATCTCCGTCATATTCCCCTTCGTAACCCGTAACCGTTATTGCAGGACCCTGTCCTTTGGTTATTGTAAAGTTACCCGTATGCACCGTCACAGCATAATTTGAATTTTCTGTATAATCAGCATCCAGTACGCCGGGATAACTGCCTGCGGCCTCAGAATCATTTGTCCTAAAGTAAGTTATTTCACCTAAGTCTTCCTCTGCTATCAAACCAGCTACCGTCCCTGTAAACTCAGGGTCTGCTCCACCATAGACTTTTAATTTATCGTGTACGGTTATTGTTACTGCCTTTGGTGTAATCTTTACTGTAGCTTCACCAAGCCTGTCTGCATAGTTCGGGTTGGTTACTTTCACCTTAACCGGATATTCCCCTACATCAGTATATTCCGGATTAGTTGTACTCCAACTCTCACCATCGTCCGTACTGTAATGTATTACATCACCGGTTACTGTTCCGCCTACTGTTATCGTATGCGGATCTCCGTCATATTCCCCTTCGTAACCCGTAACCGTTATTGCAGGACCAATATTCCTTTCCCATTGGGCATATACAGTTATATCGCTATTTACTATAGTTTCACTATCAAATTCCGTTCCATTGCCATCAACATTTGTATTCCAACCTTTGAAGGTATATCCTTGCCTTGTCGGATCGTCTGGCATATTAGAACCCAATGTAGTACCTTTTACTGTAGTCTTAGAATAGATTAATGCACCTTCATAGTTCTCGTCAAAAGTTACCTTAACACTAATAACTTCTGAATATGGGAACCATACATTAGCACTCGGTTGCGCAGGTGTTAGTATTACATCTTTTGGACTATCGTCACCCACATTATTATTCCCGTTATACTGATAATCCACCTCACCTACTTTTATAGATGTGGGGGCTATTACTGTATAAGTGGTGCCTAATTGCAGTTGCGTACCTTGCATATGGGTAAAGGATCGAAATTTCGCGTCTTCTTTATTGACAGGCTCCCCCGATGAATTCATTGGCTGCCCTGCTGCATTTACCCTGTAGTAGTGTACCTTTATAGTACCTGCTTTTACCCCTACTTCTGGTACGTCGAAAGATTTTCTCGCATTATCATCGTATGCATTCTTATAATCAACATAGGTGTGTCCGTTTGTTGGATATACTTGCCCGCTTACGGCTTCGGATTTTATCTCAACTATATATTCCATAGTTGCTGGATTACCTTCTGAAATATTTCCAATATTCCAAGTAATTGTTCTTTTATCTGAACTAACACTATACGTAGTTCTATTTATTACTACACTATTATCTGCTAGTGTAAACTTTTCACCTATTGGGTCAGTTACTACTGCATTAGTTGCTGCAAAAGATATATCGCTTGCTATCTCTTTGAATATCTTTTCTAGATTCGTTGTATTTGCAGGATAGGAATTGCCAGGGTTGGCTACTCTCTCCATTATATCCTGGCCATCTGTGGTCATATCCAGCCCGATGGAATATATAATGTAGCTTTCATTTTTAGCAAATCTGGATTCTGCTACTGCGCTATTGCCGTTGTGGTAATAATACGTTTGCACATTCCTACCACTCCCAGTAGTGCCTGCCTGTTGTGTCATACTATTACCCGTACCAACGGTTGAGTTGTAATTAAATACGTTGCTTGCTAAGTCGTCCCTACTGTGCCATGTATTTGTAGTCCCTTGCTTAACAAAATATGTTGGATTCAATTTGCTACTGACGTTCGACATCCCATAGCTATAGGTCGGCTCACCATCGCTCAGTAATACTATATATCTATTTTCCGCGCTGCTATTATCTAATAGCAACCTTGCCTGTCTCAATGCGGCTTGGGTATGGGTACCACCGAGAGCAACAAGCCCATTTATCTGTTCGTTTAAATAGTTCTTACCCCCATAATCTTTAAAGGGATCATCGCCACCATGTACTGTGATCGCCTTTGCTGTCGAGTAATCACTTGAATAAGAAACCAAGGCTATTCTAGTGCTTGGATCATCCGCCTTCAATAACGTATTTACAAAGCTTTTGGCTGCACTTTTTGCAGATGTCATTCTATTGCCTGCCATGCTGCCTGACCTGTCTACTACCAATACGATGTCAGATGTCTTGGGCAAATCCTTACCAGTCAATTCCAGCTTAATCTTCCATTGGTCGGTGGTGCCTGGTAGCTGCTCTGCCGTCTTAATTAACGATAAAGAGCCAGGGTCTGGTGGCTCAATATTGTCATAATCTCCCTGATGTTGAGCAATCGCAAATCCTCCCATCATCATCTTTGCAACCGCTTGGCCGGTAAAAGGACCTAATGATCCCTTTGGATAAAACAGGTTCGGAGAATCTATAGACACAGGCCGCCCTAGCCCATCTAAATCTTCAAAGAAGTCTGCAGGCTCTTCTTCTGCATTTTTACCAAGCTCTACACCCTCTTCCGTCTTTTTGGCTGCTGGATCCGCTTCTGCCTTAGCTTTTTTATCTTCCTTTTTTGCTTCAACTTTGTCCGGGTTTAAAGGTTCCGGCTCACTTCCATCTCCCTTCGCAGGAATCTCTCCTCCCCCTTCAGGTTCATCAGCATCAGCATCTTCTTCGGATCCTGCATCCTCCACATCCTCCTCAGGTTCCGCCACTTCAGTATCGTCTTCTGCCTGCTCTATAGTCATCTCTTCCTTATCCGATCCGTCAACAGCCTTATCTGCCGCATCTGCATAGTCGGCGCCGGTGGCTATCAGGATCATAAGGAATACGAGTAATAATGAAATCGTCCTCATTAGCTTGCCTCTCATACTTAGACCTCCTATTCTTTCTTCGTAGTGTCAAGTTTGACAC
>JAAYSJ010000012.1 GCA_012518395.1 Clostridiales bacterium
TAAGGACTTTCATATATACCACCACCTAAATCACAGAATACTGGACATCATTGGGTATTCTTCCTCCCGCAGGACACCACCCATCATAGGATTTAATCCGGAGTATAGAAAACAGGAACGGATGATAGAATCAGATCCGTACCTGGATCTTATTTCGTCGATGGCTTTGTCTAAAGCCCGCTGCTCTTCCAGCCCGGTTTCGAAGATGGATAGTTGATACTGGCTATCATCTTGTAATCTAGAGGCTCTTATGCCTAAATGTCGAAGAGGTTTACCTTTCCAGAGCTCATCAAACAGGCAACAGGCGGTGCGGTATAGTATTTTTGTGGAATGGGTCGGCACATCCAATTTCCTTTGGCGGGATCTGGATATAAAATCCCGATCCTTCATAGATATAGATAAAAGTCCGGCAGATTTCCCCATATCTCTAAGGCGCATAGCTACTGTTTCAGTCAGGGATAGGAGAGCTCTATGGCCCGTCTTTCGATCCTCTACATCGAAGGGGAGGGTGGCGGAATTTCCCAGACCCTTTATCGGGGAGCCCTCCCGTATAGGGGAGTCCTCTATACCGTTAGCCAGCTCCCAAATAAGATGCCCATGGCTCTTAAACCATCCATATAGTGATTGGGGATCCACTTTAGCCAAATCTCCGATAGTAAATATACCTTTTTTATGGAGTTTGGAGGTAGTAGCCCGGCCTACCATAAAGAGATCCTCTACAGGAAGGGGCCACATCTTTTCTTGGATCTCATTTTTAAAAAGGGTATGAACTCTATCAGGTTTTTTGAAGTCTGATGCCATTTTCGCTAATAGCTTATTGCTGGATACCCCAATATTGACGGTGAACCCTAATTCCTTTTTAACGCGTTCTTTTATGCTATGGGCAGCTTCGATAGGGTCTCCGTAGATGGGCTCCATCAGCGTATAGTCCAAGAATACCTCATCTATGGAGAACCGCTGTATGGCGGGAGAATATTCTTTCAGCAGGGATACCAGGGCCCTGCTGCATTGGATATATAACTGATATCGGGGTGGAACTACCAGAAGCTCCGGACATTTTAATCTGGCAGAATAAAGGGTCTCCCCCGTTAAGACTTTATAAGCCTTAGCAGGAATGGATTTTGCCAGAATTATACCATGTCGCGTAGTGGCATCCCCGCCTACCGCCGATGGGATATCTCTAAGGTCTATAGGGGCGCCGTGTTGTAGGCGGTAAACAGCCTCCCAGGATAAATAGGCTGAGTTCACGTCAATATGAAAAATTAGGCGTCTGTTGGTTTCCATCGCTTACCTCCTTTGGGTAACTTTATTATATCAGAACATATGTTCGGGGTAAAGGGGTAAAACCATAACTTATAAATTTTGGTACAAGGGGTTTTCTATTTAAAAGGTATGAGAAATAGTGTATAATATGATTCTGTTATACTGGATTTCGGCTTTCTCCTGACTGATATAAGATCAGACCTAAAGTTTCTTTTATTGAGGCAAGAGCAGCCAGCGTATTGTATTATATTATATGAAGGAGAAAGATATGGAAAGCAATTATGCAATATATATTTTGTTATCCCATACCGGCACATTACCATCCAAATTTATAAAGATGTATACCAGGGAACCCTATTCCCATGTATCTATAGCATTGGATCCAAATTTGGACGAACTATATAGCTTCGGAAGGTTAAATCCCTATAATCCTATAGTTGGAGGTTTTATCAAGGAAGATATCCTGTACGGAACCTTCGGGAGATTCCCCAAAACAAAGTGCGCACTATATCGTTTGCCCATAAGTAAGTTCCAGCACAAACGATTAAAGGAAGAACTCAATAAATTTGTGGCTGATAGAAATAAGTATGGATACAATTTTATCGGTCTGTTTACTATGACCTTGGGCATACCCATGGAAAGGAAATATAAATTCTTCTGTTCCCAGTTTGTAGCTACTCTTCTTAATAGAAGCGGGATAACTTTGCTTCATAAATCTGATTCCCTTGCCACGCCTATGGATTTTAGAACATGCCAAGGACTAAGTCTCATATATGAGGGTGGGTTAAGAGAATATGCCTATTGCAATCAAAATCCCATTGATCGGCCTGCTAATAGCTTATCTCCCATTTAGTTTTTAGTTCTGTTAAAGACAGCTTCTCTCAGGAAAGTGATGCTGCCTCTTAGGTATAGGACTGATAAGTATACAAGCATGCCAGCAAAAACTGATAGGGCAAACGCCAAAGATAGGGAAAACCTGTTTCCCAACAGCCATAGATAACAGAGCCTGGATATGGCTGTAGTAAGGAGGGCGGCGAACACCGGCTTAAATAACCATTCATTCCATATAATCTTCAGACCTGTGGCTTTACAAACAGCCCGAAATTGCATTATGAGAACCGCCAGGCTTGATAGTGAAAAACCCGTAATATATCCGTATATCCGAAGATGGGGAAGAGGGATCAGATAGATAATAGAAAGAATCTCTATGATTTCCCCTATAAATATATAGACGGCGGAGATGTTTTGTTTGCCCAATCCATTTAAAATAGAACTGAGGGTAAAGCCCAAGGCATTAACAGCAGCGAGGAATGCCATGAGTCTAAGGATAGACCCTGCCTCTATCTGGTCATAAAATATGATTACCATAGGTTCGGCCAAGGCCATCATCATAGCGCTAAAGGGCAGAGCCAATAGATTAGTCACAAAAATAGCTTTTGAGATCTTGGAGCGTATTTTAGCCTTATCATTTTTGACCAGGTCTTCGGATAAATTTGGGATCATCACCACGGCCAATGACCCCACGAAGGTGAAGGGGGCAAATAATAAGGGCATGACCATACCGTTTAAAATCCCCAGGGTGCTTACAGCCCGGCTGTGAGCCACGCCTGATTTAACCAGCCTTTGGGGGATAAGGATGGAACCTATAGAGGTGCTAATAGACGATATCAGGCGGATCAGGGCTATGGGACCGCTTATCTTTAAGATATCCAAAAGCGGGAATGGAGCCCGGGATATTTTTGCGGGTAAGGTGTTTTTATCTTTAAGCCTGTAATAGCTATAATGCAAATATAGAAGGGAGACCAGATCACCAGCAGCTACCGCCAGAGCAACTGCTGTTATTCGGGCGGAAATATCCATCTCCCTAGTCAAGCGTAGTAGCCAAAAGGCTAAGGCAACGGTTATTATCTCTTCAATTATTTCAGAAAATGCGGGGGGATAGAAGCTTTTGATACCATAAAAATAGCCTTTAAATACCGCACTTAGAGGTGTTATAATAATAGCCGGGTAGATTGCCAAAAGGGCCCCCCGGGTACGGGGTTCTTTAAGTATAGTGTTGGAAATGTAATTGACATTCAATATAAGCGCTATGCATATTAGCAGGGATGAGGTAACGACAAGGCCAATAGCAGTGTACAGGGTTCTTTGCAGCCCAATATAATCCCCCATGACCCTTTTTTGAGCTGTTAGGCGTGATACGGCCAGGGGAATCCCCGCTGATACCAGGGTCAAAGATGTAAACAGGACAGGTATAACAAGCTGGAAGATCCCCATACCCTCAGGACCCAGATTTCTGCTTAGATATATACGGTATGCAAACCCAAGAATACGTACAAAAATCCCGGAGACAGTAAGGGTTAGAGCGCCTCGTAGTACATTGTTTTTGCTCATGTGATCCGACCCTTTCATATGTGAATAATGTATTCATAGGCTAAGGGGAATAGAAGTGTATGATATAGTGTAATAGGTCATTATTGAATTTTGAATATATAGGAATAGTTTTTAGCAGTTAAGACAAGGCACGGAGGTCGTTTTATGGAATGGTATGCTATATTTGTAGAGACTGGTCGGGAGGCAGAGGTTCAAAAATATATAGAACTATTATTTCCCCGGGAGGATATCCGTACTTTAGTACCAAAAAGGAAACTCATAGAGCGGAAACGGGGCAAGACCTATGAAACTATTAAAAACTTGATTCCCGGATATGTATTGGTTAACATCAATATGGATCATGAACTATATTATGGTTTAAAGGCCCTGCCTGCTGTCTACAGAGTTTTAAAGGATGACAGCGAGCCTATACCCATAGGGGAAGAGGAGATGGCAATGATATTAGGATTGACCCGGTACGGAGAAACTATTGAACTATCAGATGTATATAAGGAAGGTAATACGATCAGAGTCCTAAGTGGCCCGCTACAAGGAATGGAAGGTATAATTGAAAAATTTGATCACAGGAAGAAGAGAGTGAAGGTGTGCTTGGAATTTTTGGGCAAAAGCAAAAGGGTGGATTTGGGAGCTAATATGATTGTCCCGGAGAATAGGGATGGAGATAAAAAGGAATAAAAAAGCTGTCTAATATCAAAAGAAAAAGCTGTCTGAGTATATCCTCAAACAGCTTTGCTATGTCTAAGAACTATATATAGGTAGGGAGAATTAGGGATTTACACCCTAAAAGAAGATTTTATCCTCGATGTACTTCTCTACCTCTGAAATAGGGAGCCTGATCTGCTCCATAGTATCACGCTCACGGATGGTAACACAATTATCCTCTAAGGTATCAAAATCTATAGTTATACAATAAGGTGTACCGATTTCATCTTGGCGGCGATATCTTCTGCCTATACTACTTGATTCATCATATTCCACAGAAAACTTTTTGCTCAGCTGGCTATAGACCTCCTGGGCTCGGGTTCTAAGTTTTTTGGAAAGGGGAAGTACGGCAGCCTTAAAGGGAGCCAAATAAGGATGCAACCTGAGGACTGTTCTGGTGCTTCCATCCTCCAATTTCTCTTCATCATATGCATTGCACAAAAAGGCGAGGGCAACCCTGTCAATACCAACAGAAGGTTCTACGCAATAGGGAATATATTGCTCATTGGTAACAGGATCGGTATAGCTAAAGTTTTCCCCGGAATGGGTGCTATGCTGCTTTAGATCAAAATCTGTTCTGCTGGCTATCCCCCAAAGTTCGCCCCATCCGAAGGGAAAGAGGAATTCCAGATCCACTGTAGCCTTGCTGTAGTGGGATAGCTCTTCCGGACTATGATCCCTTGCCCGGAGATTCTCTTTCTTTATCCCCAGGGCTAAGAGCCAGTCTGTGCAAAAGGTTTTCCAATATTCATACCATTTTATATCTTCACCGGGCTGGCAGAAAAATTGCAGCTCGGCCTGTTCAAACTCCCGTGTTCTGAAGGTGAAATTGCCCGGGGTTATCTCATTTCTGAAAGATTTACCGATCTGTCCGATGCCAAAGGGAATTCTCTTTCGGGAAGTTCGCAAAACATTTTTAAAGTTTACAAATATCCCCTGAGCTGTCTCAGGCCTCAGGAAGATTTCGGACATTGAATCTTCCGTAACGCCCTGGAAGGTTTTAAACATAAGGTTGAACTTTCTTATGGCAGTAAAATCATGTTCGCCGCATTCCGGGCAGGGAATATTATTATCCCGGATATAATCCCCTAATTTTTTCTCGTCCCAACCGTCTACCTGGGGGTTATCGATGCCCTGTTCTCTCATATAATCTTCTGTAAGATTATCAGCTCTGAAACGGGCTTTGCATTTTCTGCAATCCATTAAGGGATCGGCAAATCCGGCTACATGACCGGATACTTCCCAAGTTTTAGGATTCATAAGTATAGCAGAATCCATGCCTACATTGTTAGGATCTTCCTGGATAAACTTTTTCCACCAGGCTTGTTTTACGTTGTTTTTAAATTCCACCCCTAAGGGGCCATAGTCCCAAGTGTTGGCAAGACCGCCATATATCTCCGAACCTGGGTATATGAACCCTCTTCCTTTACATAGGGCGACGATTTTATCCATAGTCAATGTTTTTTCCAATTCCTATTCCTCCTTCAGTAAATAACTAAAATTCGCAAAATTCGGTATTTAAAAAGCCTCTCATCCCATAAAGGGACGAAAGGCTTATCTTCCGCGGTTCCACCCTTTTTGATCTGCATGCAGATCCCCTTAATAAAATATGCTCAAAGACGCCCTTCGCTGAATCATGATCCCGGGCTCACACCATTCCCGGGTCGCTTGGGTCAGGGGATTCAACTACTCCTTCTTCTCATAGCATTGCTAGAAACTATAGTATCAAAATGCGGGAAAAAGTCAAGAAAAAATTAATGGAGGGAGGTCTGGAAAGAAAAGTTTAGTTAAAAAAAATATTTTGGAAATAATACGAAAATAAGAAGGATATTTAACATTTATATAGAATATATAACCAGTAACGTAACAATTTCGTAATGGTATGGGAAAAACTGTAACAAGTTGGTACTAAAATGGAGGTTAACATGAAGAGATTTAAGCTGATATTGTGTACTGCCCTTACAATTCTAGCCCTTATGAGCGCTACTGTACCTGTTTTAGCCTATAACGGAGGTTCTTCAACTCTTTATTCTATGTATGTTGATGGTAAGGACGTAGGCGTTATCAGGTATCCCGCCCGTGCCCTTTATATTTATGATAGTGTAGAAAAGGGGATTAGGGGTTCGAGCCGTGAGGAGGTTTTTATAAGCTCTGATATTTCCTTTAAAGAGATAAAAACCCGGGGGGCGCAACCCACCAAAGAAAAAATTCTGGCTGAATCTATCAAGGATGCTATTGATATCAAAACTAATGCATATGCCATAACTATAGATGGGACAAAGTTATTCTATGTTAATTCTGCTCATGAGGCGCAGAAGATAATTGAAGATATCAAGGCTCCTTACATAAAGAGCGCTAAGGAAAGGGAAGGCTGTAGCTTAGAGGATGTTTCAGTAAAAGAAGAATATAGTTTTGTAGAAGAACTTGTCTCCCAGGATGAAATCATCACTCCTGAAGAGGCAGAAGACATAATCCTCAACGGCAGGGAAGGCTATAAGGAATATGAGGTAAAAGAGGGGGACAATATTTGGGTAATAGCCGAAGCCAACGATATCACTTTATCTGATTTAGAAGCCGCCAACCCCGGCGTATCGGATCGTATAATCCAGCCCGGGGAGATCTTCAAGATAGGCCACGTAGAAAGACTTTTGACAGTAGTAACAAAGGAAAGGTTAGAATATACTAAGGAAATAGATTTTGAAACCCAAGTAAAAGAAGACAGGAATTTGGAAGTCGGCAAAACCAAAGTTCTCCAAGAGGGTGAAAAAGGCAAAAAAGAAATTGTGGCTTTGGTAACCCGGGAGGATGGACAGGAAGTCGATCGAGAAATAGTTGAGGAAAAGGTAGTTAAAGAGCCGGTAAAGCGGATCGAGGCCAAGGGAACAAAACCTAAACCTCAGCCCAAAAAGCAAAAGAAATCTTCGTCGGGCTCCTCTTCAACAGTAGGTAAACCTACAAGCAGGGGAAGTGCTACAGGCAATGCTATAGCAAACTATGCTAAGAAATTTGCTTATAATAAAACTTATAAGTATTCTCATGGATCTACCGGTCCTACCAGATTTGATTGTTCCGGCTTCACCAGTTATGTTTATAGACAATTTGGAATCAATTTTTCAAATGGGTCTGTAGCCCAAAGATCGGTAGGTAAACGCGTAAAAAAATCTGATCTTAAACCCGGGGATTTAGTGTGCTTTAAGAATTCAAACCACGTAGGTATATATATAGGCAATGGAAATATGGTTCACATGTCAAGCCCAAAAGCAGGTATTATAATAAGCAGTATAAATGGGGGCAGATATCCCAAGCGTTATGTGACCTCAAGAAGAGTAGTGAATTAGTCATTTGACTTTTATAGCAGGTTAAATATAAAAAGGGGTGGTCGTAGCCACTCTTTTTTATATTTCTGGTCACAAGATGACATTTGGGACAGGTTCAGCCAGCTCATATAAAGGCAGAGCCAAGGAAGGAATTTTAATATTGGTATAGAATATATATCCAATGGAGTTACTTTGTGGGATCCTAAAAACAATGGGAACATTTTGGACAACCTAAAAGGAGGCTGACATGAAGGGATTCAAGTTGCTATTAGGTATAGTGATCGTACTTTTATTATTTAACCTTGCTGTGCCCTCAGCGGCCTATATGGAAGGTTCATCTGCCCTATATTCAATGTATGTAGACGATAAGGAAGTAGGCGTTGTCAAATTTCCGGCTTGGGGTCTTTCTATATACGACAGTGTAGAGAATAAGCTCAGGTCAGAAAATCACTTCAATATCTTAATAGACCCTAATATTTGTTTTAAGAAAAGGGAAGCTGGGAACGAGAGTATCACGGGGGAGCAAGCCCTAATACAATCCATTAGAAATTCTATTGATGTTAAAGCGGAAGCATGCGCCATAATTATCGAAGGGAAAGAAGTATGTTATGTAAAGTCTATTGAAGACGCAAAGGATTTAATCGAGGATATAAAAACCCCATATATAAAAGAAGCTGAGAATAGGGATGATAATTACTTAGAAGAGGTTGAAATTAAAGAGGAATACAGTTTTGATATAAGGGTTATTCCCATAGACCAGATCATTACTCCACAAGCTGCTAAAGAAATTATTCTGGAGGGGGTCGAAGGCAGTAGGGAATATGAGATAAAACAAGGGGATAACATATGGACAATAGCACAAGGCAACAATATAAGTGTATCTGACCTGGAAACTGCTAATCCCGGTGTATCAAACCGTATAATCCAGCCTGGTGAAATTATTAAGATTGGTCATGTAGATAAGCTTTTAACAGTGATTACGAAAGAAAGATTGGAGTATACCCAGGATATACCCTTCAAGACCCAGGTGAAAGGGGACAATACTCTAGAGGAGGGTAAAACTAAGGTCATCCAGGAAGGTGAAACAGGCAAAAAAGAAATTACTGCCTTGGTAACCCGGGAGGATGGGCAAGAGATTGACCGGAAGGTTGTAGAAGAAAAGGTAATCAAAGAGCCAGTTACGCAGGTTGAAACCCTAGGAACTAAGGTTCCACCCAAGGCCAGGGCTGAATCTAAGTCCGAACCAAAATCGAGATCCGAATCGAAACCTAAGACCGAATCTAAACCAAAAACAGTTTCGAAGGATTCATCTGGATCGGGTTCTAAATCGGGGAATGCACAAAAATCTGAATCGTCTGAAGAGGGGACATACTATGTGGTACCTGCGCCTACCAACAAGAGAAACCCCAGCGGTCAGGATATAGCGGATTATGCAAAAAAGTTTGCTTATAATAAGAGATACAAATATTCCCATACAAATAAAGAGCCCTATCAGTTTCATTGTTCGGGGTTTACTTACTATGTGTTCAAACAATTTGGTATAGATTTGGGAACGAGAAGTTCTACAGGTCAACGCAAAATAGGATCTGAGGTATCTTGGTCTTCCCTAAAGCCGGGAGATTTATTATGCTTTCTCAGTGGCAGCAACCCCAACAGCTCTACCAGCGGGCATGTGGGTATCTATATCGGGGACAACCAGATGGTACACGCATCAGGGGCTACTGTGGGTATTATAATAAGCGATATAACAAAGGGCAGCTACCCCCGCCGTAAAGTAACAGCAAGGAGGATCATAAAATAAACAAAGAATTGTGAAAAAGATAATCCCGGGCATATTCTACTATAGCCGCTTAATATATTTATAGAGGTAGCATATCTGTAGGGGGAAAGCGGTGAGGATTTTTGAAGAAAACGGGATTTAACCAGAAATCAAATCTATCCTATAATGTGGTCGTAACTTTGCTTATAGCCGGAATTTTCTTTTTGAGCTGGCGACTTCTGTCCAATTATAAAATTAGCAAAAATGATGATTATTTCATCGATGAAACAGAAAACTTAGAAGAAATCTATGATTCTACCGGTTATCCAGACGAGGGCGATTTCATATCTGAGATATGGATACGCATAAAAGAGATGAACTTTATGGATCCTACTACTATACTATCTGCCCATATGCCCTATTTAAGCAGCCCTCATACCCGGGACGATACATTTGAGGAACCATGGGAATACAAAGATGATCCTATTGTTCCAACTATCGCCTTAGATGAGGATACATCCCGCCAAAGTCAGCGCCCACCGGCTGGTGAAACTGAACGATATGGCGAATCTGATGGAGATGAAAGGGAGATATCTGAGGAAATACAGATCCAGATAAAAAACATCAAAGATGAGCTTCCCCCCGTAATCCTGGGGGATGAAGGCCCCCAGATTCTTGTCTACCATACTCATTCCCGGGAGGCCTTTAGACAGGACCCCGATAGCCCATACAAGGATATTGCAGTTTTTAGGAGCAATGATTTCAGTCAAACAGTGGTAGGAGTAGGCGAAGAATTAACCAGGCAACTTCAAGCATTGGGTATTCCCGTTATACACGATAAAACCGATCATGAAGTGCATCCATGGAAATCCGGACTATACCCATGGTCATTGAAAACTATTCAGAAAAGAATGAATGAATATGATACGCTGAAAATATTTTTAGATATTCATAGGAATTATAATAAAAATCTAAAAGACCCAGATAAAGAGGTAACCATAATAAACGGAGAAAGAGTGGCCAAATTCTTTGTATTGATCGGGACAGCCGAGGGTGTAAGCGGGGGGTTTAGTGAGAAACCCAAATGGAGAGAAAATTATCAATTTGCTTTGAAGATTACTAATAAGGCTAATGAAAAGTATCCGGGATTAGCCAGGGATGTTATGGTACGAACGGGTCGCTACAACCAGCATGTATCAAATACTGCAATAATTATCGAGGTGGGAAATCACCTGACTACCTACGCTGAGGCTAAACGGAGCGCAAAATATATTGCAGAGGTATTGAGCGAAATAATCCAAAAGTAGCCATTAACTACCATAGTTGACTATAGTTTACACCTATGGTAGGATTGTTTTAAGGGGCATTTTATCAGGTTTATTTACGAGATGCCCCGTATTATATTATGGCAATCTGCCTTTAATGAGCATTGAGGGGGATAGTAATGCAGGAAGAGAATGACCGGCTGCAGATCGCTAATTTGTTGGTGAAACATTTAAAAAAGGTTGAAAGTATCAGAAATCATATTTTAAAAGAATACTATGAGGAGCGGACAACGGAAAGGGATAATTTCAAGGATATGATAGATAAATATATAGGCTATGTAAAAGGCTTTATGGATGCCCATATTAAAGATACCAGAGAAGAACACTGGCCTATGATACTCATAGATAGTATTGCAGAAGTTCAGGATATGGATTATGGTGAAATCGAAAGGATAAAAATCGTACCCCCCTTTTACGGAAATAGAGCAGAGGGGCTGGATTGTGCCTCTTGCTTATCACCTGTAGGTAATGCCTTGTTGTTAAAAAAGGTGGGCGATGAGGTAACAGTAAAAACGCCTTTGGGGCGCTCAAGGTTCCTGGTGAAATCTATAAAGATCCCTATGGCCAACGATTTATAAGACTATCATTAGCCTGTACAAAACGGAGGAGACAATGCGGAAAACAAAGATAATATGTACACTAGGCCCTACCAGTGAAAAGCCACAGATGCTTAAAGAATTACTAGAGAATGGTGCAAACGTTTTTAGGCTCAACTTTTCCCACGGGGATTATGAGGAGCATGGCAGACGCATAAAACTGGTTAGGGAAATTAGTAAAGATATGGGATTGCCAGTCGCAATCCTTTTAGATACGAAAGGACCTGAAATCCGCTTAGGGAAGCTCAAGGGGGACCAGGTAGAACTTAAGGAAGGTCAGGGATTTATACTGACCACCGAGGAAATAAAAGGGGACGAAAATGGGGTATCCGTACACTTTAAGGATATAGTGAGGGATGTAAAAAAGGCACCACTATACTTCTAGACGACGGCCTAGTGGAATTGGTTGTTACCGACATTTCTGAGACCAAGGTATATTGTGAAGTAATTAATGGCGGCATTTTAGGTAGTGGCAAAGGTGTTAATATTCCGGGAATTCCTATAAGCTTACCCGCTGTTACGCCAAAGGATATCCAAGATATCAAATTCGGGATTTCGCAAGAGGTGGATTACATCGCAGGTTCCTTTGTTAGAAAGCCTGCTGATATTCTAGCTATTAAGGAAGTACTTGAGGAAAATAACGGCGCAGATATCAAGGTCATAGCGAAGATTGAAAACCGGGAAGGCCTTGATAACATAGACGGTATCATAAAGGTAGCCGATGGGATAATGGTAGCTAGGGGTGATTTAGGGGTGGAGATCCCGGCAGAAGAAGTGCCTATTGCCCAAAAAAGCATTATTAAAAAATGCAATGAAGCGGGAAAACCGGTTATAATTGCCACCCAGATGCTGGATTCTATGATCGAAAACCCCAGGCCTACCAGGGCTGAGACCAGTGACGTGGCCAACGCTATATATGACGGTACAGATGCGATTATGCTTTCTGGTGAGACTGCAATGGGCAGATATCCCCTTGAATCATTGCAGACCATGAACACAATAGCCCAAAGGATCGAAGATAGTATTGATTATAAAGGGGCCTTTGAAAAAAGGGTGGCAGGCGAGAAACCATCGGTGACCAACGCAATAAGTCATGCTACATGCTCTATTGCATATGATCTGGAAGCAAGGGCTATAGTAACCGCTACCAGATCAGGGCATACGGCAAGAATGGTTTCAAAATATCGGCCCGATTCAAATATTATAGCCGCTACCCCCAAAGAATCAGTATATAGGGAATTGTCTCTGGTATGGGGAGTATACCCACATATCTCATACGACATGGAAAGCACTGACAAGATGCTTGAAAAGTCCGCTGAAGTTGCGGTTTCTACGGGCATCGTTAAAGACGGTGACGTAGTGGTTATAACCGCAGGTGTTCCTATAGGGATAAGCGGAACTACCAATCTGATAAAGGTGAGCATCATAGGGGAAACAGGCAATCAAACGGATGATTGATGATTATATCTATTAATGTTCCTGTTTCATTTCCCAATTTATAAAGATAACTATTAAAGCGCGTAGGGCGAAGATTCCTGCCACTATGAAAAGTTGATTAAAGGTTTGTATCAGGACAGTTTCTAAAACTTCCCCAAGTAACAGAAAGGTTAGAGCCAATAACAAGGTCTTTAACCAGTTGCATGGGGTTTTTTTCTTTTTTATTAAATTATAAATGCCTTGTACACCGGTAAAAATTATGAGAACGACGCCGGTGATTTCAAATACTAATACAGCGATACTGATTATAAGTGATAATATTTCATGAATAACTTCCATTTTATCTAACCCCCAAAAATTTAGAGAGCTAATGCTATTGCCCCCTTCTAATCCTATATTACAATATCAGATGAATTTTTGCACGATATTTTTATGGGCAGCAAAGTGCGGGTAACCTGCGGTACGCCGTAGGGAACGACCCCCGTGTCGTTCCATGGTAGTAGGGGAGACCTGTGGTCTCCCGGGCGATATACCAATATACGATAAAACCTCTTGCTAAAAAGTGAAAATATGATATGATTTTTTTGGATTACTGAAGAAAGGTAAGATAATAACATATGGATTTATTCGGCATTTTAGAAATGATTGGTGGCTTGTCTCTATTCCTTTTCGGCATGAGTGTAATGGGAACAGGTCTAGAAAAAACTGCGGGCAATAAGTTAAAATCCTTGTTGGAGCGATTGACATCCAGTAAATTAAACGGCTTTTTGTTGGGGCTTGGGGTAACAGCCGTAATACAAAGTTCTTCCGCCACAACTGTTATGGCGGTGGGATTTGTAAATTCAGGCCTGATGACTTTGAAGCAGGCTATCCATGTGATCATGGGAGCAAATGTGGGCACTACCGTAACCGCATGGATTCTAAGCCTAACACAGATAAAGGGTAGTAATGTATTTGTTATGATGCTGAAGCCATCGTCTTTTACCCCTATCCTTGCCTTGATAGGTGTAGTATATTATTTATTCATAAAGAGTGAAAAGAAAAAAGACATAGGTATGATCATGCTTGGATTTGCAACACTTATATATGGCATGGAAATAATGTCTGCGGCTATAGAACCCCTGGGCCAGGTAGAAGGGTTTCGGAAAATACTGTTGATGTTTACCAATCCGGTTCTGGGCGTATTGGCGGGTGCAGTATTTACAGGGATCATACAGAGTTCGTCAGCTTCAGTAGGTATACTTCAGGCTTTATCGGCTACCGGACAAGTGACCATAGGAGCTTCAATCCCCATTATAATGGGGCAAAACATCGGTACCACTGTCACTTCCCTTATTTCTTCTGTAGGGACAAATAAGAATGCAAGACGTACAGCATTAGTACACTTATATTTTAATGTTATTGGCACCATTGTTTTTCTTTTTGTATTCTCTATGCTAAGACTGATCATAGACTTTCCTTTTTTAGATCAGACAGCCAACCGTTTTATCATTGCTCTTATCCACTCTGTTTTCAACATTCTCTGTACAGCGATGTTGTTACCACTTAGTGGATTGCTGGAAAAACTGGCATATAAGACGATCCGGGAGAGCGATGAGGAAGATAAAGTATCATTATTGGACTCCCGTCTATATTCGACTCCAGCTATAGCTGTGGAACGGGGCAGAATGGTTGCATTGGAGATGGCTAAGCTTTCGATTACCTCCATCAAGCAGGCCTTGGAGGCGGTTTATAATTATAACGAGGGCAGAGCGCAGGCAGTAAAAGATATGGAGAAACAAACAGACAAGTACGAAGATGCCATCGGCACCTACCTTGTTAATTTATCGACCTATAATTTATCTGTACAGGATAATACCGAAGCTGCCAAATTGCTGTACTTGATTGGCGAGTTTGAACGAATCACAGATTATTCAGTATCAATTGTTGCTTCTGCACAGGAAATTGAAGATAAGAAGCTCAGCTTTTCTGAATCTGCCAAATATGAACTTGATGTTCTGATATCAGCTGTGGAAGAGTCTGTAGAAATAGCCATTGCAGCATTCAATGATAACGACCTTTCCCTGGCTGCCAAAGTTGAACCACTTGAAGAAGTAATCGACCGTCTTAAGAGTGAACTGAAAAAGAGGCATATAACGCGAATGCAGCGTAATGAATGCACCATTGAAATGGGATTTGTTTTCTCCGATTTGATAACGGTACTGGAAAGGGTCTCCGATCACTGCTCTAATATTGCCAGTGCTATTATTGAAATGTCCCATGATAGAATGGATATGCATAGCTATCAGCATAGAATAAAGCATGAACCCAACGATGGATTTTCAAGGCAGTTTGAAAAATACACAAAAAAGTATTCTTTGTAGGTGATTGTCAATGGGGGGTGAAAAAGGCTAAGCACATTTCTGCTATTTTTATATTGTGCACGGGACTTTCTTCCCCCATATATCTGGTCTAATATTTTAGGATACACGCCGGGAATCCTCCCTATTTTAATGGGGAGATGAAAGGCGAAACATAGACTATATGTATAAACTAAAGTCTGTATTATTATTGATAATAACCTTCACTTATGATATACTATATGTATGAAGAAATCTAATCTAAAACACGCTAGAACTTGTGTATATAATGTAAATTATCATATAGTATGGTCTGTTAAGTATCGGCGGAAAGTATTAACTTTTGAAATAGAATCATATCTTAAAAAGCTATTTAAGGAGATAGCTGAGAATAAAGATTTTGAAGTAATACAAGCTGAGATTGGCGAGCGTGACCATGTCCATCTTTTTGTTTCAGCACATCCTAAACATTCACCTTCCTATATAGTTAAAATGCTTAAAGGAATCTCTGGTAGAAAATTATTTATGGAATTCCCTGAATTAAGTAAAAAGCTTTGGAAAGGTCGATTATGGAACTCTAGTTATTATCTTGAAACCATAGGCTCAATATCCGAGGAGGCTATTAAGAAATATATCGAAGGCCAAAAGACGAGGGGGTGAAAACTTGCAATTAACTAAATCATGTACTATAAATCCTGACATAGAAAGCAAAATAGTCCTAAACTCATTATGCTACGCTACCCGTAAGCTTTGGAATGTAGCTAACTATGAACGCAGACAATGGAAGAAAGATACCGGGACACCTTATCCAAATTGGTATGACCAGAAGAAACGATTAAAAAACCATTTTTGGTACAAGAATCTTCCTTCACAATCTGCGCAGGAATTACTGGCTGTCCTGCATCGTTCATGGAAATCTTTTTATGGGCTGGTTAAAACCGGCGGTATCGAAAACCCCAAGCCTCCTAGATATAAGCATAGGAATTTCAGTATACATTTTTTAAATAACGGATTTAAAATAATGCCTGATAATAAAGTTCAGCTCTCCTTGCCTAAACAATTAAAGGATTATTTAAAAGAGAAGTATAATTTTATGGAAAACTATCTAATATTAGATGTCCCCA
>JAAYSJ010000130.1 GCA_012518395.1 Clostridiales bacterium
ACTGAAACATTGCGAAATTTGGATACATCAAATTTTTCCATAAGATCCTCCCCTAATATAGATTTTTCAAAAATTATATGCTTACATAACCACCATCTACAGGAATAGAAAGCCCTGTTAGGTAGGCTGATGCATCGGAGGCCAAAAATAATACGGGGCCTTTTATATCATCTTTGTTGGCCAGGCGCCCCAGTTGGGTATGCTTTACATAATTCTCACGGAACCTTTTAGGTGTCCTATCCGATTCAAGACCGCCTGGGCATAGGGTATTGACACGAACCCCATATCTGCCGTAATAGCTGGCCGCGTGCCGGGTCCAAGCCGTAATAGCCGATTTATTCAATGCATAGTCGTGGGCGTGGGCACCTGCCGCCATTTCCGGCTCGCCGTCGTAATTGTGCTTTTCCACCCCTATAAGCCCCATCATGGAACCAAAGTTTATTATAGAACCACTTCTTTGGCTGATCATCTGCTCCCCTACCAGCATTGTCATATACAGAAAGCCTGCGGAATTTACTCTGACAGACCAATCCAGACCTTCTTCTTTCTGAAACCACCCTACGCCACCCTTAGGTATTACCCGGCTGGCGTTTACAAATACATCTATTCGTCCCTCTTTTTCTACTATGGTATCTATCATGTTTTTTATGGATTCAGGATCTTCCTGATGAAATTCTATAACCTCGACCTCACCACCGCCGCTACGCAGTTCTTCTGCTGTATTCTTAGCTGACTCTACAGAATGGCTGGCCAAATATAGCTTGGCTCCCGCGTCTAAAAGGGCTATGGAGCAGCCTTTTCCATACATAGTTCTGCCCCCGGTAACCAGCGCTATTTTTCCCTTCAATGAAAACAAATCCATGGTATTCATATAAGTAATCCTTTCTATTTTGCGGTATAGCCACCGTCTACGGGTAAGGTAATCCCTGTTATATAAGAAGAAGCGTCAGATGCAAGAAAAACTGCCGCGGATTTAATATCCTGCCCGGTAGCCAATCGCTTCAAATGGGAATGTCTAATAAAGGCTTTGGAAAACCCCTCTGGCACACTGCCTCCCGGAGGTGCATAGGCGATACAATTGCACCTGGCGTTGTGTTCACCTAAATAACCGGCAGCCTGCCTAGCATAATTTACATAAGAACCCTTAACAAAACCGTAATCTAGGGAGAAATCCTCGTCAAATTTTTCCGATGATTCTGCATAGTTCCATACATCACAGCCTACCAATGCCGCATAGTCCGTCACAAATATTATGGAGCCAAAGCCCTGATCCGCCATAATCATCCCCAGGTGTTTTACTGTTAGCATCAGCCCTAGCTGTGTACGCTTTAGGTTTTCATATATGGCGTCGAATTCATGAACCCATCCTTTTAAAAATACATTGGAACCATTGTCCACAAAGATATCAAGGGTTCCCATCTTTTCCAGAACCTCTTTTGACAGTCCTTTTGCATCCTCCTCACTGCCCTGTTTGTAGGGAATTACCCCCTGAATCCTATTTCCGGCAGCTGTCATTTTATCGGCCAAAGCCTGTAAAGTATTTGTATCCTCACCGCAGAACCATACATCGGCGCCTGCCTCACAAAGACCTAAAGCAATTTCCTCACCATAAACATATTGGGGTGAATATATTAGTGCATTTTTATCCTTTAATGAGAATCCGTCCAGTACATTCATCCTTATATCTCCTTAATCTCTGTTAGAAGAATTTTTCTTCCCCCCTGCTCGAGGCTCATAATCCCACCGATAACCAGTTTCATAAGTTCAATGGTTTCAGTAAAGGGAAAGGGCTCTTGTCCTGTCCTCAGGTAGTGGACAAAACTATCCATCTGCTTTTTAAATGCATAGTAAGAATCGCTATCTGTAATGGTCTTATTGGATATACTGCCTACTAATAAGGTAGTTCCGAAGGCACCAAACATATCCGCAGATAGGGGTATATGTACATCGCACCCCGATTCATGTGTAATGTGAACCATATTTCGTTCATATGTACCGGTATTTTGAATAGATACAAAGCCTTCACCTAAAAGGGGGAAAATCCCTTCCAGGGCATGAATACCGTAGGTCTCCCATTTCTTGCACATGGGTTGGCAGATATACATGAGTTTACCTATCTCGTAATGGTTTTTGAAATATGGTTCCATTGATTTTACATATCGCATAGAAGAGGAGGAAATAAAATGTTTGCCTTCATTCTTCCATTTTACAAAGGTTTGAAGATCCTTTTCATTGTCTACCAAAGGCTTGTCTATAAACATAGGGATGTTGGCTTCCATAAAGGGTTGGCATCTTGTTACATGCTCGGAACCTATATCCGTTGCGCATATAACTGCATCTACCTGTCCTATCATATCTTCCGGATTGTCTACTACATTCGGTATCAGAGAACAGCGGGCTACATCCTCTGCGTCTTCTCGATTGTCACAATGTACATGGGTGATTTTGGCTCCGGGAATCCCAAGAGTTTCTTTGGGCTGCTTGTTTAAATATACCGGAATGCCGGGAAAGGGGCAATTGTCCATAAATTTTTTATCATATCCGTTGAACATTGCGCTCCAAGAATAAGGGTGTCCATTCCCTTCTGTCATTCCCAAAATACCTATTTTAAGTTTTTTATCCCCTAAGGGCCATAGACCGGCCATACAGGTCACCTTCCTTTGTATTGTTCCCTTGATTGCTACATTAATAGTATATTGTTACCCGGCTTTTTTCAACTACTTTTCCTTCCAAAGGCTGCCCTATTCTATGATTATCAGCTACCTCGTTTTGGCAATCCTCTGGGGCCAAGTTTTATATAAATTATCGGGTAATATGTTTCCATGTCCTGTCTTTTGAAGTATAATGATAAGCGTAAATCAATTCTTAAGGAGGACACCAAAATATGGACATGAGACCCAGCAGGGTTCTAAGAAAGATGAGAGATGGTTATGTGGCTACATGTATCAAGTTGAACAGCAGTGATTTTCGTCTCGCCGAGCTGGCTGCTATGTGCGGCTTTGATTGTGTATGGGCGGATTTAGAGCATGTGCCCAACAGCATGGACTATATTGAAAAGACTGTACTGGCGGCAAAGGCTTATGATTGTGATATATTAACCCGTGTATCCCGGGGTGGATATAGTGATTACATACGACCCTTGGAGGCTGATAGCGCCGGCATCATGGTTCCCCATGTTATGAGCCTGGAAGATGCGAAATATGTACAATACTATACGAAATTCCATCCCATCGGCAGGCGACCCATCGATGGCGGCAATGCAGATGGTAAGTACTGTCTGGTTGATGCTAATGACTATATCAAACAGGCTAATGAAGAACGATTTATAACAATACAAATTGAAGATCCGGAGCCATTGCCTGAACTTGATGAAATCTGTCAACTACCCGGAATAGATATGATATTTTTCGGTCCTGCAGATTTTAGTCAGGGAGCCGGGATCCCCTTCCAATGGGATCATCCCTACATCGATGAAATCAGAAGACTGGTTGCCAAGACTGCCAGGAAGCACGGCAAGTTTGCCGGAACCGTCGGTAGCCCGGACAATTTTGATGACTTAGTAGATATGGGCTATAACTTTATCAATTTAGGATCTGACGTAGTCACTTTGGCAGCGTTCTTTAAGGATGCTGTGGCAAAGTGTAATAATAAGAAAGCTGTGACCCCAAAGTAAACTGGGGCGGGGAGAAGACAAGATGAAATATACATTACTAGCCGGACATAAGGTATCCAATATATCCCTTGGGACGGTGCAATTAGGTATCAATTACGGGATAGCCAACGAGCTGGGTAAGCCAGACAGGCAGAAAAGCTATTCTATGCTGGAAGAGGCCTTGAAAAATGGCATTACCTCTTTGGACACTGCCCATAGCTATGGCGATTCGGAAGAAGTCCTGGGTGGTTTTTTTGCCCGGGGTGGCTATGGGGATAAAATGCCCTTTATAACAACCAAGTTTTTTACCACTGCACCAGCTGGATCCCCGGATTCGGTTGTAGAGAGGGAGATTATGACCTCGGTAGAAACCTCCCTTAAACGCCTTGGCCTGAAGAAGGTAAATTGCCTTTTGATGCATCGTCCCGAAGACATGATCCAGCATGGGGATATTGTCCCCCGAACCCTTGAAAAGTTGATCAAAGAAGGCTATACCGATATTGTTGGAGCATCTATATACCAGCCAGAAGAAGTAGAGACTCTGCTGCAAAATGATCTTTATAGTGCCATACAAATTCCTATGAGTCTTTTTGATCAAAAACTTTATCATATGGGTTATTTAGAGCGTCTTGAGAAAAGAAAGGTAGGCGTATTTGTTCGCAGTGTGTTCTTACAGGGCCTATTTTTCCTTGATCCTGAGCATATTCAAGATCCGGATCTCCAAATCCACGCTGCTCCTCACATTAGAACCCTAAAAAAATTAGCAGAAAAATCCGGGCTGAGCATAGCCCAGTTTGCTGTTTCTTTTATACGGGATTTACCCGGTGTGACCAGCTTGGTATTGGGTGCGGATACTCCGGAGCAGATAAAGGAGAATATCCTTCTTGTAGATGGCCCGCCTATACCTGAAGAATTGCGTGAGGAATCTTACAAGGCCTTTGCCGGGGTAGATCTTAAGGCCATTATGTCGGTTTTATCTAGGCCGAAATAGTCCCGAATAAACCATTTTCCGATCCGATGAGGATTGTTAGGGCATGTATTTATAGCCGGGCGGTTAAAGACCGCCACTACGATAATTAATACAAGCCATGGGTAATGCTGCTAACAATTGGGCGGTCAAAGACCGCCCCTACGAGATCATATGCGTTATGTGAAAGAATGGATTTGCGTTTTGGAGGTTAGGAGTTAGAAGTTGCAAATTGGATATAGTGTGTAAAGGAAAATGGATTTGTGAAGGCAGATTTCAATGACCCTAAAGAAAGACATCTAAGGGGAGCGCCGCTAATAATCAGGCGGTCAAAGACCGCCCCTACAATGATGTATTTTGAAAGATGTCCGGAATAAACCATTTTCCGATCCGATGGAGATTGTTAGGGGCATGTATTTATAGCCGGGCGGTCAAAGACCGCCCCTACTAATACAATTGACATAAATCATGGGTAGCGTTAATATGAATCGGGCGGTCAGAGACCGCCCCTACAATCAATCTTTGGGTACAAAGAATTTTAGGCGGCATTTGGCCTGGTCGGTTTGGGAATAGTCTTCCTCGGACTCTATGCCGTATTTTTTCAATATGGGGGCATAAAGCCAGGCGCAGTGTCCGCAATAATCGTGATAAGGTTCCATGTGTTCCAACTGAAGCAACATCCCCTTTGATGGGCAGTAGTGCATTTCAATTTCAAAAACCTGCTCATCTTCATCATAGGTCATGGTAAAGTCAGCAGCCTCTTCGTTTAATGCATGGGACCAATATTCCCAGCATGCTGCGATTCCCTTTTCCTTCGCCAGGGCGCCTAGGCGTGGTTCAACATATTCGTCTGCAATATGCTGCCAATAACGGGTTACGGCATCGTAATCCGCCTTGTCTTCTATATATTTAAAAAGCTCACTATACAAAGGGATAAATTCTGTACATGATAACATCAGAAACACCTCCTGAAAAATCGATATGCAGTCTTTCCGGTTTCATCATCATATGAAATCAATTCAAAACCCAAATCAGCATTATCCGCAATAGTCTCATTCACCGTACGGGTTTGCTCTATATACCATTTAGATGGAGTATAATCAATACTTTTCATATAAGCGATTGCCGGACATTGTGAGACCTCTACTAGAAGTTCCTCTTCTTCCAAGGTGGTCTTTAATACTTCAGGGGCTTCTTCAATCTCGTAGATATTTTCAATGTGTTCTTTCAACGCTACTAAACCCCGCTCTTTTATATCTTCAACAAGAGGCGAATAAAAGGCGGTAGCAAATCGCCTGAGGTATTCCTTTACCCCATTGTCACCAAACCTTTTGCCTACATATTCAATACCCAGATCCCCGGACACATGAAAATCCCTGTGCAAATACTTATTGTCTGCTGCCCTTCTGTCCATTACTTTTTTTGCCATGGTGTTCCCCCTCCACTTTATCAAAGCTAAAACACATTTACCATATGGTAAATCCGCCGTCCATTACAAGGTTTGTGCCCGTTACATATCGGGAAGCCTCACTGGCCAGAAATACTACGGGACCCTTAATATCGTCCTTTTCGGGCCATTTCCCCAAAGGTGTATGCTCCTTGTAGGTACGATAAAAATCCGGCTTCTGAGTTTCCAACTCCGGATCAAAGCCACCGGGGCTGATACAATTAGCCCGGATATTGTCCTTCCCATAAAAGGCTGCCAGCCATTTTGTAAAACCGATCATACCCCATTTTTCGAAGGTGTACCCTACGGGACTGCTCTGCCCTTCCTCGTAATAAGGAAAATGAGGTGCCATTACCCCTTGAATAGAGGAAATATTTATGATACTTCCTTCCCCTTGTTCCTGCATCTGGGCCGATACCGCCCTGGTTAAAAGGAGGGTGCCGTTTACATTGATGTCTAGGGTATGGCTTAGCCTCTCTCTGGTCATATCCGGCAGATCTCCATAGCCGTCACGGGTGACAGCGTTATTGACCAGGATATCTATACGCCCAAACCTTTCTGTTACTGTCTTGACAAACCCATTGATAGACTCATCGTCTCCTAGATCAAGGCTCATACCTATAGCCTTTAGACCCCGGTTTCTCAGTTTATCAGCATAAGTCTCACATTCTGCTCCATTTCGCGAAGCAACGACTACAGTTGCCCCTGCCTCTGCCAATCCTTCAGAGATAGGAGAGCCATACAGACCCTTCCCCCCTGTTACAATGGCTATTTTCCCTGTCAATTTAAACATTTGGCTTGCATCCATATTAAGCCCCCTATATTTCCTTGGATTCTTCCAATATGGATTTTATCAAGCTTTTTTCCGTCTCCGTTAGTTCAGGCTCGTAATCGGGACAAAAGCTTCCCTTAAAGCCCAGCAGGTTCATAGCATAGCTAAAGGCAGGCCATATCCCTACGACAAACATATCATCCCTGGCTTTCATCATCTGATTAAGGGCAGCCTTACCAGCTTCAAAATCACCTTTATCAAAAGCCTCTTGAGCCGCCTTAATGGTTCTTGGGAAACAGGCAAAGATCCCGTCGAGAATATGTTTGATCCCATAGGCATGCCCTACAGCAAACAAATCGGAGTTTGAGAAGATAGGCGTAAAGTTTTCTTTTAGTTCCGTTGTATCATGAAGGGATTTTATTAGGACGGTATCACCGGTTTTAATCCCATTGATATTTCCCACTGCCGCCAATTCCAATACATCCTGGTATGTTAGCTTGTACCGGGCAGTAAAAGGATGGTCATAAAGATAAACAGAGTGATCTGTTAAAGATGCTGCTGCCTTAAAATAATTCATTGCCGTCTGTTGAGTCATACCAAAATAATAAGGTGCAGTTAACACTACCGAAACATTATATTGGTTGAGAATGTCTAATCGATCCTTTACCCGGGATATACTATTATCCGCTGCCCCCACCAAAAGTGGAACACGATTATGCACTGCCTCAACAGCGGTTTCTACCGCTACCTGATATTGATCTGTTTTGATACAACCAAGCATACCCATGGTACCCATGAGCAGGAGCCCTGAAGCCCCAGCTTCGATCTGGCTTTCGATATGCCCCTTTAAGCTATCCCTTACGATATTACCATCTCTATCAAGGGGTGTACCCAAAGCGCAATAAAACCCTTCTTTTAACATTCCTGTCTTCCTCCATTTCGCTGTGTATCCATATCAACCTTTTGCCAGGAAAATATAACACTATGTTTAATTATGCATTCTGATTATAACAAATTTTCCGGTCGATAATCAATATACTCTTATCTCAAAAACCCTGGCATATTTATCCCCATTTGTAGAGTGCACTATTAACTTTATTCTGTCACATACAATGGGTTTGGACAGTCTATGCGCTCTAAACCTCAGGTAATTGCCTTTAATATGCTCTGTATGAACAGGGTTTTCCTCATCCAGAAATACAATATCATAATCTTTGACCAGCTCCGGCGGAATCCCCGGTACCTGATCTGAAAAGAATTTCTGTGAAAGAGTAACGGATATTCTCTTTGACAGGTTGGAATCAAACTTTATATTTACTTCGCTTACCTGTTTTTTGTTCCCTAAATCCAGACAAATCCATTGACTGTTATCTAAAAGGCTTTCAGATACCCAGCAGTTGCTATTCTCCCCTACCTTCCTGGCAATACCATTTACCACATTTGAACAGTCATGCCCTAAAAGGTTGGAAGAGGCGGTCACTTGGGCAGCCCTTGCAAGATCCCCATCATCTTCATTTTTAAACCCCGGAATATAACAATCGTCTCTAAGGAGCCTTTGCTGTAATTCCTTTATATGCCCCAATATTTGCCTTGGTTTAATGCCCCTCTCTATAGCCATTGCCGCCGCCGTACCTTCGGCTTGGCCTATAACCGCACAAGTGCCCATTACTCGTGTGGAACCAAAAGCCATATGGGATACGCTGATTGCCCTTCCCCCTATCATTAGATTATCTATATTTTTTGAATAGAGGCTCCTATAGGGTATAGTATACAGATCTTTTAGTTGTATATATTCAGTTGGCTCCAGTCTTGTCCTAAGACCCCCGGGGACGTGCATGTCCATAGGCCATCCACCATAGGCCACAGCATCGTCAAATATTCTGCCTTCCAGACAGTCTTGCTCTTTCAATATATAATCCCCCGTGATTCTTCTGCTCTCTCTTTTCCCCGGCAAAAACCCTACCCAGTCCAAAACGTAATTTTGTGCATTGTGTTGCCCCCCATTTTTGATATGATCCCATACCCCATAAACAGCCTTCAACAATTCATCTCTTATCTCTTCACCGTCTTCAACGATGTCCAGACCATCACCACCCAGCTCTATCCACCAATAACCTGAGGTTATTTCAGAATGATCCCTAAAGGCAAGATCCTCTTCTTTATATGTATTAGCCCAGGCAGGTTTTTCAAAATCTACAGGTTTGCCGGTATCAACAGCGCTAAAAAGCAATGTGCTCCCCATAACAATGTCATCGCATTCATCCGGCGCATATTGTTCCCCAAATACCTTTTTACCCTCCCGACCTTTCATATATTCTGCTCCGGCTAACGCAGCCAGGGTTCCATCCCCGGTGGCATCTATAAATATATCACCATGAAATTCAAAGGTTTTTTCCGTTGTCAATTGGATCGCTTTGACTTTAATAATTATATTATCTGAAACAGAAACTTCTGTCATATGGGTGTTCAAAAACAGATCCAGTCCTTCTTGGAATCTGGTCTTTTCCCATAGGACTGTATCCAAAGCAGAAAAAGAATTTTCGGGATTTAGCTTTCTAGTTTCAAGCAAAATTTCTTCCAGGATTCCCGTCTCCCTGGCATCGGGTCTCGTTTCCTGGTTATCCGCCCCGCTTATATGCATTCTTATCTCAGAGCTTGCATTCCCGCCCAAAACAGGTCTGTTTTGTATCAATGCAGTTTTTGCCCCATGACGAGCACTGGCTATTGCCCCACAAACACCCGATATACCCCCGCCGACAATAACCACATCATATTCTTTAACGATTTTCTGCATACCCATACTGCCTCCTATATCCATTTTTATTATCCTTTTGCCGTCAATTTCCAATGACTTGATTTCATCTTCATGCTATCATACTGTTAAATGTAATAAAAGAGGGGATCGACCGTCTAAAAAACACAAAGCCCTAATTATACTTTTCAAATGAATTATTTTATATTATAATGACTAGCATACAATATGTGTTATTACTTTAATATATAATGATTCATTGTATATCCTATACTATTCCTTTTTATAACGGCAAAGATACAGCAGTGGTACTTTTACGCCGTTTAATGTGGACAGACTCACCATTTTCATCGAAAGGAGCCATACCATATGTTAAAGTACTTTGTATCCCGGATGCTAATGCTCATACCGATGATACTTATCATCAGCTTTATTGTCTTCATAGGTTTAGAGTTTGCACCTGCAGACCCTCTTACAGCTATGATTTCGCCTGACCAAATGTCTTCTATGACTCTGGAGGATATGGAAGCCATGAGGGAGAGCTTGGGTTTAAACGCGCCTATGTTGGTTCGATATGGCCGTTGGCTTGTAAATCTACTTAAAGGCGACATGGGGTTCAGCATTGTTACAGGCACGCCTATAACAAACATTATATCAAATTTGCTGCCCTCGACTATCAAGTTGACCTTCGCCGCACTGCTGGTCTCAACTTTTATGGGCTTACTTTTCGGAATCTTGTCCGCCATAAAAAGCAATTCCGCCATTGACTATATCTCTTCGGTCTTGGGGGTAATTGGTATTTCCATGCCTGAATTCTTCATTGGTATCCTAGCCTTACTGGCATTTGCAATACGGCTTAGATGGTTCCCTGCCCAGGGACGTACAGACGTTGGACTTGGTGCCTTCGGATCCATCAAATACCTGGTTCTGCCGGCCTGCAGCTTAGGGTTAGTGCTGGCTGCTGCTTTAATGCGGTATACCCGAAATGCTATGTTAGACGTCCTGAATAAGGATTATGTAAAAACCGCCAGGGCCAAGGGACTCCCTGAATGGAAGGTATATTACAAGCATGCTTTTAGGAACTCCCTTATGCCTATCAGTGTTCTAATCTGTCTGCGCCTTCCCATGTTGATCGGTGGCTCTGTGGTCATCGAACAGGTTTTTGGTTACGCAGGGATTGGTTCCCGGCTACTCACGGCTATTAATGCCGGTGATTATCAGTTGGTTCTGGTTATTGTGTTATTACTTTCCATCGTTTCTTTATTGGCCAGCGTATTTATCGATCTTCTTACAGCTTTACTTGACCCCCGTGTCCGTTTAGGCGGGGATATTGGAGGTGCAAAATAGTATGGCTACAGCATTGGTAACAAAACAAAAAAGAATTAAAAAATCCAGCCTCGCAAAACGAAATCTTCAAAAGCTGCTTAATAACAAGCTGGCGGTGCTGGGCTTATTTATTGTAGTTACAATGATTCTATTATGTATTGCAGCCCCCCTTCTAACCCCCTATGACCCTGGAAAGATCTCCCTTTTTGAAAGAGATAGTGCCCCCGGCGGTGAACATATTTTCGGCACCGATAAACTTGGCAGGGATGTATTTGCCCGTATTCTGTACGGTGGAAGGATTTCAATTCTAATTGGCCTTTCCGGGGCATTAGGCGGAATGATATTAGGTGTTGTTATTGGGAGCTTATGCGGATTTTTCGGTGGTATATTAGATGCTATTTTCGTTAAAGTAGCTGAATTAGTTTCGATTGTCCCCCAGCTCCTTCTGGTATTGATCCTGTCTACCATCATAGGCCCAGGGGTGCCAAACCTGATCTATGTATTTATATTTACCGGATGGGTAGCGACCTTCCGGCTGGTCAGGGGCAGGTTCTTCTCCCTACGGGAAGAAAGCTTTGTAGAAGCCTGCCGCGCCTTCGGTATAGGAAGCCTATCGATTGCCTTTAAACACATCCTGCCAAATTGTTTGGGGCCTGTGGCAGTTCAGTTGACTCTTAACACGGCAGGTTTTATTCTCCAGGAAGCAGCCTTATCCTTTTTGGGTCTTGGCGTTCCCACAGGGGTCCCTACCTGGGGCAACATTATGAATGCTGCCAAGGAGATTATTACTATTACTGAGAGTCCGTGGCTCTGGATACCTACAGGGGTCGCCATTGCACTGTTCGTTCTGGGTGTCAATTTCTTTGGGGACGGTCTCCGTGATGTACTAGACCCCAGCCAATTGTAAGGAGGGCAAAGGATGAATAAACAAGATTATATCCTCAGCATTAAAGACCTAAAAACCCAATTCAAGGTGGGAAAGCGGATCGTCAAGGCGGTAGATGGTGTCACTTTAGACGTGCGCCGAGGGAAGACATTAGGCTTGGTGGGAGAAAGCGGCTGCGGCAAAAGCGTAACTGCCCATTCTATCATGCAACTTCTTCCTAAAGCAGCTACCATTGTCGATGGTGAGATCCAGTTTCGTCCAAAGGATAAGCCGGAATTTAATATTTTGAAATATAAGAGAACCGATAAAAAGCTAAGGAGCATGCGGGGAAAACAGATCTCCATGATCTTCCAGGATCCCATGTCTTCCTTAAATCCCGTTTATCGCGTCGGTGATCAAATAGTAGAAAACATTCGCCAACATGAGAACATATCCAAAAAACAGGCTATTAAAAAGACGGTGGATATGCTTAAAATGTTGAGCATACCTATGGCAGAAGAAAGGATAAAGGATTATCCGCACCAGTTTTCCGGGGGCATGAAACAAAGGGTGATGATCGCCATGGGCTTGATATCCGACCCTGAGCTTCTAATCGCAGATGAGCCTACTACGGCATTGGATGTTACGATACAAGCCCAGATACTGGATCTTATGCGACATATGCAAGATCAGTTAGGCTTTACCATTATTATTATCACCCACAATATGGGGATAGTTGCAGATATGGCTGACGATATCGCTGTAATGTATATGGGCAAGATCATGGAGTACGGAACGAAAGAAGATATCTTCCTCCGGCCTTCCCATCCTTATACCAAAGCCCTGCTTAAATCCGTGCCCGTATTAGGTAACGGCGGTAATGAGCGCTTAGAGCCCATCCGAGGTAATACGCCGGATCCTTCTGAGATGCCCGAGGGTTGCTCCTTTATGCCTCGCTGTGATATGGCAACAGAGGCATGTAATAAGGCTGCACCAAATGTAGATATAGGCGGTGGACATATGGTTAGATGTTGGCATAGCAAAGGAGGTGCCCCCCATGAATAATCAGAATGAAGCTCGGGATGTCTTGCTGGATCTTAAAAATATTAAAAAATATTATCCTATTCAGGCTGGGATCTTTCGTAAAACCGTAGGACATGTAAAAGCGGTGGATGATGTTAGTTTATATGTTAAAAAGGGTGAGACCCTGGGACTTGTTGGGGAGAGCGGTTGCGGTAAGACTACCTTAGGCAAATGTATCGTCAGATTGCATCGTCCCACTAGTGGTGAACTGCGTTACAAGTTTGGCAATAAATACAGGAACCTCCTGTCCCTGAATAAAAAAGAGAGCCTGGACGCAAGAAAGAAGATACAGATGGTCTTTCAGGATCCTTATTCTTCTTTAAATCCTGTTAAGAACATTTTTACAGCCTTTGACGAGCCTTTAAAAATTCACGGCTGGTCTAACGCTGATGAACGCAAGGATCGAATCGCAGAGCTTTTAGAATCAGTAAACCTTAGGGCAGATTATATGTATCGCTATCCCAATGAATTTTCCGGGGGACAACGCCAGCGCATATGTATAGCCCGAGCCATGTGTGTAAATCCCGAGCTCATTGTTTGTGACGAACCGGTTTCGGCCTTGGACGTCTCTATACAGGCTCAGGTATTGAATCTGATGAAGGATCTTCAAAAAGAATTGGGACTCACCTACGTATTTATCGCCCATGACTTATCAGTAGTAGAATATATGAGCGATCGGATAGCTGTTATGTATCTAGGTAAGGTTGTTGAGCTGGCATCTGCAAAGCGGTTGTATTATCATTTTGAGCATCCTTATACAGAAGCATTGCTTTCTGCTATTCCTATCCCAAAGATAGGCGGCGAAAAGCGCCAGCGCATTGTTTTAGAGGGCGATGTTCCATCCCCCGCTAATCCACCCGCCGGGTGCAGGTTTCATACCCGTTGCCATAAGAGCATGGATATATGCAAGACACAAGCACCGACATTTCGACCATTAAAAAATGATCCTGACCATATGGTTGCCTGCCATCTTGCCGATACAGCGGATGCATAGACATCGATAAGGATCAGATTTTAGATTATAAAAATATTTATAAAAATCCCCGGGGAAAGATCCCCGGGGATTTGATATTGTTTCTATTCTATTAGCTTATTCAGCTGCATTAATTGTCCATTTATCCAAATAGCGCTCATAGTTGGACCATTCGTTGGAAAGTACCAGCTCATCAGGAAGATTAACTCTGGCGGTATTGATTACCTGAATATTTCTCAATGCGAACATGGGAATATTCCATAGCATTTCTTCTGTTTCTACCTTCTGAATATCCTTAATTATCTGGTAGCGCTCATCAATATCCGTTGTAACCCAAAGTTTTTCTAATAATTCATCCAACCCTGTAAAGTCTGACGGATAAATTTTCCCATACATGGAACCCGGGAGATCAGGGCTGTACCAGAGGTTATAAGCCTCTTCGACGGCCATTGCAGAAAGACCTGCGTAGATAAAATGATAATCCCTTACGTCCCAGATCTGGGATGTGAGATCACCAGTCAATAAGGTCCATTCAGCTTTTACGCCAATTTCGCCGAGATAGGCGACTATTGCATCCATAAAGTCTGCGGAACCCTGATCGGCATAGTAGCAGGCCAGCTTAACTGTCTGATCAAAATCAAAGTTTGCTTCTTCCAACAATTGCTTTGCCAGCTCCGGATCATATTTCAGATCATAGACATCCGGATTGTAATAAGGCATAGCTGCAGGAACCTTACTATTTGTCAAAGCTGCCTGCCCGGGCATGAGGTTATCAATGATCTCTTGCCTGTTAATCGCATGACCAAATGCGCGTCTTGTGCGAATGTCTTTGAAAGGATCGTTGCCTTCACCCTTGGGGCCTTTGCTATTCCATTGGAAATACCTTACGAAATAGATATCTGTATAAAAAGCCTCATAGTTAGGATTCTTCAGAGCCGCTTGGGCAGTCGCCAAGTCATTGATATGGAAGAAATCAATTTCGTCGGCAAGAGCACGGGTAGCATAGTCTGACTGATCCATCTGGGTGAATTTCACCTTTTTAATTTTTGGCTTTGCACCGAAGTAATCATCAAAGGCTTCGACCATAGCATAGTCATTAGGAACAAATTCTGTTATTTTATATGGGCCGGTACCTATGGGCCAATCATAGAATTCGGAAGTATTCAGTGTTAAAGGATCTAAACCTTCAATCTTATGACGGGGGAAAATATTGAACTGAGCCGCCGCCAACAGGAATGTACCTGTGGGTTTAGCCATATCAATGGTAATTACATTTCCATCGATTTTGATTCCTTCAAGCTCGTCTGCAGCAGTCTTGCTTTCGTCTTCGATATATTCTTTAGCACCCTTAATATTACTTAGGGCACCTTTGATTACACCGTTAACCTGGGCTGCCTTTAGCGCGGTCTTAATGGAGAACGCAACGTCGTCAGCGGAAAAGTCTTCACCGTCATGCCATTTTACATCTTCGTTTAATGTAAAGGTGTACTGCATACCGTCATCGGAAACAGTCCATTCTTTTGCCAAGTCGCCATAAACCGGATTAAGATCGGAATCCAGTCTTAATAGCCTGGAAAAGATCATCATTCTGCCTATGAGCCCATAGTTGTCCCAAGAACCGGGCCATTTATCGCTCATATTCTCCATGGTGGGCAGAAGCAACATATCCGGGCCTATCCCTGCTACTGGTTCCCCAGTGTCTTCAGGTTCTGGAGCAGGTTCCTTTGGTTGATCGGGTTCCTGAATCTGCGGAGTGTCATCAGGCTCTACCTCAGCTGGGGCTTTCTGACCGCAGCCAGCCAGAATACCGACTAGCAAAAGTGCTGCCAGCGCTAGTGATAGAATACGTTTCATGTGTTTTCCTCCTTTTATTAAGTGTATTGTTTTTAGGGATCTATGCCCCCAAAATCTATGTCCAAGGATGATAGATTTCTATACAATCCCTTAACATCAAAAAATGCGTCAATTATATATGGATAAATAAATGCATGTTATTGTTTACTGCTGTACTTCACAATTTTCTATAAAAGAATCGCCTCATACTCGTTTGTCTTCCCTAAATAAAATTGTATACGATATATATTATTTCTATCAAGTAATACTATAATATTTTATACAGTACTAAAAGTCAAGCCTTCATATATTCCTTGAATTGGAAAGTTCCCATTGAATTAAATAAGCGCAAAAGGAATCCGGCGGCATATTTAAGTATAAACTTTATAATATATGTCCTTCGGATTCCTTCTTCGGAAATTATATCTCACTATTGTTATGGAGGTCTTGCATTCCCCATAAAAATTCATTGTTGCATGGAAATCAATTCTATTGAATCAGGTATTATTAGTTATAGCCTACCTCCCAAGGAGTTTTGAGATTTTATCCTTATAATTATCAATCTCTGTACTTCCATCAAGGATCTCAGCTGTTACCTTGATTTCCTTTGTCTCGCCCGGCTCTAAGTATTCAAGTACGCCTTTTTCCCTTGCGTCCACCCTGCCTTCAACATAGCAGTTGCCAGGTTCGACCCCCATAACATAATCACCGGCTCCCATCTGTTTCCATTGTGTCAGATTAAACAGGCTGTTTTTATTAAAGCCAATTACCAACCCCAGACCCAGCTTTTCATTTATAAGAGCGGCTGAAGTATCCCCATTATCGTCTGCAGCCAATGTATGATAAAACACTTGCTCATTAAACCCGGGTGTAGGGATCTGGGTCTCATGATAGGCATCCAGCCCTTTTTCGGCTACCTCATCCTTTGGCCGGGTCTTCACAGCAGGGATCACAAACTGAGCATTTTCATCAAGGAGGGGATAACCCAAATTAAAGTGATATAGAATCATCAACGGTTCCCTTCTAAAACCATCATTCTCGATGGTATCGATAATCTCGAATTTGTTCTCTCCCCCTGAACAGATTATTGTCCTGTTCATTACCAGGTTTTCACCAAATAATCTGGCCTCCCTCATCCTGCCTGACACCCTTATAACCGGCTTATCATCAACCCACTCAACTCCAGAGGAAACATTTTCACCGGGGGTGTTGGAAATTCGGCCATGGAGTCCAAAGGCTTCTCCATCATCTTCCACGGGTGAACCTACATTCCTTAAGCCACAGGTCGTAAGAAACCCGGCATAAAAACTCCTTAGAAATTCGATGCCTGTTTCGTTGTAGTACTGTGGAGCTACGATTCCCGATTTGCTTAGATAACTTAAGTTTATCCCCTTATAGGACAGTTGGGATATATCCATGCTCCTGTCAGGAAGCACCGTAAATTCCAACCCGGAGCCATTTTTGATCTCCATTGCCCTGACCCCTTGTGCTCTCCCGCCGTTTAAAGTACAGTCCCTAATCCCCAATATCTGGTTATAATCACCTACATACTTCAGTATCTCTCTCTTTGAAAAATCCTTCATCGCCATTATGTATCCCTCCTGATATGTATATTTTCCCACACCCAAACCTTTTAGACAGGTGCCGGCCGCAGATTGCCTGCTTACTATAGCCTGGATGGAAAAGAATGTGTTTAACTATATTATCACCGTAATTATTGCTTCAGTCAAGGTTGGCGGCGATGGTTTTCCCATATTATATGCAGATCCGTTTCATTATAAGATACAGTTTGGACAGTAATATTTTTAAATATTTATTCGTCAAACCTTGAAGCCTTTAAAATGAGATAAGAATCCACGGTTTTTGTCAAACATCTCATTAGTCATAGTTCTAATCTCCTCAAGGCTGAGGACACTAGAGGTTAAGGGGTCAAAACAGATCGCACGAAAAATCTTTATTGGATCTCCCTCTATGCATCCTTCCACAGCCAATTCCTCACAACGGGCTGAAGTATTTACTAGAATAGCAAGATGATCTGGTAAAGACCCCACATGTATTGGCCTTATTCCCGCTTTAGAGGCTATTACCGGTACTTCCACACAACAGCCATAGGGAAGATTATCAATAAGGCCGAAGTTTCGCAGGTTACCGTTAAATTCAAAATATTCATTGTCCCCAAAGATTGCATTGAATATATTAGCGGCGTATTCACCGCTGCGTTTCACAGTTTTATCCCCTTCCTTCAGCCATTTCTTGTATTTATCCTCCCATGTATCCTCAGCATTTAGATATTCCTTTAAGATATAGGCGTATTCACCAGGGTTCCATCCTGTACCATGGGTACAATACTTTTCTATTAGATCTGGTCTTTTTCTAAACCATGGGTTATATTCGGAATTATGACCCGACGATTCGGTAACATAGTAACCCAGATGGCGAAACATTTCATTTCTTACCTGTTCTTCATCAAAAATTTCAGGCCGCTCAATTGCCTCCTTCAAAAGAGGGTAAGCATCTTCGCCCTTCCATTTAAAATCCAAATAAAAGGCTTGATGGTTTATGCCCGCACATGTATAGGTAATATCCTCCATATCCGCGCCAATCCATCCGGCAAGCATCTGGGCCGTACCCTGTACGCTGTGGCAAAGCCCCGTGACATTGGCCTTCGACTCGCTTTGTAAATATCTTACCAGCATAGCCATGGGGTTGGTATAATTAAGTACTATGGCATTGGGACAATACCTTTCCACATCTTTGCAGATATCCAGCATAACAGGTGCAGTCCTTAGGAAACGGAATATCCCCGATGGCCCCCTGGTATCGCCTACACATATATCCACCCCGAAAGCTTTGGGGATTTCAATGTCACTGCGCCAGATATCAACGCCTCCCTGAAGAATAGTGATAAGCACCCCGTCCGCCCCGTCAAGAGCCTCTCCGCGATCTGTGGTAGCACTGACAGTGGCCGGGTAATTGCCGGCGTTTATTATGCTTTTTACCCCTTCATAGGAATATTCCAGCCGTTTTTCGTTAATATCCATTAGTGAAAAATGGGCATCCCTAAAACTTGCAAAGGTAAGAAGGTCTTGGATTAATCGGCGGGTAAAACCCAAAGACCCGGCTCCGATAAAAGAAAACTTCTTTGACATGCTATCCCCCCTAAAAATTGAATATTCATATCAAGTCTTTTTTACAGCATATATCGCCCATCATATATAGCCCCTATCACAGGCTTTGTATTTCCGCTTTTCTATGCATTACCTTCATTGATCCATACACGCATAGCGCCTGATCCCCGGTTTCCCCACATATAATAGGGTATAGCCCTCAATTTGACAGGGATTTCTTTTGGGGGCTGATCACTGTAAAGGGCGAAATCCGATTCTAACCTAATGCCATCCATCTCCAATATTAGTGTCTCACCTAAGACCTCGTCTTTTACAAACCTGGGATTGATTTGTGATCCCCTTGGGAGTCGCAAAGCAGAAAGGTTTCCCCCGTTATCAGCTTCCTCGAAACAATATACTATTGGACCTCTTTGCAAAGCCACACAACCAGCATTTGCGCGAACCTTGGTATTGGAATAGATTCGTCTGGGCTCCATATCAAGATTGATTTCAACCGTGTCGCCGTTATCCCAATCTCGTTCTATATATAGGTAGCCATCTCTTAATTGGCAGTCTGTTTTTTCACTATTCAATTTTTCATCATTTATTTTTAATGTCCAGTATTTGCACCAGCCGGGAATATGAATGGCAAATGTAAAGGTAGATGGATCGCCCTGGGTATGAATAACGTATTTTATATTACCGCCCCAAGGGTAATTTGACTGGCAGCTTATTTTCAATCCCCCCGCTATGTCAAAATGAGCGCTACCCCCCAGGTATGTATGGGCGTACACTTCCTTTTCATTCCACCCCCATGCATACTTTCCAAGGGAAGTATAAAGGCGTACCAGATTAGGTGGGCAACAGGCGCAGGTATACCATTCCTGCCTGTTTGGCTTTACATGCCTGTATTCACGAAGCTCGCCGGACACCCCCGGTACTACCTCCAACGGGTTCACATAGAAGAATCTTTTCCCATTTAGCTGCATACCGCTTAATACCCCGTTATAGATTTCTTTTTCGATGATGTCGGCATACTCACCCCTCACCTTTAATTCCAGCATCCTGCGGGCGAAAAATATCATGGCGACTGACGCGCAGGTTTCTGCATAGACCAGATCATTAGGCAACTCATAATCCGCAGAATAAGCCTCACCATATACAGTAGCTCCCACGCCCCCCGTAATATACATCTTCTGATCTACAATATTCCGCCACAGCCTATTTAGGACTTCAACCAGTTCTTTATCCTGGGTTTCTGATGCTAAATCCGCCATGGCGGTGTACATATACCCTGCCCTTACCGCATGGCCTACCGCCTTATCTTGCTGCCTTACGGGCGCATGAACTTGGGCATATTCTCTGTTTGATGGGTCCATATTGAAATGGGTCCATCCCCGGTTTTTGGTCTCCTCTATAAAATACTCGGGTTCGGTTCCCCTTTCTTCTAAGAAATATTTAGCAGTATCCAAATATTTTTTGTCCCCCGTGATCCTATACAGTTTCAATAACCCTATTTCAATCCCCTGGTGACCGGGATAACCTCGTACTTTTCCCTTTCCAAACCGACCAGTAATATGATCGGCGACTCTTTTGGCAATATTCAAAAAAGTATCCCTGCCTGTGACCTGTTTATAGGCGATAGCAGCTTCTATCATCTGCCCTGCACAAAACAATTCGTGACATTCCCAAAGATTTTGCCATTTGCGCCCCGGTTCTTGTATAGTAAAGTAGGTGTTAAGATACCCGTCTTCTTCTTGGGCGCGACCTATTAAGTCTATAAGCTCTTCTATCCTCTTTTCCAATTTAGGATCAGGTTTTATAAGCAATGCATAGGTTGCTGATTCCAGCCATTTAGCCAGATCGCTGTCTTGAAAAACCAACCCCCTAAATTCACCCACTATATCGCCGGCGGCTATCCTAAAATTATCTATGGCGTAGTTTTTGCCTTCCCCGGCTCCCTTGCCTTCCAGGGCCTCCTCCTGATAGGGGATAACTACGTCCACGATTAGCTCCTGAATAGGTGACCAGAATCCATCCGTTATTTTAATTTGCCTTAACGGCAATGTTTCCTGTACCTTTCCCATTAGAGAAGTCTCCTTTTCTGGTTAATATCTAAAAACATAAACCTAACCTTTTACACTTCCGAGGACTAACCCTGTGGTGAAATATTTTTGCAGATAAGGATAGACCAGCATCATAGGCAGGGCAGCGAGAAAGAGCTGGGCCGCCCTCCCGGTACGGGCGCTCATCAAGCTGAGTAATTTTATATAATCAGTCGTTGCCAGGCGCATTATAACATCCATATTCTTGAGCAAGGATTGCAAATATGTCTGAAGGGGATAATGGATTGTTTTCTGCATATAGATAAGGCCGCTGAACCACTCGTTCCAATGCCCTACGACACAGAAAAGCCCTACTGTGGCCAGAGCAGGTGTCAACAAAGGCAAAATAACACGAACAAGAACTGTAAAAGGCCCCGCACCGTCAATCATGGCCGCTTCTTCTAACTCCACAGGCAAGGTTCGCATAAAGTTCATCAGGATTATCATATTGTACACCGGCAGGGCTCCGGGCAAAATCAAAGCCCAAATACTATCCAACAGCCCCAGCCTTACCACCAATAGATAGGTGGGAATCAGCCCTCCCCCTATCAACATGGTAATGACAAAGAATATCATATATATATTTCTGCCACGTAATTGGGCTTTTGTCTTTGACAGAGGATATGCCGTTAAGACCATAAGAACCATGTTTACAAATACACCTAACAACACACGTTTTACGGAAACCCATAGGGCGGGAAAAAATGCCCCGCCGGTTATAATAAATTCATAGGACTTTGTAGTGAAGTTTACCGGCCAGAAAGTTACTTTTCCCGCAGTTGAGGCCGCGCTATCGCTAAAGGATATAGCCAGCAGGTTTACAAAAGGTAAAAGGCATATTAAAGATGTGGCTATTAATAAAATATAATTGATTATCATGAATATAGTTCTGGATGCCGTTGACTTCTTCACTGCAGATTTTCCCCCTTTTGATTGCATTAAAATACCCGATACCCGGCAAACCGATCAGCCATAAAGTAGGACAGACTGACAAGGATACACGAGACCAGGGACTTAAACATTCCTACCGTTGCCCCCATAGAAAATTGAGCCTTTTCTATCCCCAATCTATAGACGTATGTATCGATTATATCACCGGTTTCATAGACAATAGGTGCATACATATTGAAAATCTGATCAAAACCTGCATTCATTACACTACCCAAGGAAAGAATGCTCATTAGCATAATTGTTGGCGCCAATAGCGGCAATGTGATATAAAGGGTCTGCTGAAATCGTGTGCCCCCGTCCACAATAGCAGCCTCATATAATTCGGGATCGATACCTGTTATGGCAGCTAAATAAACAACCGTCCCGAACCCGAACCCTTTCCATATATCAGTTACTATCATTGCCCAAGGAAATAATCTCGGCGTAGACAAAAAGGGAATCGGCTTAAAGCCCAATACTGAAATAAATTGATTAATTATACCGTTTACAGACAAAATATCGGATATAACACCGGCAAGGATAACCCAGGACAAAAAATGCGGGAGATAAATAAGTGTCTGAAAAGACCTTTTAATCCTGGTATGTCTTATCTCATTGAGAAGAAGGGAGAAAAAAACAGGGACAATAATACCCCCCAGGATTTTAAAAAACGCAATATATAAGGTGTTCCAAATTGTGCGCACGAAGTTTGGCTGATTAAAAATATGGCGAAAATTATCAAAACCCACCCATTTTGAAGCAAACCCCAAAGCCGGATTATACTTTTGAAAGGCAATTATAAGCCCATACAAAGGGATATAGCTAAATATAAAGATAGCGGCTATACCAGGCAGCAGCATCAAATGATAAGCCCATTGTTTTTTAAATTTTCTCATAGTCCTCCACCTTATTAAAAAATGTGGGACCCCTTTAAAATAAAGAGGTACCCACATTTTTGTTAATTATTTATAGGCTGCATTGACAGCGGCTGTGGCTTCATCACCGCCCGCTGCCTTCCAGTTCTCAACTATGGTTTCAAAGTAGTCAATGGGCTCTGCGCCAACAATAATCTTTGTAAAGCCCTCTACCAACAGGTCTTTTAAAGTACTCCCGTATTCAAGAACGATTTCCGGGGTTTCGCCCCATAGTTTTGATCTGATAAAATTATCTTCCTCAACATCGGATTTTCCTACGGCATAGGAGCAGCGGTCAGCCCCTACCTGAAGTACATACCCGATTCCGTCGGGATCTCCCCTCTCCAGGAAATCCAAAGCGCAATTGTATTTTAGCTGGGCTGTGGGACTGTTAAACTTGTAGCTGTCCCCTAATCTCAATCCTTCCTGAACCTCAACATATTGATTGAACTCATCAAGGGGGTTTTGGAAGTAGAAAGGTCTCGTTATATGATCCAGGTTATTGCCGGTATAAGTAGTTACTTCTTCTACTGTTTTATCCCCTAACGCAACCGATTCATTGGCGATATAGTATTTAAAATTCAATAATTTAATCAAAGCCTCAGGGTGTTTACAATCCTTATTGACAACGGAATAGGCACTGTTGGGGAAGGGAACAGGATGCATAACCTTTTTGCCGTCTGCCGAGGGCAGGGCATAAGGTTCAAAATATGCCTTATCGCTAATATTTCGGATGATATCCGGACCCACTGCATAACCCCACCAGTTTAAGAAAGGTTGGGCGCCTACTTTGCCGTTCACTACATCCTCTATCATAGCATTGTAGTCCTTTGAAGCAAATTCAGAATCAAGAATACCGTCCTTATACCATTGGGCAAAGGTTTCCAGAGCCGTCTTCATCTCGGGCTGTATAGAACTGTATTGAATAGTTCCATCGTCGCCATCTACCCAGATATCATGGTATGCCCCGAAACAAGGAGTCATATAAAGCAGATATCTCAGGGTCTGGTCTATGGCCATCCCATAACCGCCGTGTTTAGCCATAAAGTCTTTCATAATGGCTTCCAATTCCTCGATTGTCTCCGGGGGCTCGTATTGTCCTTCCTCCATCCAATCTTTACGGAGCCAGACGTAGTTAGGCATAGACATATAGCCGTAATGCAGGTGGGGGGTTCCGAATAGTCTGCCGTCTGTCTTTGCAGTTTCAAAGACATCCGGGTCAGATTCCATAAGGCTTCGCATTCCATCTGAAACGTAATCCTCGTAAACATCCGTGATGTCATAGAGTGCGCCTGCCTCCTTCAGCTGTGCGAATTGGGCATTGTCAACATGAAACATATCCGCCAAAGATTTTGACGAAATAGCCAGGTTCAACTTGGTGGCATAATCGTCGCTGACCCATTCAGTTACAACATCAATATTAAAGCGTTCCTTGTATTCCCGGGTCCAGATATTGTGCTCTATGTCGTCGCCATCGGGGTAGATTGCGTCGGTAGCCATAGCATTAAAAATAGTGATAGTTACAGGCTCCGGATAGGGCTCCCACCAATCTACTACCTCGTCGTCGGGTTCCGGTTCGTCTTCGGTATCCTTTGCCGGTTCACTAACCTCGGGGGCTTCCGGCTCAGGCTCAGCTGGTGTTACGGCTTCAGGTGTCTTGGCGCAAGAAGTCAATAGTAGCATAAAGAGCAGGCAGAATGTCAGAACAATTGAAATAGTCCTCTTCAACATTTTTCTCCTCCTTCTAATATATTATGGGTTGAATTATAAAATCCGCCGTTATCAACCCTAATCGAGGCCATTGATTGCCATAAAGAACGGAAAATCCGTTTTTAGCGCAGATGCCATATGCTAAGTTTGGATAAATCATTATCGTTCAATCAATTTCGAGTTTGAAAAAATATAGGTTGCTTATCGTTATAAATACGGCTTTTTGAACTATTGATCCTCTGAGTTGACACGAAAGTAAATTAGAATAAAGAAATAAGATCTGTCCACCACTAAAGTTATATACTATTATTATACTAGCCTGGCTGGGCATTAACATATGAAAAAAGTGATAAAAGTGAGGATTCTTTACCACTTTGCGCTAATATTGCTTATGGGTGGATATATGATATATAATTAGATGCAGAATATATCAAACGCATACCATAATCTCCTGCAACGTATAATACATCTTTTGCCATAGCTACATATATAAGATTCTACTTCGGCAACCCGATATGTCACAAGAAATGGATTTGTATAAACGGAGTGTATCCTATGGAATTAAAACAAAAGAGTGTAATAATAAAACTCATACGCCTGTTCCTGCTCATACTCTTCCCTATAATCATAATCGGCCTTTTCTCCCTGGTTTTTGCAAACAGGAGATTGGAACATGAAATTCTCCAATCGGCCCTGTCAAGTACAGATCAATTTGCCGCAAGATTTGATTATGAAACAGGGCGCACCCATGAGCTGGCAGCCTCACTACTGGAACATGATCGAGTTTTAAGGCTATCAAACCCCCAGTACCAGATGAGCATATATGAATATTTAACCAATATAAATATCCTGCGGGATCTCTTGACTAATATTAAGATCAGCAATCCGACCCTCTTTAACGTCCGGGTTTATTTTGAACGCAGGGAAAGAATCGTTAACGCAAATCATTACAGATACGGCAGCCTCCAAGATCTGGATTCCAAAAGATACGAATCCATCCTGGCTTTGCATCAGGAACCCAATAAGATACACCTTGATAATGAGCGGCTTGTTATGCTTATGGCCTCATTTTCAAAAAAGCCCATGATTATAATTGAAACTGAATTTGATGTAGAAGAAATGAGTCGTCAGTTTGCTTCAAATCTTATGTACAATGATTCAGATTATATGTTCCTGCTCAACGATGGGAATTATCTTAATAGCAGCAATCAAAACCCTGAAATGATTGACCTTATCCAAAAAACCCAAGACGCAAAAGAACCTATATCGAAGATCCTTTATCAAGGGGAACATTATTATATTTTTTGGGCCGACTTGCCCATCATTTCCGGTAGCTGGTGCCAGATAATCCCCGCTAAAATTCTCACACAACCTATGCAGAATTCACAGGCATTCACTATAGTATTCACATGCATTGTACTATTGTGTACTGCTTTATTCTTCATAGGCGCTAATAAGATCATACACCGGCCCATGAGATCATTAGTTCAGGCCTTTGAGGGAATACAGCACGGTGATTTCAATGTCCGAATTGAGGATATGGACACCAGTGAGTTCGAATACCTGTACCAAAGTTTTAACCGGATGGCTAAAAACCTGGATCAGGTAATCCAACAAAATTATCGACATACTCTTTTGCTCCAGAAAGCTGAATTAAAACAGCTTCAGACCCAAATAAATCCTCATTTTCTATACAATAGTTTTTTCCTTCTCCGTAATATGATTGAGCAACAGATGGCAGATGAATCCAGGGAGGTTGCGTCTATATTAGGCAGGTATTTTCAGTATATAACGAGAGATTCCTTAGATATGGTTCCCCTCAGGGATGAACTTGAGCATGCATTGTTATATCTTCAGATACAGGAAAAAAGGTTCGCCGATCGGGTGAGTATCCAAATAGAAGAAATCCCCCCGGATTATGAAAACATAATGGTTCCCAAGCTTATTCTCCAACCTATTGTAGAAAATGCCTTTGATTATGGCATGGAGTCCAAGGAGGAAAGGGGCTTTATCTCTATTTCTTTTCTCCCAGAAGATGATGATTTCCTTATTCTAATTGAGGATAATGGCGAAGAATTGTCTGATAAAAAGCTATCGGAAATCACAAAAAGTCTGGCTATGACTGGCTCCCCCGAAATGGAAAAAGAGGTGACAGGCCTTGTGAATATTTATCGTCGTTTGACAATATGTTATGCCCGTGAGGATGTTATGGAAATCTCACGCTCTCCTTTGGGCGGGATGCGCGTTTCTATAAGGCTCACCGCCTATGGAATTAAAAAGGATGTGTATAGCAGTGTATAAACTCCTAATTGTTGACGATGAACGCTTTGTTGTGGATTCCTTATATTCTCTCCTAGAGGGAAGGCAGGATTTGGATCTCGAAATCTCCACGGCCTATTCAGGCAAACAGGCCCTTTCTCACCTTGAACAATGCAAGACCGATATAGTTATACTGGATGTAAAGATGCCGGTCGTGGACGGCCTGCAAGTATATGAACGAATATCAGTTTTATGGCCTGATATCTATGTTATATTTCTCACTGGCTATGCAAATTTTGATTATATATATCCGGTGAACAAAGAGGAGAATGTCATATATCTTCTAAAGACTGAGGATTTTGATACTATTGTAAATACAGTTCAAACAATGATCGATAGAATAGAAAAAAATCGGAACACCTTGACCATGATAGACAGAGCCGACAGAATGGAGACCTTGGCAAAACAACTTCTGTCCGGTGAGGTCCTAAATGGGCTAATATCCGGGAAACCGCTGGCTGATATACAAAACCAGCTGGCTTGGTTCTCTGAAGAATACGCCTTTGACCTGGATCGGCCGATTTTTCTTATGTATTACAGAATCAAATGGAGGGATATATCCAGTTATTCATCTTTTACATACAACGAGCAATTAATGTATTTGACCCAATATATAAAGCGTGTATTAAATAACCGCTTCAGCGTTGCCTCACATAAGATCAATATGTCTTCATCGATACTGTTTTTGCAGCCCGTCTTTGATTATGGGTTAGCAGTGCCCCCGGCTATATACCTTAAGGAGAACCTTAATGAAATGGTAGAGTTGGGACAAAGAAATTTTATCTTTGATGTCTTGGCATTGCTTTATACCCGGGAACTATCATGGGAGGGCATTTATGTAATATATGAAAGTTTAAGGACCTATTTCAGATGCGCTATTGAGCCTGAAATCCCTAAATATGGCCTGGGTATTGTAGTAGGACAACACGAATTACGCAAGATTTCATCTCAGGAATGCCCCTCCGAGGAATCAAATTATTCCACCCTTCTGGATCAAGTATCCTACGCTCTATATGACCGGAACAGACAGGGGCTCATTGCCGCCCTAAAACAATTGGAGAACACCTTCCCACCTCACAAGGGCATGGATGATCTAACCACGATTTGTATTTATCAATCCATAAGCAATATCCTGATCCAATATATAAATAGAAATAATTTGTACAAAAAAATAGGCAGGGATATAGGCCTTTATAAGCTTTATAGTTTAAACGCTTTTC
>JAAYSJ010000195.1 GCA_012518395.1 Clostridiales bacterium
GGACGAGCTTTCCGAAGGAGTCGAAGGGCTTGTTTGATTGTCCGCACATCCAGTCATAACCCCTAACAACAACAGCGCACTTAGTAGAAGTGCAACGATTTTCTTGCGTTTATACATGATCACTATTCCTTTCCAATGTTTTACATAAACTCATTATGTTTTACGCTTATTTCCTAATCTCAACCCAGCGCCCGCCGCCTTCACTTTCTGTAAGAACCCTGTAGTTGTTCAATCCTGCCGTTTCCACCATGGCCTTGAACTCGGCGGGGTTGGGTCTCGTCTCCATTCGTTCTTTCAACCTCTGTTTAATGCTGCCTTGCAATCTGGCTCTCATGCTGTCGGGAAGATACCGCCCTAAACCACCGCCTACGATCGCAACGCCGCCCGGCTTTAAAATGCGTTCGATTTCTTTCAGACCCTTTTGCGGATGAGCCCAAAACCAGATAGATCCTCTGCTCATAATGAAATCGGCGCAATCGTCCTCTAACGGAAGCTCATGGACGTCGGCCTTTAAATATTCGACCTCGTTGTCTACATTCAGCTCTTCAAAGTTCCGCCTCGACGTATCCAAAGCGTCTTGAGAGAGATCGAGAAAGACGATCTTCATGTGCGTAATTTTTGCCAGTTCCATGCCGAGCCAACCGGGTCCCGAGCCAATGTCCAGAGCGACACCGTGCATCAAGTTATAATCATCGACAAACTGTTGCACGAGGAGCGGGTACATCGGTTTCAACTGATCATAGTTTTCGTTTGAAATCAGCATGTTAATCGCCTTTCTCTTCATGGCTGCCATACTTGTCAAAAGCATCGACAGCTTCAAGATAATAATCCCAGCCCTTCCATTCTGTAAGCTGCTGCATCTCTTGACTCGTGCCGGATAGCGGAACGTTTTCGTTTACTGTCCAAGTGTCCTGCTCCGCCAAATACGTCTGCATTTCAAAGCCTGTCAGCATATCCGCAAGAATCGACAAGCGTTCACTTACGCCTTGTTTCCAGACGATGAGTTGGGGTAGCGGAATATAACCTTCTTTCGCCTTATTGATTTTTACTCGGTCTTGTTGCGCGATGCTCGCAAAGGATAAAAGCGTCATGGCCATATCGTACTGACCGGATGCGACAAGTCTGAGCATGTTGGCGGGTGAACCGTCATAGACTACTTTTTCTTCGAACTTAGCAAACTGGTCGGGATAATTCGCTTTCAAATAGCCGCCAACGGCTCGGCATAGCGGCTTATCGCGATCAGGGAAAATAACACTGTACTTGTCATTGAATAAATCAGTCCACGACCCGCTCAGGTCTTCCTCTTTCACCTTTTCTGTGTTGTAGATCATGGCCAAAGGCGTGACCGAGATCGGATAGAAAACACCTTGAGGGTCGTAGAGACGACTCATCTCTTCCCTTATTGGGTTTAACTTGGCGTATTGACCGGCTAAATCTGAAAATAACCGGCTTCTCTCTTCTTCTTTAAGTGATACGAATTCCGTCGCATGCGTAACAATAACATCGGGCATGATGCCTTTTTCAATCGAAGGCGTCAACCATTCTTCTGTACAGTCAGATGAGTATTCAGGATCGTGTGGAGTGAACAGCTGAATGCCGTCCCCGACTTCTTCTTCCAGTTCTTTAAGACTTGCCTTTATGTGGTCCAACATACGGCCACGGACATTGACCGGCGTATGTAGCATAAAACGAATCAAGCAAGCCACCTCCCTTCAATTGGATCATTAATATTTCTGCTTAAATCTCTGCCGGCACAACGACCTTGTGGCGGCATTTTTTAAAATCACACACGTGTACACGCACGTCGTAAACATCTTTGACAGACTCCTCTGTGATCACTTGCTCACTTGCGCCCGCACGATAAATACGTCCTTCATTCAAGAGGTAAACTTGATCTGAAACCTTAATCGCGTGATTGATGTCGTGGAAGACAGCGATGATCACTTTATTAAAAGATTCCTTAAAATCCTTCAATGTTTTTAAAAGTTCATATTGGTACTTTAAGTCCATATAGGTAGCCGGTTCATCTAAGAGAATAATCGGCGTGTCTTGTGCGAGAACCATGGCGATCCAAACTCTCTGTCTCTCACCGCCGGAAAGTTTTTCAAGAGGCCGGTGGATCATGGGGCCAAGCTGCATATAATCGATTGACCAGTTGATTTTCTCTATATCTTTCTTGTTATTGATCCAACCGGATCTGTGGTACGGCGCTCTGCCCATAGAGACGAGCTCATGGACATTGACACCCCGCAGTCTTTCCTGGTTCTGAGGAAGATAGGAGATGAGTTTTGCCCTTTCTTTAACGCCGAGCTTCTCGACAGGCTTCCCAAACAAAAAAACGGTGTTGTTCTTCACAGGCAACAACCCGTTAAGGCAACGCAACAGCGTTGACTTGCCCGATCCGTTCGGTCCGATCAAGGAGACAACGCAAGGCTCATCGATTGCAAAGGTTACATTATTTAGAACTTTGTGTTTTCCATAAGAAAAACTGAGATTTTTAACTTCTAGCAATCTTCCGTGCTCCCGCCTTTAGAGTTATCCGCAACTAACCGTACGGTTAGCATATTCTAACTACATGGCTAATTTTTGTCAAGGAAAATCATATTTGATATGAATAAGAGCTGAAAGCAGCTGAATGCCAAGCAACGTGGACAGCGAGCGTCAAAAACGAGAGTCGAAAACAGCTGTATATCGAAAGTTTTTTATCGTCAGTCCTTTCGGAAGTCGATTACATTCAGCTGGGACATACCCTTTTTATCAGCGTAGCGAGCCAACAGCTTAAAGAAAATTCCAAACCGCTTGTCGAGTTTGATATAACCGGTGGACATCCCTTTCCACTGAACACGGTCAAACCTGTCACACCAGGAGGTCAGCTCTTTTACCGGATCATCCAGATAGAAATTGGTGCTGACATCTATGCCGGAGGCCTTGACTGCCTTTAAATCCAGCTCCATACCTCTGCGATTTTGTGCGTCAAAGGCAAGCCGTGCTCCCGGAAAGCGCTCAGCCATTGCGCATAAGAGCTTTTTAACATCTTCTTTATTTAAATAGATGAATACGCCGGAAGCAATGAATACCGCGCCATCCTCTTTTCGAAAATCAATCTTGTCGAACCACGATTGGTCATTCAGATCGGAGCCGATATTCTTTTCCCGGTCTGTTGACGGCATGAGTTGCTCCCGAAGCTCGATGACATTTGGGAAATCTATATTGGCAAAGCGGCATGCTCCGTTATCCGCCTGATGACCCGCGGTGTCTAAGCCGCATCCTAAGTTAACGACCAACGCCTTCGGATAATCCTTCAGATACTCTCGCGCCTCGTAAACCAAAGCATACTGTCTTATGGCGGCGGCAAGAGCGCCAATTTTCATTTTGATGCTGTTATCATGCACCTGCATGGCAGAGAAATCATAATCCAGACGATCGATGACCTTCTGACAATCTGTATCGTGGAACAGATCCGGATAATGTTTGACAGCCCACGCCTTTCCGTACAAAGGCATAACTAATGTCTCCTGAACCGTATTCTTCTCAATTTTGATTTTTTTGTTCATTCTTTCGATCTCCCGATTTTTTGTCTCTAACGATAACGTTAATATATGGAAGGAGCCTGTTGTCTCTTCATTCGGCATATCAAAACAACCAGTCAGTTAGCAATAACTAACTAAGCATAGCATACGAACTCTACTACTGCATCAGAATTCTTTCCTCTCAGTTATTGACACGGCAGGTTAGTTGCCGCTAACATATTGAAGGAACATGCATGTGTAAGGCATGAAACCGGAATGAACTTAAAGGCGGAAACCATGAGTAAAGACATCGTAATTGAGGAAAACATCGATTGGAATCGGATAAAACACTTGTTGGTGATCGGTCTTATAGGAGCCATTCTGATCCTCGTCGGCGACTTTCTCGCGGGGTGGAGTGTCAGGGACACAAGCCTTGACGGGATAGAGGGTCTCATTTCTCCGTATCTTACGATCTCAGACTGCAGGCTATTCTGGTCGGCTATTCTGGGAGCGGTTGGTGTTCCGATTGCAGGCATTGGCCACATCGGCATCTATAAACTTATCAAGCCGTATTCCAGAAAATACGCCAAGTTGTATAGGGTGGGAATTTTGGGCTTTTTAGCTTTTGGCGGCGCCGGTGTCCACGTGTCTTCCTTGGCCGCTGCCTTTTTTTACAAATATATGACGGCGGCCAGCCCGGAGACTGCCCTTGAAGCTTCTATAAAATTCGCATGTTATTTTCCCTTGCCTCTTTATGTAGCTCTCTTCGCATGCTGGATGATACTGGTCTTCTCTCACATAAAAGCCTTTGCCAAAGGTTTTAGCCCTTATCCCCGTTGGTGCTGGATCTTTTCTATGCCGGTCGGCACGCTGCTTGCCGGCCTGATTGTCGTCTTCGGCAACCATGCGATCGTAAACGCCATATCGGTCGGCGCTTTTTCCGTAGGCAACATATGGAATTTAGGCGGCCTCTTGTTGATGCTTGATAGAGCCAAAGAAAACCGGCAACGGAGCTCCGCTTAATGGGTGCGACACGACTAGAATTGATGGCGTACTCGGGATATGCCGATGCAAGGGCAAACCAGATCGTTTTTCACACTAAACATCGAAAAAATACGTTTGATGAAAGCGGTGGTAAAATACAAAAAAGACAGACGCACAACAATCTTTCAACGACATAAAACATGATGCTGGCTTATGCGGGATTCACAGATGAAACACATCAAAGACAAGGGTAAAGAATGGCACTTTCAATTGGAGGGCTTGAGCTGTGCGGCCTGCGCGGCGGCTGTCAGACGTGCGCTTCAACCGTTGCCGGGAATCGCCGATATCGAAGTGAACCCGCTTACGCAGAAAATGCGTCTCGAACTCACACCTGATTCGACGCTTCAAGTAGATGCGGTCATTGCGGCGGTCGAGAAAGCGGGCTACGGCGCCGCGCTGACAGAGCAAAAGCGTGTGGATGCTGGCGACACTGTTACCGGAACAGCTGCAGGTGTAACGAATAGGCGGGATGGTGTCGGAAAGGCTTCGGAAAAAGGATATACAGCTTCCCGAGCTCAAACCGGGCCTCGTTTGGGCGAAGATGAATATATGGCAGCCAAGAAGCGCTTTTGGCCCTCGCTCGTTTTTACTCTGCCGCTCATGTATCTGACCATGGGGCCGATGATCGGACTCCCTTTACCCGGCTTTTTTACCGGTGTTGAACACAGCCTGCAATACGCCCTGACCCAGCTGCTTCTTACTTTGCCCGTCATCTACTTCAATCGCGATCTTTTCAGACGCGGCTTTATGTCGCTCTGGCGACGCAATCCGAATATGGATGCTTTGATTGCGGTCGGATCGGGATCGGCATTTCTTTATAGCATCGTGGTTCTCTATCAGATGGCCGACGCGGCGATGAGATTCGATTTTATCCAACTAGAAAAATTGCGTCACTCCCTCTATTTTGAATCGGCGGTAACAATCCTGACACTGATCGCTCTGGGCCGCATGTTGGAAGGCAGAGCGAAGGCGAAAACGGGCGGCGCGATCGCGGAGTTAATGGAGCTCGTGCCTCCGGAAGCGGAAGTCGAACGCGACGGAGAAAGCGTCTTGTTAC
>JAAYSJ010000131.1 GCA_012518395.1 Clostridiales bacterium
ATAAAATCCGTCTTTTAAGGCTTTCTGATGAACTTAAAGAAAAGTTGGTAGAACACAGCCTTACAGAGAGACATGCCAGGTGCCTTCTAAGATTGCCTGATGATGAACTAAGGATGAAAATATTGAATAGGATTATAAATAAGGATTTAAATGTAAAGGATTCTGAGGAGTTGGTGGAAAAAGTTTTGCAGAAAATTCAATTAGATGGCTTAGAATCGGGAAAAGGAAAAATGATAGGCGGTTATAGGGATCTCAGAATTTTCATTAATACTATTAAAAATGCAGTGGCCATGATGAAGGACTATGGAATTGTCCCCTTGTTAAAGGAGGTAGATATGGGTGATTCCATTGAAATAACTGTTACAATACCGAAATCCAGATAAAATAAATAAGGTTTTCTATTGGTTATTAAAAACTTTATGGATTTATGCAGTGTAGCCTTTCTAAAAAACAAATCTTTTGTTGAAAAGCCTTTAAAGAAAATCAAATTTAATCTATAATGAGAATAGCAGAATTCCCTAAGGGATATTAGGGGTCAATTGTTGAATGCTGGTTTTTATATTATTTCATATAAATTATAAAAACCAAGGGACGATGGTTCTATTATTAAATCACATTTTAAGTTTTATGATATATAAAAGGGGTTGTTATGATGCCAAAAATTATTGCTATTGCCAATCAAAAGGGTGGCGTCGGCAAGACTACAACAAATATTAATCTAGGGGCAAGCCTGGCTCAACTGGGTAAAAGGGTATTGACTATTGATATAGATCCTCAAGGGAATACTACCAGTGGTCTGGGCATCGACAAAGAAGCACGGTCACTTATATCGATTTATGACATCTTAATAAATGATGCAGATATAAATAATGGGATAAAGAAAACGAAAGTAAAAAATCTGCATATTTTAGCATCGAATCTACCCCTGGCCGGTGCAGAGGTGGAGTTGGTAATGATGGATCGCAGAGAATACATACTAAAGAAAGCCATCTCCCAAATAAGGGAAAATTACGATTATATCTTAATTGATTGCCCACCGTCCTTGGGTCTCCTAACGATAAATGCTTTTACGGCGGCAGATAGTGTATTGGTACCCATACAATGTGAATTCTTCGCCTTGGAGGGTCTTACGCAGCTCCTAAACACCATCCAAAGGGTGAAGAAGATCTCAAACCCTGACCTGAGAATGGAAGGAATTGTCCTCACTATGTTCAATGCCAGAACAAATCTGTCCATCCAAGTTGTGGACGAGGTTAAAAAACATTTTCGAAAGGAATTGTTTACGACGATAATTCCAAGAAATATCAGGCTTGGAGAGGCTCCCAGCCATGGGCTGCCTATAAGCCTTTATGACCCTAAGTGTGTGGGAGCCGTTTCTTATGGGGAGCTCGCTGAGGAATTCCTGGAAAGGGAAAGGGGGGAAAGGAAGTATGACTAAGAAAAGGTTGGGAAAGGGATTGGATGCATTGTTTCAATCCTATGAGCCATTAGAAGATGAGATCTCTGAAAATGAAGGGGTTATTGAGGTAAAGATAAACGAAATAGATCCAAACATACAGCAGCCTAGACGCAACTTTGATGATGAAAGCATAATGGAGCTTAGCAGGTCTATAATGGAACATGGGGTGGTTCAGCCTATAATCGTAAAGCCCGCTAAGGATCGCTACACCATAGTAGCAGGAGAAAGAAGATGGCGGGCAGCGAGGCTGGCAGGGCTAGACAAGATACCCATTATTGTAAGAGATATGGATGAAAAAGAGATGTTGGAGATTGCCCTTATAGAAAACCTCCAAAGAGAAGACCTCAATCCCATGGAAGAATCTGAAGGGATAAACAGCTTAATCGAAAGCTATGGTCTGACCCAGGAACAAGTAGGCAAAAGGCTGGGCAAAAGCCGTTCTGCCATTGCAAATGCCCTGCGACTTAATAATTTGCCAACGGGTATAAAAGATTTGTTAATAAAAAAGGCCATAACTGCTGGTCACGCAAGGGCTTTGTTAGGGCTAAATGATGATGAGCTCATGTTAAAAACCGCAGAAACGATTATAACCAGAGAATTAAGCGTTCGGGAAGCTGAAACCCTGGTAAATAAATTAAAAGAGGGAAAAAACAAAAAACAAAAAAGGCCGCCTAAATCAAAACCCAGCTATATAATTAGCCTTGAAGAAAAGATGGAAGAAACATTGGGGACGAAGGTTACCATCATGCAAGGGGCGAAAAAGGGGACTATAGAAATAGAATACTATGGCCATGAAGATCTGGAAAGGCTTATAGAAATAATTTCAATCCCCTAAGAATGTTTCACGTGAAACAAAATATTGAAGGATAAATATCCCTATGGGGTTAAGGGGCTTAGAAAACACCCTTAATAAAAGAAGTAAACAGATTTCCCTTGATAAAAAAATGAATCAGCTTGGAACCGTCCAATAGCCCTGCCATAAAATCAGCGGGAACAACCAAGTAAAGCAGGGGTACAAAGGCAGTGATTATAAAGAGGAATAAGACGCCTCTGAAAAGACCCAGAACCCCGGCTGATAAACCATCATGCTTTCTGAGCATCGGGAGCTCAATAGTATGGCTGATAAATGAAATTGCCAACTTGAACAAAACCTGCAATATCAGGAAAATAATAAAGAAACTCATAAGGTTCAAGATTATATTTACAACTGTATAATCAAAATATTGGCCTAAGTTATCCATTCCACTAAGGTTTTGACGGAGAAGGTTAAACCTAATGCTATTACTAAATGGACGTGGCAATCCAGAAGTTTCAATCGCTTTGGAAATTTGATTCTCTGACAGGGATACCACCGGCAGAACCCTATCACTAAAAGGTATTTTAGAGGAACCTTCCGAATAGTAGGCTATCTTTTCTAAGAAATCAGGGTGTTTTCTAGCAATAACCCTGGTCAAGAAAGGATGGGTGATCAGGGAAATAAACCAAGAGAGAATAAAAGATCCTATATTGCACAAAGAGATACTGAACCCATAATAAACGGCGAACAGCACACTAATTCCAATTATAACGATAATACCCAAATCAATAATGCCCATTAGTCCGGACAAAGGCCTTAAAAATATTCATATCTTAGGCCCATATCCTTCCTCCCTTCTATGTGTTTACGGCATATACTTTCACGAAAACCTAAATGCCGTAAAATGTTTCTGTTGGTTCATATACACGGAAAGCACATTAGCTTAGAATATTTTATAAATCTTCCATATGACACTAGTATTTACAAAAGGCATATAGGATCTAATTGTTTTTGTGTTCCGTTTTTAGCGAAAAAACCTGCAGTATATTTTTATTATCAACAATATATATATAATCGTTTTTAAAGGGGTTTACATACAGATCTTTTATTTCTATTTCAACGGAATATTCTTTTTTTACCTTTCCGTTTTTATCCAAAACAATAATCCTGTTGCCATACCCTATGGCGATAAAATTTTTATTGTAGGGGAGTATATTTGTTAATTGGGCAGGCATTTGAATAAATCGATAATTGCCTTGATCGTCAATAAATATGCCATTGCCCTGATCCCTATCACCGTCTGCTTTATAACCATATTCAAAATAGACGAGCAATTCTGAATTATTAGGTATAACACAGATACTTCCCGTACCCTTATTTTGGGCGGCCCATTTAATATCCCCTTCCTTATTGTAACATACTAAATCGTGGTTGCCAACGAGCAGAAAATCGTCAGACAATCTATAAATTCTGTAGAGAAGCTGATCCTTTAGGGATAAAAAGCCCTGAAGAGAAATCTTTTTATCGTAATGAAGCACTTTCGATGATGGATAAGATCCGCTTACGTCAAGGGTGAGAACAGAGAGACCGGTGTTATCCTCGCTACAGCTCAAATCTAAAAAAACAAAATCATTGTCCAAAGCCAAATCTGATAGGGTAGTATTTTCTATATCTAAATATTGCAATACGATTTCTCCATCATTATTATCAATATACAAAATCAAATAATCCCCAAACTCTTTAATGGCAATAGCAGGAGCTTCTAGAACATATATTCTCTTCAAACTGTTGCCTTCAACCTTATAGATATCCCGGCCATTGACTAACATAAAGTTAACTGTGATATCGGTTATATTGAAGTGTTGCCCGTCTATACCCTGACCGCTAAAGGGAAAATATGTTCTAAGGCCTTCGTCACTAAAATAGGTCGCTTCTTTACCAACAATAGTGAATCCACCCTCATAGAAGATGATGCTGTCATCTTCTGAAAGATCAATAGGGGGGTGTTGGATGGGGGATAGGTTTGCTTTTTTTGGAGTCTTCAAATCGAATATTAAAAATGTTATGACCAACGCCCCAATAATCAATAAAAGGGCGATTATAATTTTTATAGGTTTCATAGGACACCTCTTTAAAATCCTTTGATATTATTTTCGATAAAATATGTCAAAATCCTTCTTCTATTGGTTATTGAATGCACCCTTTATATGATGAGGGTCTAATAGTTAGGAATAATAGGATCGTTAATAGTCATAGAATATAATGTTATGGGTGACGCTCTAAAGGATTATCCATATTTTGCATATTGCCTTTATGTATCTAAGCTTTGGTTTGGGAAAAGATGATAGTAAAAATGATGGGGGAAACCATTGAATGAATCCTAATTACATAAATATTCACAAACCCCATGCTGTTTCTATTTTTAGTAAAAGGTTCGAAGAGGTGCTCTTGGACAACATCCATGATGGATATTCTGAAATCATTATCTTATGTGTGGGAACTGACAGATCTACAGGTGACTCTCTGGGCCCATTGGTAGGGCATAGATTAAGGTATGCCAACGACGGCAATATCCAAGTATATGGTACTTTGGAAGAACCGGTACATGCTAAAAACTTAAAGGGGATTGTCACAAAGATAGGAGATTCCTACACAAATCCTTTTATAATCTGCGTTGACGCCTGCTTAGGGAAGGCAGAAAATGTGGGGTGCATATCCACCGGTGTGGGGCCAATAATACCGGGGGCTGGCGTGAACAAAAGGCTTCCGGCCATAGGCAACGTCCATATAATGGGAATAGTGAACGTAGGGGGATTTATGGAACATGTAATATTACAAAACACGAGACTCAGTCTGGTTATGAAGATGGCGGATATAATAAGCGCAGGCATATCATATAATCTGACAAAATATCCGTTAAAGACTCTTAAAGGGCAAACTGTTAAAACAGAGGGCTGTAAGTTCTGTTCTCAATAATAAATTTAATTTCTGCCAAGGATTTGTTTTTAGCGTCGATCAATAAGGTTCCCCCGTTATTGAGGGGCATCGCTGAGCTGTTTTGCATTGATACGGTACTTAGCATTTGGTTTGCGGAGTAGAGGGAGCCGCCTACGCTATCCCCCGAATATATGAATATGTCGGTGGGCGTGTTTATTTCATCTTCATAATATACCCGGTAGCCCAGTCCTTCTAATTCTTCTTTCAGTTGGGCCAAAGACCTGGAAATCGCTATAGTAGTCATGAAAAAACACCTCCCTGCTTATTATCTCAGGAGGTGGCTTTTTTATGCATTATCTGAATCCAGAGCCATATCTATAGATCGTTTTTCCTCTTCTGATAATGGGTGTTCGGATCGCCCCCTTAGAACGGGTTTGGCAAAAACAGCTGAGCCCTCCCTTGAATATAGGCCTGTCAGAACCACCCCGTCCCCATGTTCGTCTAAAAGAGCCAGGGAAAAGCTCTGATTACCACCCATCTCTTCAAAGGGATTATAGCGTATAACTGGCGCTTTCTTGATACGGTTTGATAACCGTTTATTTATTCCTTCCAGGTTTTTATCCAGACCGCGAACCCTGGAGTCCACCCTTTTTACCATAGCCAAGTGTTCATTAAGCATATATTCTAAGTTTTTGTTGTCCATACCCCGCATTAACTGCTTATATTTCTTGATTGTCTTGGATAAACGGATAGAATTAGCTATGGCAAAAATTATGGCAAACAATGTAATTATAAAGAGACCCAAAATAATTTCCGATATATATTGATTGATAATTCTATGTAACATTTCCATTAAAATTACCTCCGAAAAAATTTAACAAGGCGTCTTACCCGCAGATAACATTAAGGGCCGATGCCTCCACATTGAAGGCCAGCGGAACATCGCTAAAAACTTCCCCATCCGCATTTATGATAAGTTCGTCCGGACTTTCTATAGAGATTTCTTTACACCTGAAGGTTTTAACAAAGGGTAGCTTCTGGTAGGTGCCCTTAACAAATTGGGTCATTATAAGGGGGACTTTGTAGCGGGGAATAGCAGTAATGACGATTATATCCAGGTAGCCATCGTTTAGATCGCCTTGTGGATTCACTTTCATACCTCCCCCATAATAGTTGCCATTTGCTATGGCCGCAAGGAGTATCCGAAACTGGTGCTTCTCCCCATCAATAGTGAGGGTCGTACTTTTAAATTTGTAAGTAAAAAATTTAGTAAGAGCCGCTACATAATAGGCTGCCCCACCAGGAAAGAGTTTTCTAAACTTACCTACATCCCGAGCTATCTCAGCATCAAACCCAACGCTGGCTACGTTGGCAAAAAAGATATTATTGAAATGGCCTATATCCACTATACGGGTTTTCTTTTCGACTATGATGTCCAAAGCAGCCTCTATATCACGAGGAACCCCAATGGAACGAACAAAATCGTTGCCAGAGCCGGAAGGTATGATACCAAGGGGAATTTCAGTATTTTGAAGACCGTTAACTATTTCTAAAAAGGTGCCGTCCCCACCTACAGAAATAATGGCATCGTATTTGCTTTTAAGGGACGAAGCCTCCTGAGCCAGAACAATGGCATGACCCTTGTAGGAAGTCTTTTTGATTTTAAAGTTTATTCCCCGGTCACGACAATATTTTTCAATAACAGGAATGGCATTGATGGCAGGGTTTTTGCCCTTGCCGGCAATTGGGTTCACGATAAAACATAAGTTCATAAAATACCCCCAAATAAATAATATGAATGAATTATTCCGCCAAGGAAGGGCGATGAGTTAATATCTGAAGATGGAACTGCGTCTTCTGCGCCGTTTTCTTCTAATAATACTTATAATAATTAGTATTATTATTAAGAGCACCAGGGCTGCAATGACAATTTCCTCAAAGTAAAACTGATAATTGCCTATGGTTATCTTATTGGCTTCATCTTTAGGATTAGATTCCGATTCGGCTTCTTCTGCCTCTTTTTTATCCTTTTCAGAATTTTCCGGATCGGGTTTTATAACGCTTTGCGGGGTGAAATGCGCGATTTCTTGTTCTAGCCACATATCGAAAACAGTACCCTTATCAATATCATCCTTTACAGAAGTCAAATAGTTTAGGATTTTTTCATCGCTATCAGGCTGACCTTTTAAAATAGTAACTTTATCATAGATTATCTTGTTTTTTACGGTTTGTGACAGATCATCGCCAAACCCTGGGTTTGGCTCTAATTGGTCGTAAAGGCTTAATGCCTTATCCAAATCGTAAAGGTATTGGTAGGATAGGGCCTCCAGATATTTAAGTTCTGCTAATGCCCCTATATCATCGGAAACATTGAGATAATCGTGGATCAATTCTATTGTTTGGTGGTAACTTCTGTTCTTGTAAGCATCTAGAATACCTTTAATTTCTTTTTCTTCCCCATAGGTTTGGTCAATATATCTGCTGATGACTACATCCATTGGTTTAAAGGTTAGGCTAAATACACTTGGAAGATGGCTGACATTATCCAATTGAAAGGTTAATCTGCCACCATTATCATATTGAACAGGGGCAATGCTAGGCATTGGCTCAAAAGCATAAGGCGCGTAAAAATCTAAATCCGTTATAATCTGTATATGCTTAATAGGCCCGTTCCAATTTTCAAGTAGTTCCATGGGATAGATTACGGTCTCAGACCCGTCTAATTCCAGGCCGTTATCAAAAACAAATGAATGGTCTACGACCTTCGATTCACCCGGCTCCAGGGAAACTTCCCATACATACCATCTATTTACTTCAACTTTCTTTTCTGTCGGCGGTTTTTTAAGAGATGATCTTTGAATCACCTTCAGGGGTTTACCGTCACTATATACAGAAAGCTCCCTAAATTTCCCCAAGTGGGAGTTTTGTACAGGCATACCCATTCGGATCGTAGTATCGCGATCCACGTCTTGATTTTTTATTACCATGGAAATATCTGCAGAGGTAAAACCGGTTCTGATTCGAAAAAAAGCGTTATAATGGACAAGTTCAATCTCGGTTTCGTCAGGCACATAAACACTTTTACCCTTTAATGCCAAGGGAGCCTGAGCAGCAAATGACCCAATAGGGGCAAGGAAAAAGATAAAAAACAGAAAAACAGAGACCCACCTTCTCATTTTGAACATCCCCTCAAAATTGTAGTTATCAGTTAAAGCTACCTATATATTTTGCACTATTTATGATTATATCACCCGAATTAAACCAGGTAGACTATCAACGGTACAATCGTTTTATGCATGTGGTTAGTATAGTGCAGCATATATAGTAAAAGCATATAGATATCACTGTATATACAATAAAGTATCAGTATTTTGCATATATTTTATTATATACTAATTATATAACAGATTTCAAGCAAATCTGACTTGTGGTAATTGGCAAAGTGGCCTATTAATGGGGTGAATTTTAGCAAACCAGATTCTGCAATGTAGGGGGAATATTATACGGGATGAACATGTATCATTACCCCTTTTACATTTTCGATATCGGATAGGATTTTACTTTCGGCTTTGTGGGCTATCTTGTGGCCTTCAGATATAGAAATGTGTTCGTCTACCTGAATTTCTATATCGGCATAGATTAGATGGCCATGAACCCTGGTCTTTATACTATCGATTCCTTTAACTCCGGATACAGATTCGATACTTCGGCTTATTGCGTTGATCGTATCTAAAGGAGCAGAAGAGTCCATCAATTCCTTTATGGATTTTTTCATTATATCTAAAGCAACCTTACAAATCATGATCGAAACTATTAGAGCCGCTATGGTATCCCCCAGGGGAAAGCCAATTCTGGCAGCACCGATTCCGATAAAAGTTGCTATTGATGAAATAGCGTCGGAACGATGATGCCACGCATCAGCCTTCAAAGCAGTACTGTTAATTCGCTTTGCAGTAACGAGGGTATACCAAAACATAGCCTCTTTGGTTATAATGGACAGGATAGCTGCATATAAGGCTAGTGAACCCGGCACGATCACATGGGTGGCTTTTATATTTCCTATGGCTTTAAAACCCAAGCCCAGGCCTGCAAAAAGCAATAGAACCGCGACTATCTTTGCTCCAATGGATTCTGCCTTTTCATAGCCATAGGGGTGTTCTGCATCTTCCGGCTTCTCTGCTATTTTAAATGAGATGATGACGGCAATGGTGGTCAATATATCTGACGCTGAATGGGCAGCATCTGCTATCATTGCAGTGCTGTTGGCAATGATGGCTGCTAATAATTTAATTGCAGTAAGGAGTGCGTTTATGGCTACGGTGACGTATGCAGTTGTCCGTCCTTCTTTATAACGGTCCTTCATATGACAGCCCCCCTTTGAACTGTTTTCTCAATTAACATTCATTATACCACTATGCTATTCTAAAGTACGGGGTGACATAACAAACTACGCGGATTTAACAATTATTTAACTTTCGGTGATACCAGTTATTATTATCAATTAAGAGTGAATTTCAATTAAACAGCAATCACAGATAAGGCCTAGGCCCATATCCCTGATTTATGGTATAATATCTAAAAACTTGATTTATCACAACTATGCAAAAGAGGAATGCTTAGTTATGATTTAGTATATACCATACGTATGAAATCGGGGACTATTTGTTACTTGTTATATATTATAGGATGAAACCAAATGTTGTTTTTGTGAAAGGGGATTGTTTGATGTCCAGGTATACCAGAGAAGAAATTAAGAAAATTTGTAAAGATAAAGGCGTAAAATTTATTCGCCTGCAATTTACAGATATTTTTGGAACCATGAAGAATGTAGCCATAACTCTCAAGCAATTAGATAAAGCCCTGGACAACCAAATGATGTTCGATGGTTCTTCTATAGAGGGCTTTGTAAGGATCGAGGAATCGGATATGTATCTGCACCCGGATCCGGATTCTTTTGTTATATTCCCATGGAGCAGCGGGGATGCCACTGCAGCCAGACTTATATGCGATGTTTATAATGCAGATGGGACACCCTTTGAAGGATGTCCAAGGAATACCTTGAAAAGAGTCTTAAAGGAAGCCCATGACATGGGCTACAGTATGTATGTTGGGCCTGAGGCTGAATTCTTCCTGTTTCATATCGGTGAAGATGGCAAATCCACTACCAATACCCATGATAACGCAGGATATTTTGATTTGGGGCCTATTGATTTAGGAGAAAATGCCCGCCAGGAGATGTGCCTTACTTTGGAAGATATGGGATTTGAAATTGAGGCCTCCCACCATGAATTAGCACCCGGGCAACATGAAATAGATTTTAAATATGATGACGCATTGAGAACAGCGGACAATATAATGACATTTAAAATGGTGGTTAGAATAATTGCCAAAAAACATGGCCTCCATGCCACCTTTATGCCAAAGCCAGTCTTTGGGATAGCCGGTTCGGGGATGCACCTTAATCAGTCACTGTTTGTCAACGGGGATAATGCTTTTTATGATCCCAACGGCGAGATGGAATTAAGTGATGCTGCAATGTATTATATCGGGGGGCTTATGGAACATGCTCCCGCCATAACTGCTATCACCAATCCTTTAGTCAATTCCTATAAGAGGCTGGTTTCAGGATACGAGGCTCCGGTTTATATAGCCTGGTCAGGGCAGAACAGAAGCCCCCTTATCCGGATTCCTGCAAATAGAGGGGTAGGTACCAGGGTAGAGTTGCGAAGCCCCGATCCCTCCTGCAACCCATATTTAGCATTGGCAGTCACCCTAAAGGCAGGGCTTAACGGGATCAAAGAAAGGATATTGCCGCCAGATCCGGTAAATTGCAATATCTATGATATGACAGAACAGGAAAGGCTGGACGGACAGATTCCCCGGTTGCCCAGTAACCTTGCCAACGCCATCA
>JAAYSJ010000132.1 GCA_012518395.1 Clostridiales bacterium
GCTCCGGTTTATATAGCCTGGTCAGGGCAGAACAGAAGCCCCCTTATCCGGATTCCTGCAAATAGAGGGGTAGGTACCAGGGTAGAGCTGCGAAGCCCCGATCCCTCCTGTAACCCATATTTAGCATTGGCAGTTACTCTAAAGGCAGGGCTTAATGGGATCAAGGAAAGGATATTGCCGCCGGATCCGGTAAATTGCAATATCTATGATATGACAGAGCAGGAAAGGCTGGATGGACAGATTCCTCGGTTGCCCAGCAATCTCGCCAACGCCATTAGGGCCTTGAAGGCAGACGAAATAATAAAGGAGGCCTTGGGCCAGCATATTTACGGGAGATATGCGGAAGCAAAAAGAATCGAATGGGACGAATACAAGGTTCAGGTGACCCCCTGGGAACTGGGTCGATATATGAACAAGTTTTAGGGTTTAGGAGTTAGAGGTTAGAAGTCGGAAGTTAGAAAGCATAATATTTGAAATAGGGCATATAGATCAAGGGGTGGTTTGTGTCATACCTATTCTGGCGGTAACACTGAATGTGATATGGGAAGGTAACACTGAACTTGATATGGATAGAAACAATATAGAAGGAAGCGGGTGTATATGTCAAGACCTATTGTCGGTATAACCTGTGATTACGATTTGGAAAAGGGGACTTCCCAGCTTCATAGCGGGTACTATGAAGGGGTGCTAAAGGCGGGGGGTCTACCCTTTTTGATACCCAATATGGATAAAGAAAGCATTTCGGATGTTTTAGACAATATAGACGGTCTGCTTTTAACCGGCGGTCAGGATGTAGAGCCTGCATATTTCGGGGAGAGCCCCCATCCTAAACTGGGTTTTGTAAACCCTATAAGAGATGAATTGGAAATTTATCTTTGTAAGGAAGCCATAAAAAAGGATATTCCGATACTGGGTATCTGCAGGGGAGTACAGATTATGAATATCGCCATGGGGGGAACGATATATCAGGATCTGGATAGTCAATGGGATAGGGGAATGCTATTAAAACATAGCCAGTCAGCCCCCCGATGGTATGGAACCCATGAGGTGGGCTTAGTAGAGAGTTCAATTTTGAAGAAATTGATTGGGACAGAAAAGTTTCGAGTAAATAGTTTTCATCATCAAGCAATAAAAGAGATTGCCCCTTGCTTTAGGGAGACAGCCCAATCTGAAGATGGTGTAATTGAAGGAATAGAATCGATTACCAATACCTTTGCGGTAGGGGTTCAATGGCACCCAGAAAGAATGTGGGATACTGACAAAAGGATGTTGGGGCTTTTTATGGGTTTGGTCAATGCGGCTAAACTCTATAAGAAATAATGATTACGCTCCCGAATGGATAAAGGGTATAATGAAAAATCCAAACCATAGCATAATACGGGGAGAGGTGATTTAAAATGCTTGAGGATATTATTTCGTCTTTTAGCAAATGGACATTAGAAAATTATGTATCCATAGGCGGCAAACTTATTAGAATAGTCCTAATATGGGTGGTAGCCCTAATGCTTGTCCGTTTAGGGGTTCCCCTTATAAAGGGCTTGTTTGGCAGACGAGCTGAGAGATCTAATGTAAATCGAACTAAAAATGACACTTTAAAGGCCCTGATACAGAGCATACTTCGATATGTGGTTTATTTTATCGCTCTTATTATGATACTCGGTGAGCTTGGCATAAATACGACCTCGATTCTGGCGACTGCAGGGATAGGGGGTCTGGCTATAGGCTTTGGCGCTCAGAGTTTGGTAAAGGATATCATTACCGGTTTTTTTATCATCTTTGAGGATCAGTATGGTGTAGGTGATTTTGTAAAGGTGGAAGGGATAACCGGCACAGTAGTGGAAATAGGTCTTAGGATCACCAAGATCAGGGGATTCGAAGGGGATGTAAATGTAATTCCCAATGGACGGATATCCAAGGTAACGAACTATTCTAAGGGAAATTCAGCAGCCATTGTGGATGTGAGGATAGCCTATGAGGTCGATGTGGATAAGGCTATCGGGATAATAAATAAAACTGCGGAAGTATACGCAAAGGATAACCCAGACGTAGCGGAGACTCCTGTAGTATTAGGTATCGTAGAGATGGATAAGACAGCCTTGACTCTAAGGGTCGTGGGGAGAACACTGCCGGTAAAACATTGGGCGGTGGAAAGGGATCTCAGAAAAGAAATCAAAAAGGCTTTAGAAGCAAATCATATTGAAGTTCCATACCCGAAACTAAAGATAATGGATATGGGTGAGGAAAAAGGATGAGGGAGGAGGTTGGATTATGGTAAGGCAGTTCTTTGTAGGGGATATCATAGAGACAAGAAAGAAGCACCCCTGCGGAAATAGTCAATGGAAGGTTACCAGGGTGGGAGCCGATATGAAAATGAAATGTTTAAAGTGTGACCGGATTGTAATGCTTGACCGGGAAACCTTTGAAAAAAGGGTAAAGAAGATTATCCAACAGGCGGAACAGAAATGAGGGGAGCTTGTGAGTACCATTAAAGAAATTTTAATGTTTTGTTTGATATTTATATTTATGGTATCAGGTATCACCGCCTGTGCTGCCTTCGATGATAAAGGACAAGATAATGGCGGGGAAGACCCTCATGAATCTGCCACAGTTATGGAACCCGCCGGATCTCAGGAAAGGGTTGAGGCAGAAAGGGAATATGAAGTTGACGATATCCCTGGAAACGATGTCGGGAATACAATTTTGGTTGAACCCGGTCATAATCCTAATGACAGAATGCTCCGGGATCGAAAAGATGGGATCCATGGCCATGACCCGGACAACTCCCAACCTGTAGGAGACAGAGAACCCGTAAAACACCTGCCCCAAAAGCTGTCACAGCCTAAGATAATAGTAAAAAAAGCTGAACGGCTACTGGAATTATGGGACGAAGAAGAATTGTATGACGCCTATCCGATAGCTTTGGGTTTTAACCCCGTCGGACATAAGAAACGGGAAGGGGACGGAAGGACGCCGGAAGGTAATTATTATGTTTGCACCAGAAACGATAAGAGCCTTTATTACAAATCATTAGGCGTATCCTATCCTAATAAGGAGGATGCCAAGGCTGCCCTAGAAGAAGAGGCCATAGAGGCCGCAACATATGAATCTATAGCAGAGAGGATTGATACAGACGGCCAGCCTCCCTGGAAGACCCCTATGGGAGGGGAAATTATGATTCACGGTCATGGAAGCCATGGGGACTGGACCTTGGGGTGCGTAGCTGTGGACGATGATGTAATGGATATCTTATGGCAGCTTTGCCCATTAAAAACTCCTATTATAATAGAACCTTAAACAAGCTGGAGGGGTCGGAAGCCAAGGCAATGGAACCGCCTCGCCAAGCTATCTGCATGTTTGCAGATGGGGGGACAAACAGACTAAACTCACGCTCCCTTGACTTAAAGGCTAAAATCTATTATCATTATATTCTAAAGTATTTGATATAAAACTTATGATTTGCAAATATAGGGCAAAATATATAAAGGGAATAAACCTATGGAACCCTTTATTTCGAAACTGGATTAACAGGATATATAGAAAATTACAAAGTTACGTGTTTTACATAATAAGCTGTTAGCTGGTTAAAATCTCACGGATCGGATAAAAAAGAATACTGAAAATAGAATTTGACCCTTAGACGCTCTTTCCAAAATATTACTGTATAAAGAATCTCTATATAAATTAAGATATTTATAGCAGAAAGACTGAGGAAAAGAAGGTGAAAAAGTGGAAAATACTACGCCTAATAAAGCTCCATATTTAGAGATGAAGGGCATTACAAAGCGGTTCCCTGGCGTTCTTGCCCTAGATGACGTTGATTTTTCTGTGGAGCTCGGCAAGGTCATTGCCCTGGTGGGTGAGAATGGGGCCGGCAAGTCTACTTTAATGAAAATCTTGGCCGGTGTATACGAGAAGGATCAGGGTGAAATCTTTATAGAAGGCAACCTTGTGGACATACAAGACCCCTTATCCGCCAGAAATCTTGGTGTCAGAGTTATATATCAAGAGCTTATGGATATTGGCAACATGGATATCGCTGAAAACATCTTCATCGGACGGGAAAAAAGAAAAGGAATTTTTGTCGACAAGAATGCGATGCATGAGGAAGCGAAGGGGCTATTGAAAAGGGTAGCCCTGAATGTGGATACCCGCACCCAGGTAGCCAAGCTTTCAATAGCACAAAGGCAAATGTTAGAGGTAGCCAAAGCTCTGTCTTTAGACGCCAAAGTTATCATTATGGACGAACCTACTTCATCCCTGACTGAAACAGAAACAAAGGTATTGTTTGGGATCATTCAGCGGTTAAAGGAAGACAATGTCGCTGTTATTTTTATTTCCCATCGGATGGAAGAAATAGTACATATCTCCGATGAAGTGGCTGTTTTGCGGGATGGTAAAATGGTAGGCAAGCTGGCCAAAGAAGAAATTGAAGAGCAACGTATCATAAATATGATGGTAGGCAGAGAAATCAGTGATATCTTCGCAAAAGAGGATGCTGAGATCACAGATATTGCTCTAGAGGTAAAGGATTTAAATACGGATTTCCTTAAAGACATCAATTTTCATGTCAGAAAAGGGGAAGTACTGGGTTTTGCAGGACTTGTTGGGGCCGGGCGTTCCGAGGTTATGCGGGCCGTATTTGGTATAGACAAAAAAGAGAGTGGACAGATTTACATACACGGGGAAAAGGTAGAAATCAAATCAACGGTGGATGCGCTAAAGCATGGTATGGGCTTGGTGCCCGAAAACCGTAAAGAAGAGGGCTTGGTTCTTGGTATGGCCGTTAAGGAGAATATATCTTTGGCCAGTCTGAAGAAACTAAGCCAGTTTAATTTTATTAATAAAAAACAGGAAGCAAAGCTGGCAGACGATTATATAAAAAGCTTCCAGATTAGAACACCGAGCCAGGAGCAGCTGGTTCAGAACTTATCGGGTGGCAATCAACAAAAAGTTGTCATTTCAAAGTGGATGGCTATGGAACCCGATATTCTCATATTAGATGAGCCTACCCGGGGAATTGACGTGGGAGCAAAAAAGGAAATTCATTTGCTGATGTCACGGCTTGCTAAGCAAGGGGTAGCTGTTATTATGATTTCATCAGAACTTCCCGAGATCATCGGTATGAGCGACCGAATCGTTGTCATGCATGAAGGCCGCATAAAGGGTGAAATAACACAGGAAAACGCGAGTCAAGAAAACATTATGAAGATGGCGATATCATAGAAGGGAGAAGGATACCAATGACAGATAAAACAATAGGGAAGCAAAATGGCTTTACTGCAGCAGTGAAAAGGGCTGTAAAGTCATCTTCGTTTAATATTTTTATCGTATTATTGCTGATGAGCATAGCTATGTACATTGTCAGCAAACCTTTTAGATCAATCGATAATGTGCTCTCTATAGCCAGGAATTTTTCTACATATGCTATAACAGGAATTGGCGTAAGTATGGTTATTATTGCCGGAGGGATCGATTTATCTCTCGGTTCCGTTTTTGGCTTTGCGGGAGTTATTGCCTGTATGGGTATGGTAAATTTAGGCTGGGCGGTTTTCCCTTCTATACTTTTAGGTCTGGCTGCAGGGGCTGCCTTTGGACTTTTCAATGGGATGTTGGTAGTCAGGGCAAAACTACCACCTTTTATTGCAACTCTGGGCACTCTGAGTATAGCCAGAAGTCTTTGTTATATCCTCACTGAAGGATATCCGGTCACTGGAGTTCCAACGACCTTTTTGTTCTTGGGACAGGGTTATATTACAGGCATACCGACACCTATCTGGATGATGATAATTGTAGCTATTATTTTTGCAGTGTTCCTGAATAATACAATAACGGGAAGACGAATATATGCTTTAGGCGGAAATGAAGAGGCAACCAGAATCTCCGGTATCAATATAAACAGGGTGAAATTACTTGCTTATACCCTGTGTAGTTTATTGGCCGGATTTGCAGGTATTATTACAGCATCGAAGCTGGGAGTGGGGCAACCTACTGCAGGCCAAGGCTTTGAATTAGATGCCATCGCAGCTGTTGTCATAGGCGGGGCTTCATTGGACGGCGGAGAAGGAACAGTGACGGGAACCATATTAGGTGCCGCCATTATGGGTGTCCTGAGAAATGCTCTTGTACTTTTATCGATCAAATCCCATTGGCAGAGTCTGATCATAGGCTTTGTAATTATCATTGCAGTTACGGCGGATCAATTAAAAAAGAGCCGCGGTAAATAAATAACAACAATAATAAAAGGAGGAAACAAACCATGAGAAAGTTTATGACGATCATGATTGCTGTAGCCTTAATAATCGCAATTATTGGCTGTAGCGGACCGGGTACAGAAACCCCGGCACCGGAGCAACCAGAAGCCGAGACACCAAGTACCCCAGAAGAGCCTTCTGAGCCTGAAGCCGAAGAACCGGTGGCAAAGGAAGACATTACCATTGCCGTTATTCCTCAGCAATTAGGTAACGTGGTATTTTTACCCGCTAAAGAAGGCGCTGAAAAAGCCGGGCAAGACCTGGGTATAAATGTAGAGTGGGTAGCGCCGGTCAGAGCAGACGCAACATTACAGGTAGAGATAATCGATGGTCTGATTGAAAGAAAAGTGGACGGGATCGCCATTAGCTGTGCTCATCCAGACGCTTTAAAAGATGCTCTAGCCAGAGCAGTAGACGCTGGAATTGCTGTATCTACCTTTGATGCTGATTCCCCTGAATCTGGGAGAATTTTCTATTGTGGGACAGACAACTATGAAGCTGGTTTCGCTTGCGGAGAGCATATGGTGGAATTAGTTAAAGACGTGGACAAAGATGTAATCAATGTTGCCCAGCTGGAAGGTATACCAGGAGCTTTTGATATCACAGCCAGAATGGATGGCTTTGCCGATGCCGTTGAGGGGTCTAAAATTAGAGTTACAGATACAGTTCCCTGCGATGATGACGTAGATAAATCAGTCATCGTTATTGAAGACCTGACAAGAGCCAAAGGTGATGAAATTGATGCTTGGTTTATGGCAGGCGGCTGGCCCTATGTTGTAGGCCCTGATGCTTTACCAGAGCTTAGAAAATGGAGAGAGGCTGATCCTGCAAACCGCAAGGTTGTTACCTTAGACGTATTTCCTTCCTCTATGGCTCATTTTGACCTGGGGCTCATTGATGTAGCTGTAGGACAAAACTTCTACGATATGGGATATTTAAGCGTAGAAAATCTCTATAAGCACATCATTGGCGAAAAGCTTGACGGTGAAGAGAAAGAAGGATTCCCCGGTCTGTTTATTACAACAGATGGACAAGTGGTAACCCCTGAAAACTACAAGACAGAAATTCCTGAGGAATAAGATAAATCATAGAATACAAAGGTAACTAAAAAATTCGGAACTGGCGGCTTTCATCAGTTCCGAATTTTTTATAACAAACCATTTTTCGCAAGCCATAGGTTAACCTATTAAACTAGTTTGTGAACTACTCGCTATTAAAATAGCAGAGCTTCATAATTCTAGGCCACGAACGATTGTCCGTTAAACCTGTACATTATCGGCCTGTCCAATGCCACTACTGGTCGATCCTTAGAAAGATGTTCCAGA
>JAAYSJ010000133.1 GCA_012518395.1 Clostridiales bacterium
ATAAAATCCCTTAACGTATTATTCTTGAGCCAGCGATGGTTCCCTATATATAGGTTAAAATCACATTACTTTTCACACCTGTTTATTTCGCATTATATTTACTAATGCGTCATATGCCCCAAGATAGTTCCTCCGTTTACATCCTTCCAAGGGGATCCCCAAAGAGCCGCCCTGACATCGCCATATCGTATTACTAATTCATCCCCGACGTATGTCGTGTATCACCCCATATCAGTGGTATTCGTAACCTTCATAAACATCCTACTGTTCCGGATGTTTCACGTAGCACTTCGTGTATATCACCTGTAGCTAAGTTTCTTTATCCCTTATAACTATCATATCCAATGGACTTACAATATTCTGTATGAGCTTTTTGGATTACATGAGTATACGCATCTGTTGTCTTGTAGCTGGAATGTCCGATAAGTTCCTGAATGTATGCATTATAACAAATATTTACCAAAATTGGCACCCAGTTTAGGAAATTGTTGTAAGCCCAGCATCCAGTTAAATTCTCGCCACAGCCCTCACCATTGATGCTTCAGCCCTTATCTTTAATGGAAAAGCTACTATTTCAAAAGCCCCTACATTTAGCAGTTTGGAGAGATTAGCCATGTTTTCAATTATGGAAATCCCGTTAGTAAGGAGTATCTTATGAATTTCATAGGGATATCTATCGGGGGATGGCATATCAAATCCTAACATCTTTATTTGTCTGCTGATAAAAAAATCTGCTAATTCCTTTTCAATAACAGGATGTTCTGAATAATATTCTTCTGTCCCATATTTGTTATCGTAGCCTGTATACAATAATACGACATCATCTTTGGATACATAACTTAAATATTTATCTTCATATCCAATCATGCTCTTGCCCCTAACATCTAATAAGCACCCATCTCCTGCAAAAGTATCTAATGGCATTTTGTCTATGGTAACCGTACTTTCTATCAAATGCATAGGTATATCAATGTGGGTGCCCGCATGCATCCCGGTCTCCAACTTGAAACAATTGTATCCATCAGTATCCAGATATCTGTATTGGCTAAGCCTTGCTGGGGCATCACCGGGATATACGGGTGTATCATTGGTTATTTCATGGCTTAAGTCTATGTATTTAATCATATCATTTTCGTCCTCCATTCTTAATCCAGCGCATTGGTTTTCCTGCCCTAAGGCAATTGTACCTCATTTCATGGTCAGCTTACACTAAAATCATGATAAGATAATAACGGTAATTATTCTGTGAAATGGTTTATATATATAATAAGAAATACTAAAAGATCTTTTAAAATATTTGGTTCTTCGCAGGCGTACCTTCTTCTACCCAATCTTTATGACATCATTATCATTGAAAAGATAACTCAGATTGGATAGAATGTTACATGAAAATCTTTTGTATTCATACAATAAATTCGTGGGGACGTTATGTCGTTAGGCCTGCGGACTGGGATTTTTAATTAAAATAAAAGGAGATTCGATTGATATGTCAGGAAAATTTATCCCATGGATAGTAATAGGGGCAATCATTCTTATACTAATTTTTAGTGCTATTGGCAGTTACAATAGATTGGTGAACCTCAATGAAGATGTGAACAATAAGCTGAGCCAGATCGACAACCAATTACAGCTGAGAAATGATCTGATCCCCAACTTGGTAGCCACAGTCAAAGGATTTGCAGCCCATGAAGAGGAAATATTAAAAAATGTATCCGATGCCAGAGCCAAATTAGCCGGAGCCACCAGTCCAGGACAAATGGCTGAAGGGGACGCGGAATTGACAGGAGCTCTATCCAGGCTTCTAGTGGTAGTTGAAAATTATCCCGATTTAAAGGCTGACGCAAACTTTAGACAACTATCAGACAATCTGGCAGGCACTGAGAACAGAATCTCTGTTGCCCGAAGGGATTATAACGAATCAGCTACCCAGTATAATACAGCTATCAGGCGTTTTCCCACAAATATCATGGCAGGGATCTTTGGTTTTGAAAAAGTAGAGTATTTCCAGGCCCAGGAAGGTGCTGAAGAAGTCCCGAAGGTTGATTTTGGCGTTTAGGGTCGGATTGACCGGAAATCCTTTTGGATCCGAGCAAATTTTGTATACGGGGGTGTTTATCTGTGAAAAAGGTGTTATCCCTTTTAATTGCAGCCTTTGTTCTGTTACTACCCCTTAATTCCAATGCCCTGCAGAAACCAATGCCCTCCCCTACTCATGAGTTTTATGTGAACGATTATGCAGATGTATTGGACAATGAAGCGAAGCAATTTATTATAGGACAAAGTCAAAGGCTTTACGAGCTGTCCGGTGCACAAATAGTAGTGCTCACTATAGATACCATCGGCAATGAGGTTCTGGAGGAATATTCTCTGGATATCTTAAGACAATGGGGTATTGGCAGTAGGGATAAAAATAATGGGGTGCTTATCCTCCTGGCTGTTGAGGACAGGATGTCCCGGGTGGAAGTAGGATATGGATTGGAGGGTGCACTGCCCGATAGTAAGACCGGCTGGATACAGGACGATTATATGGTTCCATATTTCTCTGATGGGGATTATTCTAAAGGCCTTCTGGAAGGATATAAAGCAATCCTGCTGGAAGTTTACAAAGAATATGATCTGGATTCCGAAGGCCTGGATCAGGTAGAGCCCCTTGAACCCTACCCAGATTATCAGGATCCCGAATCAGGAATACCCATAGGTGGATTTCTTTTGTTCCTTATAGGGTTATTGTTTTTTGATTTGATATTCCTTAGAGGCAGAATCATTCGCTTCATTCTTCTTATGCTCATCTTTGGACGAAGGGGCGGTCCAAGAGGTGGTGGCCGCGGCGGATTTGGTGGCGGTGGCGGTTTTGGCGGCAGTGGATTTGGCGGTGGTTCCAGCGGTGGCGGTGGTTCCGGTGGCGGTGGCGGAAGTTCCCGGGGATGGTAACAGTCTTACCTCCCGTTTGAAATCCTTCCCATAGAGAAACTGTTTAAGAACTCCATCAATGGTTTAACAGGTATATGGCCCCAAAGGTATAAAAAACATTAAGCAAAGGCATGATACCTTATGAAAGGACACCTAGGCAAAGTAAGCCGGGTGCTTAAGGGAGGTAACATATTCATTGCTTAATGTTTTTTTTAGGTCTTTATTGCTCTATGCAGTTGTCGTGTTTGTAGTTAGAATTATGGGCAAACGCCAGATAGGACAGATGCAACCTTTTGAACTGGTAATTGCCATAATGATAGCTGAACTTGCCAGCATCCCTGCCGACGATGTAGGCATCCCCCTGGTAAAGGGGCTAGTGCCAATATTCGCCTTGGCTTTTGCTCAAGTGACTATTTCCTTTTTGTCGCTAAAAAGTGAAAGGTTCCGGGGCTTTGTAGGCGGTTCCCCCGATATTCTTATAGAAAACGGAATCATTCAACAAAAAAATATGAAAAGGCTTCGTATCAACATTAATGACCTTCTAGAACAGATAAGATCCAAGGATGTGGCAAATGTGGATGATGTGGAATTTGCCATACTAGAAACCAACGGCAACCTTTCGGTATTCCCTAAAAGTGATAAGAAGACTGTGACTTTAGAAGACCTGGAAATCCAGGGAAAGCCGGAAGATATCCCCATAACCCTTATAATGGATGGTCGTATTATGCATCATAACCTAAAAAGAGCGGGTCAGGATATAGACTGGCTAATATCCCAAGTTAAAGAGGCCGGATTGGAAAGTAAGGATGTTTTCTTTGCCTACTTAGACACCCAAAGGCAGCTCCAAATAACTGCAAGGCAAAAAGGGCTAGCCCAATGAAAACCTTTGTAGCTATTCTAATCGCCTTGGTTATATTCTTGGGGTTATCAATATGGAATACAATCTACCTGACCAGAACCTCCGATGAATTAGCTAATCAAGCGGAAAAAGTCCGAGCAGCCTTATCCGATGAAGAATGGGGCGATACTGATACAGAGATCAAGAACCTACGGCAAACTTGGGGAAAACACAAAAAAACCTGGCTTCTGCTTGTGGAGCATTCAGATATAGATAGCATTGATAGAACTATATTCCGTGTCGATGAACTGATTAGACACAAGGATAAGGAACAATCTTTAGCCGATTTGGCTGAGCTTAGATTCCTGGTCCAGGATCTTGCGGATAAGGAAGTTCTAAGCCTGGCCAATATCTTCTAATTTATATCATTGCTTATTATGGGACACCATATAGAAATCAATATCCCCGAGCCAGGGCCTTTTTGATAAACTGTCCGGTGTAACTATTATCCATACCGGCAATTTCTTCGGGACTCCCTGTTGCTATTACGGTGCCCCCCCTATCCCCACCTTCCGGTCCTAAGTCTATTATATAATCCGCAACCTTAATAATGTCCAGGTTATGTTCTATGATTACAACGGTATTTCCACCTTTTGTAAGCCTTTGTAAGACTTCTATAAGCATATGAACATCAGCCATGTGCAGTCCCGTAGTAGGTTCATCCAAGACATACAGGGTCTTGCCGGTACTTCTCTTGCTTAGTTCCGTTGCCAACTTTACCCTTTGGGCTTCTCCTCCGGAAAGGGTAGTGGAGGATTGTCCTAATTTAATATAACCCAGCCCTACATCATTCAAGGTATCTAGTTTCCTATAGATCTTTGGTATATTTTTAAAGAATTCCAGAGCCTCTTCCACCGTCATATCCAGAATATCTGCTATATTCTTTCCCTTATACTTAACTTCCAAGGTTTCCCTGTTGTATCTTTTCCCTTTACAAACCTCGCATGGCACATATACATCGGGCAAGAAGTGCATCTCTATTCTAATAATACCATCACCCTTACAGGCTTCACATCTGCCGCCTCTCACATTAAAGCTAAACCTGCCCATATTGTATCCACGAACCTTAGCCTCCGTTGTCATAGAAAACACCTCACGGATATCGGTAAATACCCCTGTATAGGTTGCAGGGTTAGATCTAGGCGTTCGTCCAATAGGTGTTTGGCTTATATCAATGGCTTTATCCAGATGTCCCAGCCCCAGGATTCTATCATGTTTACCTGCTTTAACTCTGGCACGATTCAATTCCCTAGCCAAAGACTTGTATAATATCTCATTGATCAAAGTACTCTTCCCGGAACCAGAAACCCCGGTTACGCATGTCATTACACTCAGGGGGATTCTTACGTCAATATTTTTTAGGTTGTTCTCCCTGGCGCCCTTGATTTCAAGGTATTTACCGTTGGGTTCCCTGCGGGCTTTAGGGATCGTTATTCGTTTTTTTCCGGATAGGTATTGTCCGGTTATCGAGTTCTCATTGTTTTTTATCTCCTCAGGCGTACCCACAGCAACCACTTCACCGCCATGGTTCCCTGCCCCCGGCCCTATATCAACTATGTGATCCGCAGCCAACATTGTCTCCTCATCATGTTCTACTACGATTAGGGTATTACCCAAATCCCTGAGGTTTTTCAGGGTATGGATAAGCCTATCGTTATCCCTTTGATGAAGTCCTATACTGGGCTCATCCAAAATATACAAAACCCCTACCAGCCCGGAACCGATTTGGGTGGCCAGCCTGATACGCTGGGATTCCCCGCCGGAGAGGCTTCCCGCAGATCGGGCAAGGCTGAGATAATCCAGCCCTACATCAACCAAAAATCCTGTTCTTGCCTGTATTTCCTTAAAGATTTGATGCCCTATCATCTCCTGTTTAGGTGTAAGTTCCAAACTATTAAAGAATGATTGTACTTCCTTTATGGACATAGCCGTTACATCATAGATATTCTTATCCCCTAATGTTACCCCTAAGACCTCAGGTTTCAGTCTCGCACCATGACAAGCAGGACATATCCTTTCACTCATGAGTCTTTCAATGGAATCTTTACTATAATCAGAGTAAGTGTCCCTATATCTTCTCTGAAGGTTGTTGACTATTCCCTCAAAGGTGCTTATAAATGAACCCGAACCATCTTTTCGGACATACTCTACACTTATTTTTCTGTCTTTAGTCCCGTAGAATATAATATCCAGGATCTTCTTATCAAGCTTTCTAACAGGGGTATTTAAATCAAAATTATAATGATGGCTGAGGGCATCCAAATACATAACGGCGATGCTACCTTCACTTAGGCTGTTCCAACCAGGAGCAACTATCGCACCCTCTGCCAAGGACAGATCCTTATTAGGTATAATAAGGTCAGGGTCTACTTCCATCATAGAACCCAGACCGTCGCAGGTCTCACAGGCACCGTAAGGATTGTTAAAAGAAAACATTCTTGGGCTTAGTTCCTCCATGCTTATATTGCATTCGGGACACGCATAGTTCTGGCTGAAGAGCATTTCTTCGCCATCAAGAACATCTACAACAGCTAAACCACCACTTAATCCCAATACTGTCCCAAGGGAATCCGCCAAACGCTGAGCTATCCCATCTTTGATTATTAATCTGTCTACCACTACCTCAATGGTGTGTCTTTTATTCTTGTCCAGCTCAATAGTCTCAGACAATTCCAGCATTTCTCCGTCTATGCGAACACGGACAAAACCATCCTTCCTTATCTGATCCAGAAGCTTAGTATATTCGCCTTTCCTGCCTCTTATAAGGGGAGCCAATAATTGTATTCGACTCCTTTCCTCAAGGATTAAAATACTATCCACCATCTGTTCTATTGTCTGTTGTTCTATTACTCTGCCACAATTAGGGCAATGGGGAATACCAATTCTAGCGTACAAAAGCCTCAGGTAATCATAGATTTCCGTAACAGTGCCCACGGTGGATCTTGGATTATGGCTGGTAGACTTTTGATCAATGGAAATAGCAGGCGATAATCCTTCTATATAGTCTACATCGGGCTTGTCCATCTGTCCAAGGAATTGTCTTGCATAGGCAGACAAGGATTCTACATATCTTCTTTGTCCCTCTGCATAGAGGGTATCAAATGCAAGGGAAGATTTTCCTGAGCCGCTTAGACCGGTAAATACTATCAATTTATTTCTAGGTATGCTAAGATCCACATTCTTTAAGTTATGGACCCTGGCTCCCTTTATCTTTATGGGTGTTTCCATTCTCCGTCTCCTTCATAGGTCAATAGGGTAGTTTCAACTCACTCTGTGGGCGACAACTATCAAATCGTCTTATCTTAATTATGCAGTTCCTTTTTTAACCTGAATATTTCATCCCTTAGTTTCGCCGCCTCTTCAAATTCCAGCGCTATCGCAGCTACTTTCATTTGTTTCTCCATATCGGCAATAATCCTTTCTATCTCTTCATCACTTTGCGGAATGATCTCATATTTGGAACCCTCTTCGGCAGCGTGGGTGGCCTCAATAATACCCCTTATATCCTTGATTATGGTGGTAGGAACTATACCATGTTTACTGTTAAATTCCATTTGCAAGGCTCTTCTCCTGCTGGTTTCCTCAATAGCTCTTTGCATAGATCCAGTTATGGTATCAGCATACATTATAACCTGCCCCCTGGCATTTCTGGCTGTCCGCCCAATAGTCTGGATCAAGGAGGTGTCGGATCTTAAGAAACCTTCCTTATCGGCGTCCAGTATAGCTACAAGGGAAACCTCAGGTATATCCAGACCCTCCCTTAGTAGGTTTATTCCCACCAACACGTCAAACTCGCCCTTTCTGAGATCCCTAATTATTTCGACCCTCTCAAGGGTCTTTATATCAGAATGAAGATACCTTACCTTTATATCCATTTCTCTCAAGAAATCCGTCAGGATTTCCGCCATCTTTTTGGTCAAGGTAGTAACCAAAACCCTTTCGTTTCTATCTACCCTAATCCTTATCTGACCAATCAAATGGTCTATCTGCCCTTCTATAGGTCTGACCCTCACCTCAGGATCCAATAAGCCTGTAGGCCTAATAATTTGTTCTACAACCCTGGAGGATAGAGAAAGCTCATAGTCTGCAGGAGTAGCGCTGACACAGATTACCTGGTGAAGTCGTTCTTCAAATTCTTCAAACTTTAAGGGTCTGTTGTCATAGGCAGCAGGAAGCCTGAATCCATATTCTACTAGACTATCCTTTCGGGATCTATCCCCCGCGTACATCCCCCTGACCTGGGGAAGAGTAACATGGGATTCATCCACTATAAGAAGAAAATCCTTAGGGAAATAATCCAAAAGGGTATAGGGAGGTTCACCTATCTGCCTTCCATCCATATACCGGGAATAATTCTCTATTCCGCTGCAATATCCGATCTCCCTCATCATTTCTACATCATAGTTGGTTCTTTGAAGTATACGTTGGGCTTCCAGGAGTTTATCCTGACTTTTGAGTTCCCGTACTCTGTCCTCTAAATCTGCTTCTATCATGGAAATAGCCTTCTCCAATCTATCCTTTGAAACGGCATAATGGGATGCAGGGAAAACAACCACATGATTTCTTAGTCCTAATATCTCTCCGGTTAATACATCAATCTCTGAAATCCTGTCAATTTCGTCACCGAAAAATTCGACTCTGATAGCATGACTCGTGGAGGAAGCGGGGAAAATCTCCAATACATCCCCCCGAACCCTAAAGGTCCCTCTTATAAAGTTTATATCGTTTCTCTCATACTGGATCTCAACAAGTTCCTTTATTACCTCATTACGATCCCTGGTCATTCCAGGCCTTAGGGATACCATCAGCTCCCTGTAGACCTCGGGATTTCCGAGACCATAAATACAGGACACACTGGCAACAACGATTACATCCCGCCTCTCGAAGAGTGCAGAGGTAGCAGAATGCCTCAACTTATCAATCTCATCGTTAATAGATGCATCTTTTTCTATATAGGTATCGCTTACAGGCATATAAGCCTCAGGCTGATAGTAATCATAGTAGCTTACAAAGTATTCTACCGCATTATGGGGAAATAGTTCTTTAAATTCGCTGTACAACTGAGCCGCCAAGGTCTTATTATGTGCCAATACCAATGTGGGGCGCTGTACCCTTTCTATCGTATTGGCTATAGTAAAGGTTTTCCCAGAACCGGTTACCCCCAACAGGGTTTGATACCGCTCACCTTTATTCAACCCATCCACCAAGGAGGCGATGGCTTGGGGCTGATCCCCCTGAGGTGTCATCGATGATACAATTTTAAAATCCATCTGCCTCACCCTCTCAAAACAAATATTATATCATAAGCGCAATCCGACCATTGGATTGCTTTACACCGATTCAATAAATACATGAAAATAAAACATTCTATTTTATGACCACCAAGAATTTATTATAACACATTGCCTATGATTTTAGAACGTCTGTTCGAAAATAAAAACGCCCTATATATACCAGTTACCACACCCTTGATAAAGTTTCAGCAAATGCCCAACGGATCTTAATCCTGTTGGGCATTTCATTGTTATACTATATATAAACTCTTCAAATACCAGTTGCACGGTAAATTTCAGTGGTTCTAATGTCCAATAACAAGTATATTATAAATTAAGCAATTGCTATATATTGCGGAAAAGATTTATCATTTCAAAAGCAATGTATTTTACGCAGCATGATCGTTGTTTAGTAAGAAACATATACATGCTTTAATAATTTCCTATTCTGAGCCAGCCTCTATTTGTTTTAGGATTACCTCTATCCCTTTTAAAAGAGGCGCATCTAACTCGACAGGCAAATCATCCCTTGGATTCTCCTTGATGAATTCTTCTGCCTCCTCCGTCATTTCTACCTGGATATCCGGTTCAATTCCTTTATGGTTAATGTCCCTTCCTTTAGGCGTAAAGTATTTATAAGTGGTCAGCTTCAAAGCACTCCCATCCTCATAGGGCTTCATGGTCTGTACTACACCCTTTCCAAAGGTAGTAACGCCTATTATAGTGCCCACGCCATAATCCTGAACGGCGCCTGTCAATACCTCAGATGCGCTGGCACTATATTCATTTACCAACAATGCTAAAGGAATCCCTAGCTGATCGCGGCCTGATTTATATTCGGTTCTTTGACCGCTACGGCTCTCACTGTATACCACTAGTCCCTCAGGAAGCAGTACATCAGCTATCTCACTACAGACTTCCAAAAGTCCGCCACCGTTACCCCTAAGGTCTAATATAAGGCCTTTCATATCCTTATCTTGGAGATCCTTAACAGCATTTTTAAAATTCCTGGCTGCAGAACTATCGAAGCTATACAGCCAAATATACCCTATATCATTATCAAGCATCCTATATTCCATATCGGGGATCTCCACTATATCCCGACGTATTGTAAACACCTGAGTTTTCCCATCCCTCAATATGGTAATATCTATTGTACTGCCGGGCTCACCCGTCTTTATCATGGCCACGGCTTGTTCATACATGCTCCAATCTACGTCTTGATCCCCAACCTTGATTATTTTATCTCCGGTCATTAATCCTGCATCTAATGCTGGGCTGTTCTTAAATACCTGGAAGATCATTATCTGATTATCTTCAGACTTTTCTATAATAATCCCTATGCCCTGATAAGTGCCGGATGTCGAGGTGTTAAAGTCTTCAAATTCTTCTTTGGTCAAATAATATGAATAGGGATCGTCCAACGAATCGACCATTCCCTTGAGGGCGCCATCAAAAAGTTCATCCGGATCGGTCTCCTCAATATAGTTGGCCTCAACATCCCTTCTTACATCCTCCAATTTCCTGTAATAGGTATTAAAAGAGCGATAATCCTCTCGGGAAAGTATTATTCTATCACCGTTTCGAATGTCAATATATGTCCCGACCTGTATCGTCAAAAAGGCTGTCAATATAACTGTTACAACTATAAGGGCAGCTGCACCCAGAGCAGCTGTTTTTTTGCTTATCATATATTTTCCTCCTATATGCTTTATGCCAATCCCTTCCATTTGTATTCGTCAGCATAAAACATATTCCCTAATTCCTAACAAAGCCTATACAAAACCATAACCTATTATAGCATCATTTATAGTCATTTCAAAACTTTTTTAAGATGCATTCTGAAAATGCAGGATTTCCGCAGCCCTTATAGTTTCATAAAATAAGGGACAGAGTCTATCTGTCCCACATTAGATTATTTATATTATTTTTATTTCAGGTTGTCAAAACCCTATAAAATCTACGCCACCGTTAAGCTGATATTATCAAATCCCTAGATAGGGTTTGGGGTTTACGGGGGTACCATTTTTCCTGACTTCAAAGTGAAGGTGAGGACCTGTTGAAACCCCAGTACTGCCGATTTTAATTACGGCTTGACCTGCAGACACATTCTGTCCTACCTCAACCAACCTTTTTGAACCATGAGCATATAATGTTGTTATGCCACCACCGTGATCAATCACTACATAGTTTCCATAACCACTATTATACCCTGATATAATAACCTCACCGGCAGCGGCAGCTACCGCATCTTTCCCATTTATCCCGCCACCGCTGATATCCATACCGCTATGAAGTTTCCGTACTCCGGTTATGGGATGTATTCTATATCCAAAATTAGAAGAAATATGGCGATAACCTGGTGCAGGCCAAGTCATAACACCCTGAGGCTTTTGATCTCCCCTGCCCTGATCCTGCTGACCGCTGCCCTTATCAGGCTTTGCCTCTTCTTTTGGTTGCTGTTCCCCTTTGGATTTCTGTTCTTCTTCTCTGGCTTTTCTTTCTTCTTCCCGTCTTTGCTCTTCCTGCTGGCGCCTTATCTCCTTCTCCCTAATAAGTCTTCGGATATCGGATTCGATCTTCTTGGATTCTTGCTCCAGCCTGTCTAATTCTTCTCCGTACCGCTTCTCTTCTTCCTTCAACTTGGCCATAAGCTGAAGTCTTTCCTGCTTTTGAGCTTCAATTTCACTTTTTTGTTTTATGATCTCAGCTTTGGTTTCCCGTATGAATATTTCCTGCTGGATCAGCTCTTCCTTCTTTTCTTCTATAGCGTCCCGAAGTTCAGTAATCCTGTCAAAGACCTGATTATCATATGTAATCATCAGCCTGATCATTTCCAGCCTGTCCAGAAAATCATTCAGACTTTTGGATCCTACCAATAATTCTATATAAGAACTATCACCCAACATGTATATGGCACATAGACGATCGGCCATTAAAGCTTCGAATTCCTGGCATTCGTCTTCAGCTGCCTTAAGTTCCAGTTCTGTTTTTCCCAATTTCTCTATAGTTTCACTAAGCTTGTCCTCCGTACGAACAAGTTCTTCTTCTTTTTTTTCAAGACCCTTATTGATTTCAGCCAATTGAGCAGCTACCTTGGATTGCTCGACTATTACCCTATCCAACAATTCTCTTGTGTCCGTTATACCTTGATTTACCTTTTCTATTTCGCCTTTATGATCGTCAATTTCATCAGCCAGTACTCCGGTGGTAAAGGATAGACTTAACACCAGTATACATATCCAGACTGCTAAACGCCTCACATGAGCACCCCCAAATTATTTTCTATCGTTTAATTTATAAATTCTTTGCTACACTGATCCGATTATCTATACCCGAAGATGCTTTCTAACTGAAAGGGCACTGGCTATTACGCCTACCCCGGTTCCCACAAGCAAAAAGACCAAGCCGATATCATACATCACAGCCTCTACAGGCAAAAGCCTAAACAGGTTTAATAAACTGCTGCCTCCAAACATCGTTCCACTTTTATTCAATAATAATATATATCCGCCAAATACCAGACCTCCCGCAAATAAAGCGGCCACAAGCCCTAATATAAGCCCTTCCAAGATAAACGGCCACCTTATATAACTATCCGTAGCCCCAATGTATTTCATGATATTTATTTCCCTGCGCCGGGAATATACTGTCATCCTAATAGTATTATTAATTATGATCATAGCCAGTATAACCAAAAGGATTACCATAATAAGTCCTGCAGTTCTGATGATATTCGCTACTCTGCCTATGGTGTCAACCACTTCTTTGCTATAGTTCACCTTATCCACTCTAGGCATAGCATCTAGCTTCATGATGATATCCTCTACATATTCGGGATTCTCAATATTCAAAATCAATTTATCGGGAAGAGGATTGGCCTGTCCCATATAACCGTCAAGCAGATCCCCCTTATCCCCTAGATCTCGCTTCCATTCTGCAAGCCCTTCCTCTTTAGATATATATTCAATTTCGTATACTCCATCAAGCCTCTTTAGTTCTTCGACTATTGCCTCAGCTTTCGGATTGTCCACAGACGGATCCAAAAACGCCGTTATCTCTATCTTTGATTCGATTCCCCCTGCAATATGGTTCAAGTTGAAGGCTAAAACCAGGATCGCTCCCAATATAAACAAAGCCGACATTACAGCAATTATTGAGGCAAGGGACATTACCCTGTTTCGGGAAATGTTTTGTATTGCATCCCTGCAAAGCTTTCTGAAGGTCCTAATCCTCATTATAGTAGCCACCCTTCTCCCGATCACTGATTATGACCCCTTTTTTAAAAGTTATAACCCTCTTTTTCATGGCGTTAACGATTTCACCTGCATGGGTAGCCATTATGACTGTGGTTCCCCTATGATTGATCATATTTATTACCTTCATGATATCCATAGCAGTTTCCATATCAAGATTACCCGTGGGTTCATCTGCTAATAAAACAGAAGGGTTATTAACTATTGCCCTGGCAAGGGAGGCCCGCTGCTGCTCGCCACCAGATAATTGGTCGGGAAAACAATCAGCCTTCGAACCCAAACCTACCATAGCCAGAATACCAGGAACTTGTCTTCTTATATCCCTATCTCTAGCCTCCACTATCTCCATAGCAAAAGCAACATTCTCATATATCGTTTTATCCGGCAGGAGCCTAAAATCTTGAAACACGACTCCTAATCCCCTTCTATGGTGGGGTATCTCCCTCTTCTTCAATTTTGTTATATCCCTGCCATTAACTGAAACCCCGCCTTGGGTTGGTTCAATCTCCTTTGTTATGAGCTTTACAGCAGTAGTCTTCCCTGCCCCGCTTGCCCCTACGAGGAAGACAAATTCGCCACTGCCAACGTTAAAACTTATATCGGATAACGCTTTAGTACCATCAGGGTAAATTTTTGTGACATTCTTAAACTGTATCAATTCCCACTCTCCCGGTTCTGTCTTTTTAGCATCATCATAATTTTAAATGATACTGCATGATGAAAATCCCTCAAATCCAACCCTAAACTATTTTGGATCTTGTCAAGCCTGTATACCAATGTATTCCTATGGATATAGAGCTGTCTCGAGGTTTCACTGAGATTTAAATTATTCTTAAAAAAGTTTTCTATTGTTGCAATCATTTCAGGAGTTAGTATTTTATTATATTCTTCTTTGAATATTAACCTGCAATATTTACCACTTATGTTTAATGGGATTTCGCTTAAAAACCTTTCCAACAATAGTGAATTAAATAAGTATACTTTCTCCTCGGGGTCATAAACCAAGCCGATATCTATCGCCTGCAAAGCCTCTGTATAGGAATCTGCTATTTCATAGATGTTATCTTTTACACTTCCTATCCCTATATGGGCTTTTACCGGTGATTCACTGAGCAGGGTATCTTCAATGGCTTCACCTAATTGTATTAGCTCCTCTTCTTCCATCTCTTCCGGGATGGTCTTTACAAGAGCTATGGTTTTACTGTCTATTAGTACAAAAAAATCTTCCATACTATCGGGGAAAATGTTGGCCATAATTTTACGGGTTTCTATGGCATCCATGGCCTCAGTTCTTATTACCAATACACACCGGGGGCTTTCGCAATGGATATTATATTTTTTCATAGCTGCCTGAAAATCTAAATCTATGGTTTGCCCCTGGATAATATCCCGTAAAAACTCTTCCCTGCTATTTTCTAAGTTTTTCGTTTTAAGATATAATTCAATAAGGGAAACTATCATAAAGCAATAATTTCTAATATTTTCTTGCGTCCCCCTCATAGATAAATAATAAGTACGGTTATTGCTGGTGCAAAATCGAAGATAGGTGCGCCCATCATATGTAAAACCTTGGTTTTCGCCCGCTGTGTCGCCTGCTCCCAAGATGCTATGGCTGGAGCCAATTCGTAAAATATCGCTGCTGGCTACAATAACACCCATGGAATTTAGGATATCGGTTTCTATCCGAATACCCTTTATTACTCTATCCAAAATTCTTTGCATGCGTTTTTCAGTTACCATTTCCCCACCTACAGATTTTACGACAAACATTTTAAATCCTAGCCGATTTGATGTACAACATATATATTAAAGTATACATAATTCTAATATAATAATAAAGAGGGAATTTTGCCCTTTGAAAAAGCAGGAATACTATCCAATGAATATCACCACTAAAGGATGAAATCATTCTGATGATAGTATTTCTGCCTTAGTCTACAAAATCCTTCTTTTTTTACATAATATCGTATATTTTTAAAGATATAGGGTTTCTTACCCTTTTAACAAGGCTTCCTCTGTTTCCTTATCAAAGAAATGAAGCTTGTTAGGATCCATGGCAACTTTAATAGTATCCCCTGTCCTTGCAGTGGATCTGGGATCGACCCTTGCTGTCATAGTTACGCCATCAACATTTAAGTACAAATAGGTTTCGGAACCCATGAGTTCGACAACATCAACATAAGCCTTTATTGTACTGTCAGATGCACCTTCTAAAAAGATTTCCTCGTCATGAAGGTTCTCCGGCCTGATTCCCATTACGACTTCTTTTCCAACATAGGAAGGGTCTTTTAAATTCTTAATCTTGCCTTGAGGAATCCTAATCTTATTTTCCCCGAACAAGGCATAAACAGAATCCCCTTCTTTTTTCAATTCCACATCAACAAAGTTCATCTGGGGGCTTCCGATAAAGCCGGCAACAAATTGATTAACAGGGGTATCATACAAGCTTTGGGGTGAGTCAACCTGTTGAATAAATCCATCCTTCATAACTACGATTCTGCTGCCCATGGTCATAGCTTCGGTCTGGTCATGGGTTACGTAGATAAATGTTGTTTGCAGCCTGTTATGCAGTTTAGTTATTTCGGTTCTCATCTGAACCCTTAGCTTAGCATCCAAGTTAGATAGAGGCTCATCCATTAAAAATACTTTAGGTTCACGGACTATAGCACGGCCTAAAGCCACCCTCTGTCTTTGTCCCCCTGATAGAGCCTTGGGCTTTCTATTGAGCAAATGTTCGATATCCAAAATTTTAGCTGCTTCTTTTACGCGGCGATCAATTTCGGTTTTTGGCGTTTTTCTCAGTTTAAGACCAAAGGCCATATTATCGTAAACAGTCATATGAGGATATAGAGCATAGTTTTGGAAAACCATCGCTATATCACGATCTTTAGGGGCAACGTCATTTACTAACTTATCGTCTATATAGAGATTCCCGTCGGTGATTTCCTCAAGACCCGCTACCATTCTTAAAGTTGTGGACTTACCACACCCCGACGGTCCAACCAGGACAATAAATTCTTTATCGGCTATCTCAAGATTAAAATCACTAACAGCAGTAACGTTTCCCGGGAAAACTTTATAAACTTCTTTTAATGTTACACTAGCCATACCTATCCCTCCAGATAATTATTATGTACCCCTTACAAAGTGAATTATAATTTCTCTGAGTACAACATAATTATATCCATGGAAGACGGGATATAGCTATAGCCATTATTAACAAAAATATAGGCTGTATTTTTGAAAAGATTGCATAAAAACTTATAATTTATTTATATTTTATTGCTTCAGTAGGGCAACTCTCCACGGCGGTTTCAACATCATCAATAAGTTCTTCGGGAATCTCGTCTTCTATTGCATCAGCCTTATCGTCATCGTTCCAGGTGAAGACATCCTCGCATATACTGATACATAAACCACAACTAATACATAAATCCTGATCGACATATACCTTCATAATTCATTCCTCCAATATTTTATTCTTAATTATACCACTATCCTGTACATCAAAACAAAATAAATACCCTAAGATTCTAACTTATACTGAATAAACCTTCCATAGGACGATAAATTCATTTCTGCATATAAATAGATCCCATCTTCCCTGTATTCTTCGTTGATGACCTGAGCCTCATCATAAATTTGCGAGACTATTTTCCCTTCCGTATATGGGATAAGGAGTTCGACTCTATTTCTTTTATATGGCAAATTATCAGATATAGCTTCAATGAGTCCATCCAAGCCGGTTTTATTAACAGCGGACACATATACAACGGGCTTTTTTACCGGTAAAGTATGCTCATGTTCTTCTAATAGATCCATCTTGTTATAAACTGTGATAATAGTCTGCTCACAGCCTAAGGATATCAGAAGATCTTCGACTACTGTCATCTGCTCCATTAAGTCAGAAGATGAGGCATCCACTACATGTAGTAGGAGATCAGCATACACAGCTTCTTCCAAAGTAGATTTAAAAGCCTCAACTAAATCATGGGGAAGCTTGTTTATAAAACCAACGGTGTCAATCAAAAGTGCCTCCCATCCATTTCTCAAAACAGTACCCCTGGAAACTGGATCAAGTGTTGCAAAGAGCTTATCCTCAACAAAGACACTGCTCCCTGTCAAAGCATTTAACAAACTACTCTTCCCGGCATTAGTATAGCCGACCAGTGCAACTGTGGGAATATGTCCCTTTTCCCTTCTTTCTCTCAGAGCCTGTCTTCTATCCCCTACCTTAGCAAGTTCCAGTTCTACCTCCCTAATCCTTCTTCGTATATGGCGGCGATCCGTCTCCAATTGGGTTTCCCCCGGACCCCTAGTGCCAATGCCCCCACCAAGTCTGGACAGCATTATCCCCATTCCGGTAAGCCTAGGTAACCTGTATTTCAGCTGAGCCAATTCTACCTGGAGTTTTCCTTCCCTTGATACCGCCCTACCTGCAAAAATGTCTAAAATAAGGGCAGTCCTATCGATTATTCTGATTCCAGTAACGTTTTCCAGATTACGAATTTGAGTCGGAGTTAGTTCATCGTCAAAGATAATTAAGTTTATATCGTCAGCCCTGCACAAAAGTGATAATTCCTCAGCTTTACCTTTTCCTATATAGGTAGCAGAATCGGGAGTCCTCTTGTTTTGGGTTATTTTGTGTAATACTTGGGCTCCTGCTGTATGAGCCAGTTCTTCAAGCTCCTCTAGCGGATCAGCCCCCATACCAGAGGTATCCAGCCCTACTAATATAACCCTTTCCCTCTCGTCCACCGCTGTTTCAATCTCTTTAGGATGCTGAATGAGCTTGTCCCTTTCATAAATAATCTCCATTAGGGCTTTGCTGCAAAATTCGTCTATAGAAAGCGGGCCTACCAGATCTGTGCTTTCTCCCCTTTCCAGAGGCTTAACGAAAGCCGCATACCCATCAATATATGCCCCTTTATCTATCCCTATTGCAGCTATAGAATCTAACCTCATAGAAGTCAGAGCATTTAAATCGACCCCAGATAGCATTCCGTTGCCACCCGGATGGGTATGTATGCACCTTATTCCGCTTAAACGGGTTTCACTTCTTCTTAAACTCATGTGAGGAAGTGATACCTGATCCAGCTTACCCACCGAAACATCTAAAATATTACCCTTGCGTCCAATATACAACGAAATTTCTCTATTAACCATTGAAGATATCCTGCAAAGTATCTCTACCAATTCAGGAGTGCAGAAAGCGTCCCCCGGAACCTTTTTATCAAACAATGATTCCAGTTCAGCTATTACAGTCTTAGATAATCCTTCAATATTCCCCTGTATAATTCTAATGCCCCCCTCAATATGCTTTGGAATAAACAATGGTTTAATGCCCCTACCTTGGTACTATATTATAGGGTTCCATATCCATTACTGAATCTATTATAACCCTAAAGGACTATGATAATTATTATATATGACTTAGGTTAAATGTGGAAGGCATATTTTGGATGATCCTTCCCAAAATAATAGGGGTCTTTTACAGACCCCTATTATTCTTGCTGTTTTCTATGCTTTTTTTCTGGCTAGGATAGCGCTAATCAATTATTTAATTTCAACTGTATCCTTAAGGTTCGTCTCTATATATTCCCACTTCTTAAAGGAAATATGACCTGATTCATAGAGTTCATTATCTATTGTCAATATCACTTTTTTTGCTTTAAAGTATTCACCGAAGGTATTGGCCACACTTTGAAGTATCATAGCCTCATAAGCAGCCCCAGCGTTCATTTCCTCTATAAAAGCCTTATTTAAATCGATATAGACCATACCATCTTTGTTCAGATACAGACTATTTATCTTTGTGTTCTTGGAAAACACTTTTGAAAGCTTGGAATTCAGCATTTCTTTATATGCCTTCTCCAATACCCACCTGGTTATATCATTGGTCTTAAAACTCACATCTTTTGTCTCGTAATATATCTTGTCCAGCTCGGCACCCGGATAGTAGAAATTTATTTCCTGTACCAGGGAAGCATTTGTTTCTATCTTACTCAAGGATGACGATATTTCACTTTCACCATCAGTGAAGACTGATTTCACCAGGCCAATACCCTTTACATAATAATCAAAGTTTTTGCCATTAGGTCCGTCAGTCATGACCTCTATACCCTTGTAACTCCCTGCCGGGGTAGTTACTTCAACCGAAGTCCCTGTAATTTTTCTGGTCCTTGAATCTTTAAGAGTCCAGCTAGTGCCCTCTTTCAAGGGTGCCATAAGCAAAATTTCCTCATCCTTACCTTTAGCCTTCATGAGGTTTTCCCTATAATATGTCTCTGGCTTAGTAAATACGCATACCAGTTCATCTTCTTTTAATTCAAGGACTTTAAGGGTTTCTGTACCGCCATTATTTATCCTTTGCTGAACCCTGTTTTCTTCGATGAAATCGTTAAATACGTTATATGAAGCGAATTCGTTCCCTGTGCCCTCATAAACATATCTAGTGTTCTCGGTAAATGGGAAATAATCTTTAATTCTTAGTTTTTCATCACCAGGGCTTATATCAACACCGTTATCGTCCATAATATCTGAATTTTCCCCGGAGCTGATATTGTCCGATTCCCCACCGTCCTCTGGATTTTCCTCATTACCCATCGGATCGTTTATTCCATCCTGCTCGTTTTTAACGGCATCGCCCAATTCGCTGCCGCCTTTATTGCCCCAATTTTTGTCGCCTAAGGTGCAGCCTGCCAACAAAACCAGGGCTAGAACTATGCTTACCAGGGCAATGGATTTTTTCATATATATCACCTTCCAAATATATTCTGCAATCTTAGTTCTTCTTAATTGCTGCCCTTCTATTCTAACCCATCATATGTTATTTATACCCAATTATAGCCAACCACTTATCAAATTCCTGTTATATATCCAGCGAGTTATCAAATGACCTCTTTGTGTATGTTTATTATTTCGTACCTTGGATCATCATCAATAAAATCAAGTGCCCTATCCATTTGTTTTTCAGCATGGACAGAACCATTGGCCACAAAGGCCAACCCCAGGGCAGCCCGCCTCCAGCTATCTAAATAATCTACCTCTGCTACAGATACATTGAATTGGTTTTGTACCTTGGTAATCAGGCTCTTTAATACCTGCCGTTTTTCCTTAAGGGACTGGGATTCGTATAATAGAATTTCTACCCTGACTGCGGCAATAAACATTCCCATTATTTATATACCCTTCCCTTATAGCCATGGACTATAGGATGCTTTCTGCCCATACCAAATGCACCGTCACTCAACTTTATAATAGGTGGTATTTGCCTCCGCTTATGTTCCGCCCTATCTATCATATTAATTATACTGTATACCATATCCCGATCATATCCTTTTTTAATGATCTCTTGTATGGGTATATTCTCCTCTATATACATGGCCAATATCGGATCCAGAATAGAATAAGGGGGCAACGAATCCTCGTCCCTTTGATCTGGCCGCAATTCGGCTGTGGGGGTCTTAACAATGATATTATTTGGAATTATCTCATTATCTCTATTAATAAATCTGCATAATTCATAAGCCCGGCTTTTCAATATATCCCCAATTACTGCGATTGCCCCACAAGAATCCCCATATAAAGTAGAATAACCCACGGCTATTTCGGATTTATTGCTGGGTGAGATCAAAAGCTTATTCTCCCTATTTGATATGAACATCAGCAAACTGCCACGGATACGGGCCTGAATATTTTCTTCGGCCAGACCCCCCTTAACCTGGGCATCATCGTTGAAAATACCTATATAATCTTTAAATATGTCTTCTATGGGAATCTCTCTATATTCTATCCCCAGGCTTCTCGCCAAGCCTGAGGCGTCTTCCCTGCTCTCTTGGGAAGAATATCTGGAGGGCATAAACACCCCCAATACATTTTCTTCCCCTAAAGCCTTTGCAGCTATACAAGCTACCAAGGCAGAATCAAGACCCCCGCTTAGCCCTAAGAGCGCCTTTGAAAATCCTGTTTTATGAAAATAGTCCCTTGTTCCCAGAACCAGTCCATTATATATCCATGAGATATCCTCTTCAGGTTCCGAAATTTTTGGATATGATATTTCGGTATCATACAGGATAAAATCCTCCTCAAAGGTTTTCCCATGAAGGATCAACTGTCCGCTCCTGTCATATACCATACTTGACCCGTCGAATACCAATTCATCATTCCCGCCCACCTGGTTCGCATAGACAAAGGGAATCTTATATTTCTTACTGTAATGGGACAACATACCCTTTCTAAAGTCATGCTTCCCATAATGATAAGGGGAGGCTGATAAGTTGATAAAGATGTCGGGATCGTCCCTGTATAGCTCGTCCAGAATGTTTCTGGAATACCGTTGATGCTCAAAGATATCCTCATCGTTCCAAATATCCTCACAGATGGTTATTCCCAGCCTCAAACCTTGAAATTCCAGACAATTAACGCTATCAGAGGGTTTAAAGTATCTGGCCTCCTCAAAGATATCATAGTTTGGCAGCAAACTCTTGTCTACCCTGCCTATAACCTTCCCGCCATAGATTAGAAGGGCACTATTGAACAAGCCTCTGCCATCAGCATCCTTAAGCACCGTACCTATAATAGCGCCCACCTTGGCTGTATGGGGCAATATTTCAGATAAAGTACTTTTGCAGGCCTGTAAAAAATCCTCTCTTAGCAACAAATCCCTTGGCGGATAACCCGTCAGGCTTAATTCCGGAAAGACTACCAAATTATAGTCATCCTCCTGTGCCCGCTTTAGTATATCTATGGTTTTTAATGCATTTCCCCTAAGATCTCCTATTATAGGATTATATTGAGCTATGGCAATCTTCATGGTCTTATTCATCCAATCCTAAAAATTCTTTTACTGTATTTCCCATCATACCCTTTGTTGTTAAAGTCTTATGCACTTCAGCCTTTTCCTTTAAATTAGCCAGCCCCGCCGGGATTGGTTGTCCAACTATAGACGAGAGGCTTTCCAACACTTGAAAGTCGTCCATTTCCTCCAGGGATTTTTCTACCCTGATGGCCTTTAATACGTCTCCTGGAAACTTAAACGGACTTGCTGTAGATACCAACAAGGTTTTTCTCCTATCCCCTGTCCTTGTCCTATACTCATCGTACACATATTTTCCTACTGCCGTATGAGGATCCATAATATAATTCAGGTCATTATAAGTATTCCTAATAGCTTTTGAAGTCTCTTCTTCGTCAGCAAACCCTCCCCAGAATATGGACTGTAGCTCTTTTAGGGTTTGTTCATCTACCTTATATATACCAGTTTCGTTCAAACTGCACATCCAGTCCTTTAACTGTTCATCGTTCCTTCCGCAAAGTTCAAATAAAAGCCTTTCTAAGTTGCTGGAAATAAGAATATCCATAGAAGGAGACATGGTTTTGTAAAAATTCCTTCTCACATCATATACCCCGGTATTTATAAAGTCAGTCAAAATATTATTGCTATTGGAAGCGCATATAAGCCTTCCTATTGGTATCCCCATCTTTTTAGCATAATAAGCAGCCAGGATATTTCCAAAATTACCTGTGGGCACTACCACATTAAATTCTTCCCCATATTCTATGCTTTTGGCCTTAATCAAATCTATGTAGGCTGAAACATAATAAACTATCTGAGGGACTAACCTGCCCCAGTTGATAGAATTGGCTGAAGAAAACCTTTTACCCTTTTCGGCAAGATTTCTAATAAAATCTTCGTTGGCGAATATCTGCTTCACCCCCGATTGAGTATCATCAAAGTTTCCTTCTACTGCGGCAACATGTACATTTTTCCCTTCTTGAGTTACCATTTGAAGCCTTTGGATAGGACTTACACCCCCCTCAGGATAGAATACAATGATCTGGATTCCAGCTACATCCTTAAACCCCTCTAATGCAGCCTTCCCCGTATCCCCTGATGTAGCTACAAGGATAACCAGTTCTTTGCTCTCCCCTGTGGCCGATACAGACCCAGACATCAGCCGGGGCAAGATTTGAAGGGCCATATCCTTAAAGGCATAGGTCGGTCCATGCCAGAGTTCTAATATATGCAGGTTGTCACCTACAGAAACAATGGGCGCTATCTGAGCTGAATCAAAGCTTATATTGTTATAGGACGAATTGATAATATCTTTAAGCAAAGTATGATTAAAATCTGTAAGATAAAGGGACAAAACCTCAATTGCCCGTTCTCTGTAGTCCATTTCTACCATATCCATCAGGGTATGTTCTTTAATCATCGGAACAAATTCTGGTACAAACAGCCCCCCTTCTAAAGATATGCCCTCTTTAATAACATCCATAGAATTCTTCCTAAGATCATTATCTCTCGTGCTTAAATATAGCATCTTTCTTATCCCACCTATAATTCGATTAATGTAATTACCAGACTATTTCGTCGTATGTATATTATTCTATGACAATAAACCAATTCTGCAAAGGAAACAGGTATAAAAAAACCCCCCATCTGATGATGCCAGGAAGGTACGCTAGACCCGTTCTAAAATTAACTTCACCCAAGGAAAAAGCCAAGGGTTCCGGTGTCCCTCGGCCTTCTGATTCAGATTCCTTTACGCAATGTATTCCTTCAAAAAGGCAGGAACGCTATCGGGGTCACCGTTAATAGCAATTGTAAACTTTATCTTAAATTTCTTGGATATATTATTTATATCGGCCAATAAATCCCCTACGGCCGCCAGATCCTCTTTTAAAAATTCCAAGAGTCCATCTATATATATCCTTTCTATATCATAGTTCTGTGCAACGATACCATTCAGGAAGCCATAGAACATCTTTAAATCTTTAACATCAAAATCTTGTAGTCGGATCAGTCTCACCTTGTAATTCAGCTCGACCATCCTTCTTTTCTCTCCGCTGATGAAAACGATTTCCCCCCTGGTATCGCCTAAAGCCTTATTTGCCATATTTACCAGGGTCTTAGTCTTGCCGGTGCCTTTACCACCGACAACCGCTTGTATCATGTTAACCGCCTCCTACCTTATTATTATTTTACCCCTAAAAACATTATAGCATATTCAAAATTCCTTTGCCATAATAAAGGGAAAAGGATCCGTGAATTTATGATTTATTCCTTCTGTTGAGACGCATTCGCTGAACAGGGTCTAAGATCGTCTTTCGAATTCTAATACTATTTGGTGTGATCTCCAATAACTCATCATCACTAATAAACTCCAAAGCCTGCTCTAAGGTTAGATTGCGGGCGGGAAATAATCTAAGGGCTTCATCGGCACCTGCAGCCCGCATATTGGATACATGTTTCTTTCTGCATACGTTCACTTCAATATCCCCCAGACGGTGATTCTGGCCTACCACCATACCTTCGTACACAGGCATTCCTGGTTCAATAAAGAGTATTCCTCTCTCTTGGGCATTATGCAAACCATAGGTTACTGCCTCTCCTTTTTCAGACGCTATCAATACGCCTTGCTGGCGAGTTGGAATAGCGCCCTTATACGGTTGATAACCATCAAATACGGAATTCAGGATCCCTTCTCCCCTGGTATCAGTCATAAATTCAGTCTGGTATCCAAAAAGTCCCCGGGCAGGGATAGTAAATTCCAACCTTATTCTACCACCTTTATTCTCCCCCATACTTATTATCTCACCTTTTCGCTCCCCTAATTTTTCTATTACGGTGCCCATAAAACTGTCGGGGACATCCACCAAGACCCTTTCCATTGGTTCATGGGTACTCCCGTCTATTGTTTGGTAGATAACGGTTGGCTTGGATACTTGAAATTCGTACCCCTGTCTTCTCATATTTTCGATAAGTATTGCAAGATGCAGCTCGCCTCGGCCAGAAACCTTAAAGGAATCCGGCGAATCAGTTTCTTCTACTTCAAGACTTACATCTATATATCTTTCCCTAAATAATCTGTCCCTTAAATTACGTGAAGTAACATACCTGCCATCCTGCCCGGTAAAAGGGCTGGTATTTACAGAGAATGTCATCGACATAGTAGGTTTGGAAATGTTCGCAAAGGGTAAGGGCTCAGGATGATCTACATGACAGATGGTATCACCTATGTTTATTCCCTCTACTCCCGAAACCGCTACTATATCCCCGGCTTTGGCTTGACTGGCAGGTATTCTCTTTAGACCATCGAAAAGATATAGGTTAGTTATGCGCACCCCAGTGCTATCTTCACCATGGCCGCATAGCAAGGCCTCCTGCCCTACTTCTATCCTTCCCCTTTCAATCTTCCCTACAGCAATCCTGCCTACATAATCGTCATAGTCTATTGTAGATACCAACATCTGCAG
>JAAYSJ010000134.1 GCA_012518395.1 Clostridiales bacterium
AAACATATGTTCTTTTATAGGTCTAAATAAACTGCCTCTTATAGGGCAGATATTTACCAAACTGCATATTATTTTTTCTTTATCTTGTACTCCACCAATTCCGGGGTAACCTTCAGGCATTTGCTAACCTGTTCTATACTCATATCCTTTAGGGCAATTTCGTCTAGGTCATCATCGTCAATTAATAATTCTGCTGCAAATTCATTTGCTTCATCTTCGTAAACTTTTGTCGATAGAAAGGTATGCTCTCTAATAAAATATATGTTGTGATCATTATGATGTATGGCATGTCCGAGTTCATGAGATAATACAACTTTCATAGTATCGCTGTCTAGGCTATCGTTCAGCACTATGTGCTTTCTGTCATTTACACTTATAAAGTATCCTTTGGTTCCTTTGCTGTAGGGTTTATGAATTATTTCTATTCCCTCACCCTCAGCTATCTTTTCAGGATTTCTTGTATCATATTTATTAACAAGATATTTAACGCTTTTCTTTATATTATTGCTCATAAGAGAACCACCCCTTATATAAGTTATCATAAAATAATGCTTGGTTGATTGAAGTCCAAAAAATCCCGTTTGTCATTCCCGAAGTCAAAATTGTTGGTTAAGATATTTTCAAACTTCCCAAATAATTACTTATCCTTTCCCCTAGATTTCCAAAATAGTTCAGATATATCCCTAAATAGGGCTTCTTTATCCATATCGGACACATCATCATCCATAAAGAAGGCACTGGCTTTTTTAACAAAATCATCATATTCTTTTATATCAAGCTCGGTTACAGGATCACCATTAGAAAGTTTATCCGGTATATATGCGGAAATAAGGTAATCAGAAGTTGTATCTAGAACTCTGGCCAATTTTATAATAATATCCGGATTTGGAACCCTTGTACCATTTTCATACCTAGATAAAGAATTTCTATTATCTAGCCCCACAAGATTGGCTAATTCCTGTTGAGTCAACCCTTTTTCTTCTCTAAGTCTTTTAATCCTGTCGCCCATATGTTCCATAAAACCACTCCTTAGATCCTATTATAAGTATTCTGTAGATTTATTCAATATTTATTACCTATTTGTAATAACTTTGTGCAATAGTACCAAAATGGATAGATGATTATGTGCTATGTTACCATTACGGTATTTACCTATTGACATTGCGAGGGACTTTATAGTAATATTAAGTTACCAATGCGGTACACATAAACATGCAAAGGAGAAGATAAATGGATATTCAAAAACTAAAAGGTGCGAGAGTCGCCAAAGGCTTTACTCAGGAGACCATAGCTGAAAAACTTGATATATCTACGAAAACCTATAATCGTAAGGAGCTGGGATTTGTAGAGTTCAATCGAAGAGAAATTGCTATCTTAGTAGATATTCTTGGATTAACACAGGATGAAGTTAGTGAAATTTTTTTAACATAAATAGTACCAGTGGGGTACATACAAATAAAGGGGGTTATGGTTTCATGAATGCATTGGATAACCAATTGATAAAAAGAGAAGGCCGAATTACCTTGACAGCTGAAGAGGTGGCCAAGATGCTGGGCATGAGCAAAAGATTTGTTTATGAATTGGCCCAAAGGGGGGAACTCCCCTGTAAAAGGTTTGGAAGAAAGGTTTTATTCTCACGCCAAGCTATAGAAACCATGGTAGAAGAATAAATCATCTATGTCTAATATGACAGATTTAGAAAGGAAGGTTTATATGGCCGAGTTAATTGTTAATAGCCGCCGGCTGTTTAAGGTATCAGATCCAATCTCCATTGCAACCCAATTAAATCGCATTGCAAGGCAATTCATGGATGGAGGATGGCAAGTAAAAAGAGGCTTTGCCGGCATAGTTATCTTAAAACTTCAGGATGGGGAGATCCATTACATACCCACAGGCAAAGGCATAGAAGAAATTATATTTGAAAGGAGCAAAGACAATGAATAATTCAATTCTGTTAGGTCGTATTACCAAGGATCCGGAGATAAGGTCAACAAAGGAAGGAAAGCCCTATTGCCGCTTTACTCTTGCGGTTGACAGGGACAAGGAAGATGCAGATTTTATCCCTTGCGTAGCATGGGGGAACAATGCCGAAAACATGGGCAAGTATGTGAATAAAGGCAGACAGTTACTGGTACAAGGAAAGCTCCAATCGGGAAGATACGAGGACAGGGAAGGCATAACACGATACACCCTAGATTTATTTGTTTACAGGGTCAAATTTCTGGCAATCCCAAGAAGCCAGCAAACGGAAGAAAGGGAACCTGATTTTCATCCCTATGATAACGATGATGCCCTGCCCTTTTAATGGCAGATTATAGGTTAATACAATATTAGGGGAGGTATGGGAAAATGGCTAAAATTATGATTGATGAGGATATGCTTTCAGGTTTTTCACAGCTTCTATGGGATATAAGATTTTCTATTAATCTTGAAATAAACAAGAAGAATATTGACAAAAACGCAGTCTATGAGATGACAGACCAGGTGGTGTATGCCTGGGATGATATCTATAATCCCGCAGAAATAAGCCTTTCAAAGGCACTGCGGATTCTTTATGGCCAATATATCAAGGCGAAAAAGGATGGGAATATGGAGGCGGCGGATATTCATCTTAAAAACTATATTGGGCTTAAAGAAAAAAGGAGCCAAGGCTGAAAGCTATTATAAAAGAAAGCGAGTGATATAAATGACGAGGGGTCAGATAGAAAATTTATATAGGGTAAACGGTCTTACGGATTTAAAGCTAAGAGAGGCCAGCGACCTTCTAAGGGTCCATGGCATTGATTATAAAAAGATAGATGGATATTCAGGCCTTGATGATGAGAACAGGCTGGTATTTGAAGACTTTATTGTAAATATCTTTAATGCTACAGGCCTTGAAACAAGGGCAGAGTTCCTTCCCACCGGCATTTATCTGGTAGAGGATATTGAATATTTGACTAAGAATGATCCTAGCGATAATTATTACAACGTTGCAGGAGGTATAGTTTCATCCATTGATAGGCATGGAAGAAAGACCCTTCTTCATAAATGGGAAGATGAAGATTTTATCCATCTTGAAAGGATTGAGGATAAAGCAAAAACTTACTTAAGATTTGAATATATTCGGGGCTTTAATTCAGATGGAGAGCCAAGAAAGACCTGGCTCCATGTAATAAATAAGGGTAAGGCATGGTATTAACGCAGCCGGCCCTAAAGGGGCTTAAGCCTTGAATGTTATATACCGGCCGTCAACGGCCGGTTTTATAACCCCTTTAGGGGTTGTTAAAGATAAGGTAATATCAAATAAAAACTTAATAGCTGAAGTTTCAAAAACCTGAACAGATCACTATAATGGCGAAATTACTTGAACAATGTAATTTTTGAAACTTCCTAAACAACTCCAACTATAGAATTTATCATCATGAAATTGTATAGACCCATTGCAATTATCATGCCGATAAATTTAGTTTTCATAATGTTTATCTATATCTAAAATCAAAGGATATATGGAGGATGAATAAATGAAAGTATCAATAGATCCAAAAGAAATATTTAGTATAGTAGATCCCTTTATCACATCGGTTAAAGAACTTGGAAAGAGCGAAGCGCTTATCTTTAAGGATATAGGGTTCCTGATGGCTTATAGAATTTTTATTGGAACCATAAGACGGGAAGTTGCGGATAATAAAGAAATATTATTATTCTTGGACGAAAAATCGGCTAAGATCCAGTCTGTAATTGATGTAGCCATGGATAAGCTTTGCAAGTTGGTGGAGGTAAGGAGTCATTTAGGCGATTAGTAAAATGTAGCCCCCGTATTTGTAATACGGGGGCGCAAAATACACAAAAAAATAAATTGAAATTGGGTAATAGGCATGAATACTAACTTAGAGTGCATTATTGACTGGTTACAGTTCACTGTCCACGGCCTTACCCACGAGGAGGTGATTTTGCAAGTTTTAAAGAACAGCCCTGCAGAATATATCCTTCTCCCCAAGGGAAAGTTCGGGTACAGGTCTCAATATATAAATGGCCATATAAGCGTGTTATGCGAAGGCACGGAGGATATGGGGGTTCATGTGATACTAACGGGCAAAGGTTGCAGGGAGTATGAAAGCAAAGGCCAGCTCTTAGAGCTTATGGATAGGATCATGCTTCATAACGGCACATGCACCCGCATCGATATTGCAGTAGATGATAAATCGGGCGATATCATCAGGTTTAATGATATGATAGAATCAGCAAATAAGGGTCATGTCATATCAAGATGGAAAACTGCAATGGAGATAATAAAGCGGGAATTAAAAGACGGTAAGATCATAGGCCATAGTCTTTCCATAGGATCCAGGTCATCCAAAATGTATCTCAGGATATATGATAAAGCCATGGAGCAGGGACTCCCAAGCACCTGGTATCGTATGGAGCTTGAGATAAAGGACGACAGGGCGGAAGTACTTCAAAATATTCTACTCTTTGAAACAGGGGTCGGCAGGATATTCAGTTCCATATTAAATCAATATATACGATTTTTAACACCCGGTACCGATACCAATAAAAGCCGATGGGAGACGGAAAAATGGTGGATAGATCTAGTGGATAGTGTGGATAAGCTGTCCCTCACTAAAAAGCCCAAGGACAAAAGCATCGAAGAAATTAGGGAATGGGTCAAGCAGCAGATTGGACCGACTCTGGCCATGCTTATGATGTATGATGAGGGGGAACTAACAAAGCTATTCGATATCATAAATTCCGGAAAGCACAGACTCAAGCAGAGACATTTGCGAATATTAAATAACGCTCGGGATGGATAAAGAAACCTAATGGGGATTGAAAGGGGGATCCGCTATGGCAGATAGGATTTTAACCACTCAGAAACTTTTAAAGGAACTAAACAATTATAATTTTAAACAGCTTCATATTCATCACACATGGAAGCCAACCCATAAGGATTTCGATGGCAAAAACCACCTTGCCCTTCAGCAGGGGATGAGAAACTTTCATATAAACACCAGAGGCTGGAAGGATATCGGCCACCACTTGGCTCTTATGCCGGATGGATTATGGGTTACCGGTAGGCCTTTTAACCAAACTCCGGCCAGCATTAAGGATTGGAACAAGGGAGCCCTGGCGGTTGAGATGGTAGGCAATTTCGACAAGCTGGGCACGGGATCAGCCAATATGTCAGGATATGATATCCTCGCGGGGAAACAGAAAGAAAGCATCTTAGCTCTAATTAAATACTATGGGCAGCGATTCGATTATGATGGGGTTAAATTTCATCGGGAAGGACCGGGAGTTACCAAGACGTGTCCCGGGACCAGCCTTAATAAAGCAGTAATGATAGGTGAAGCAAAAGGATTTAATGAAAACATGGATAACGATTTTGGGAACGGGGGTAAAGGCATGGCGCTTAGGAGAGGTGATAAAGGATCAGAGGTAACAAGGCTTCAACAGGATCTTATTGCATTAGGGTATGGTAAGATCATGGAGCCCCATGGGGCAGACGGAAGCTATGGCCCAGCTACGGAAGCGGCAGTAAAGACGTTTCAAAGGGATCATAAGTTGGAGATTGATGGGATAGCAGGTCCTGAGACTCAGGGGAAAATTAGGGTGCTTCTTGGGGGTCAAGTTGGGTCCACAGTGGAATATAAAAAAATGTACGAAGAAATAAAAGAAAAGCTGGAGAAAATCAGGAAAATCATCGATTAAAAGCCCCCCCAAATTTAGGAACTTATAATGAAAAAAGAAGGGTTTTATTGTATAATGGAGAAAAGGGGGTGATTTTAATGAAAAAGCTAAAAGGTATTTTTGTTTTATTTCTTTTGCTTTTTCTTATAGGTTGTATTCCAACCAATGCCTTAAGGGAAGAAAGTCCCGTTTTAGAAAAACGTGTATATGGTGCTCTAGGGGAAATAAATATAACGGATACACTTTCCTTTAAAAAGCAATGGGAAAAAGAAATAGATGACAGTATTGGGATGGTGTTTTCAGCAGACTATAAAAAAATACATTTCGATGTGATGATTGTTTTGGATTTGCAAGATGATGAATACTGGGTTTTGGCTATTGGAGACTTTGGAGATTTAACAAGACTAGAACATATCGGCGAACCGGACTTCCTTTTTGATGAATTATTCAGTAAATTATATTGGTTTTATGATGAAGAATACTTAATTTATGATATATATGATTGGGAAACCAATGAACCTCTTGTCGACATAGGTAATAACATCGAATCCTTAGATAATCAAATGGGGAAGGAAGAAATAGAAACAGCAAAAATAACAATACCTGAAGAATATGAGGCAATGTTTGAAAAGAGTTATGCGGATTTAAATGAATCAGAGCGGGCGTTTATAGCTATACTGGAAATGTTTGCAAAAGGGATAGCCGGGGAAGATAAATTAGAGGGGTATCTGGATGAAGATGATTATGACAAATACCAAATTGAAATTTACAGGCTAATAATAGAAAAAAGCTTGTATGAATATGACCCCTATGCCTTTGAGTCAATCAAAGATGATTATACCAGATTAAAAGATGATAGCATCTTAATCCACGAAGATGAACATGTTAATATCCGCTATTTGGGCTTCAAAACAAAACAAGGAACTGATTATATAGTGTTTTATATTGATAATAAAACAGATGTGGAATTAGCATTCCAGACCACTACTTTTGGTATAGACGGGGAAAGTTTTAGATTTGGTGGTAGTGAACAAATAGCTGCTCAAAGTAAAGGTACAATCCAATTCTTTAAAGCAAGTTCAGAAGGTGAACTGCCAACAATGGAACCTAAGAAAATAAGTGGTACAATTAGAGTAATTGATTTCTCTCGGATCAGAATAAAAAAGTCCTATGATGTAACTTTTTCAAATATAGAGATTATTGACTGATTTTAAAAAGAGATATTTCGGGGGAATTACCGGCAACATCAAATTACATTCTTAGAGACCCTTTATATTTGCCTAAATAATTAAAATTGCCTTAATACTTCACGTCAAGTTTCTTTTAAAACAATAGATCCCTCACGGGTCGGCGGGCAGCATGGCCTGTCTCGGCATCTCAATTAAGACCTTAGCTTTATGGTAGGTCTTTCGGGTCTCACAAAAGAATTAGCTGAACACCCCAAACAATTATGCCTTCGTTTCGCATTTTATATAGGATCATGGTCATCTTTTTAGCTCCTAGCTCTGAGGTCATCCTCCCGGGTCCCGCAAAAAAGATGACCATTCTTTTGGATTAACCTGCTATTCCCCGGGCTCGCCGAGTTTCTTCACTCTTTGCTCCCGGGCTGTTTTCTTGGGTCTCGCGAAGAAACTGGCTTTACTCTCGGGTCTTATGGGGTCTATGCTGCTTGCCCTAAGATATGGGGCGCATGAAGTCGGCTCTAGGCTTGGAGTTTAAATGGGGTCCTAGTCTCTGGGGTCATAAATATCTTTGGATTCGACTTTCGGGTAGATTTTACAGGCCATATCCAAAAGATATTTTGCTTTCGGGTATCTTTAGGGAACTCCAAAGCCTATCGCTCCTTTGGGGTCAATTAAAAGGATTAGGGCAAACTAGCATCAGCTTTCGGGTCTTTTGATTTTGGGGCCGGCAGATAGCATGGGCAACCTTACAAAGAGTCAAACTAGGCATCTTTCATATCACCCGATTGGCCATCCAAGGCCGCCCCTATGGGGTCTTTTTATCTAGGGTCTTTCTATAAGGTCTTTTGTTTGGGCCGCTCATCGGCAGCAGTTACTGGCCACTCTCTAGCGGAAGCCCTTTTTTATTATATAAAAGCGTTTAAAAGGAATCCGCTAGGGATTGGCCAGCGTTAGGGATGGAAAAAACAATTCGCCTATTCGGGGCATGGAAAGAGTAGTCCCTCACTTACGGCTCATGGTTTTTTCCTGCGATGGGGGCTTTTAAAGCCTTCGCCCTTTGCGGAGCAGCTGGCCCTGCTTCGTGGTCTCCCCTCTATTGCTGGGCCAGATCGCTGGCAGTCATTCTTTAGGGTAATTCAGCGCTCCCTTTTCCCCTTTCCCCTCCCCCCTCCCGAACCCAACCCCCCAACCCCTTACACCCCTACTAAGCGGACGGTTTAAAGTCGGGTGGGGGGATAGGGGATTATGGGAAATCTATAAGCCTAAAGGCCTTCGAAGATTATCCAAAGAAGACCTTTCCTTTAGGCTTATAGCGCTCCGCATATCGGGCGAAGAAATGCCCGGCTGAACCCCACCCCTAGCCCCTCCCCGCCATCTGCGGGTAGGGGGAAAGCTGGCCTTCGAAGATGCCCTTATGCGCCTCTCTATTAAGTAGCCACAAAGCGAGCTATAAAGGGGCTATGGGGGCGTTTAGGTCATCCTATAGGGATAACTATGGACTTGTGGATATATCCCCCTCCATGGTTATCTCCCATAAAACAAGTTAAACTATATACATATACAATATCTATATTGGGTTAAACCATCCCAACATTAGATATTGTATATGAAGTTCAACTAAATGTTTTCTGGAAGAAACCATTAGGTCATTTCTGTAGGGTCGGGATATACCCACAGGGTCCACAGCTACGACGACTACTACGGCGGCTACTTGGGTCATCACCCAGCAGCTCTTTATTTTAGATTATCGTTGTGGGTCTTAAAGCCTTTGTTATGGGGATTATCTCTGTCGTTCCTCTCGTCTGGACCCCACCCTAGCCCTCCCCGCCATCCCGGGGAGGGGATAACATAGCCAACACCCCCTTTTCCCCCTTTATTTACTCATTATATATCCTTTTAGATATGGACACGCATATATATGAATAATACAATCAAATTATAACAAGTACAGCAAATCGGATCGAAAGGAGGTAAAATAATGGCTCTAGAAGTGAATCCATTAACCTGTTCTGCACAAATTAAATACCATATGGGAATAAACCATGAGGGGAAAGAGTTGGTACTTACCCGTAGCTTCACCGGCTTTAAAACTGATATGAGCGATGAAGATGTCTATGACGTTGTAACCACTGTTATCGATTTACAGGAACCGACCGTTATTCAAGTACATCGTATCGATAGGAAAGAATTCATGGAAGGATAAATCTTGCATTAAAGAACATCTACAAATCGACAAATAAACATGATAAGGAGGATGGAGATGACGAAAGTTTTGGTTTTAGATTTTTTAGATAGTGCATCTAAAAGATTTTCACTAAAGATTCCCGAACCAAGGGAAGACCTTGAATCCGAGGAAGTTCGGGCTGCTATGGCAGATTTAATCGATAAGGATCCCTTTGTCAGGACCCTTGTAAGCATCGAAAGGGCATACATTGTTACTACTACCGAAGAAATGCTTGTCTTTGGCGCATAAAAGAATCGTACCTATGGGGAGGCCTAGCCTCCCCAATTATTATAAAATTAAGGAGGATAAGATGAACGATACCATTGAACTAAAAATATTAAGGTACCCTAAGCTTGCCAAATGCTCTAGCTGCTCTAGGGTCCGGGATATTTATTACAAGGCTCTCATCTATGACGTAGATGATAAAAAAAGTATAGTGGGGGATTTAGATCTTTGTAAACTATGTGGAGAAAACATTCACCGTGGCCAAGGCGGGGATGCCGGAGGTCCAACCGAAGTCATCAAATCTTTTAATTTTGGTATGCAAAAATGATGGAAGACTTTTTAATTGCCATTGCCAACTACGGATTCCCCATAATAATTGCCGTTTACCTATTGGTTAGAATGGAGCAAAAACTTGAAAAATTGGAGACCGCTATAAATGAGCTAAACCATAATATAAAAAAGCTTTGCGAAAAATAATTTTTTTTGACCCATGTTGGAGGTAGTACAGGGTATAGAAAGCACTATGTAGTGATAAATTCCTAAAATAAAAACCGGCTTATGAAAAAATAAACATCAAGCAAGAAAGGAGGGGATCCCCTTGCTTAAGACTATAAATGCCTTCTTAAAGGATCTAGAAATAAAAGGGCGCTCACCAAACACAATCTATAACTACAAGCTGCAACTTCGCACCTTCTATAGTTGGTGTCAGCAAACAGAAACGGATTTTATAAGGCTCCGGCCCATCCAGGCCAAGCATTATCGGGATGCCCTCTATTCCGCCGGGATGTCCGGCAAAACCATTAATACCATGATCGGAACCCTAAGGACTTTTTATGAATATCTCATGGAAGAAGAATTAATTCCCGGCAACCCCATCTTAAAAAATCTCCGAGTCCGGGAAAAACCCCGGTTCCCTACCCCATTAACCGATGAAGAAAAGCCAATCATCCTCAGCATCTTGGAGGAAAAAGAGGTCCATATAAAGCTGGCCTTTAAAACCATGTTAGCTGCTGGCCTCCGTGTTGGGGAGGCCGCCTCTCTTACTAAAAAGGATATAAGAATAGAGGATCATCGAATGGTTCTCTTTATTAAGAATGCCAAAGGGGGAAAACCCAGGAAGGTCCCAGTAGTAGATCCAGTCACCGCCCAAGAGCTTTATGAATACATAAAAGATGTCCCTGAAGGGGAACCAATCTTCAGGGTATCAAAAAGAACTCTGCAGGATCATGCCCGAAGAATAAAAAAAAGAACCGGCATCCACTTCTACGTCCACCGGCTCCGCCATACCTTTGCAACCGAACTATTAGCCAAAGACACCCGCTTGGATGTCATCCAGCGAGTCATGGGGCACGCCGATATTTCTACCACCCGAAAGTACGCTGAAACCCTAAACCAGGATATTTTAAATATAGCTGAACCCATGAATTCGGGAAAAAAAGATAGAGAATAAATCTTGTAAAATAAAACTTTACTCAAAACAATCCCTTTTATATGATTTTATGTCATATGGAAGGGATTTATTCTTGACCATATACCATGCGAATGATATTCTATAGTTGATTATCTGCTAAGGGGTGAAATGATGGCTGTTAGCTATAACAAGTTGTAAAAAATCTTAATTGATAAAGACATGAGTAAAAGTGATTTGCAAAATATAGCTGAATTGAGCAGCAATATAATCGCTAAGATGGGGAAAAGCAGCTATATATCTATGGAATCACTTGAAAAAATTTGTATAGCCCTAGAATGCCAATTAATTGATATAGCTGAGATTATACATGGGGAGGAATGATATGTTTTCCGATCTATTAGTTATTATAGAACAATCTTCACATTTAGACTTTGGGGATGCAACAAAATTGACTATAAACTTTATTGATAGTTGTAACAAAGATAACTTTATTGATATTATTAAGCAAATTGGAACCATACCTGAAAGTATTAATCATGATTCAACAGAAGAAAAATTATTTGCAAAGATTTCGGATGCTGTATTGTCAAGGGCATTTAGGGAGATAGGATTAAAATCAAGGGTATTAATAGAAAGGGCTGATGCGGCTGATGTAATAGCCGAGTCGCCAATACATGGCTACACCCTAGTTGCAGATGCTAAAGCGTTTAGGATGAGCAGAACAGCTAAGAATCAGAAGGATTTTAAGGTTGTATCTTTATCTAGCTGGAGGAATGATGCCGATTATGCAGTGCTATGCTCCCCGTACTTTCAATATCCATTGACAATGAGTCAAATATATGCTCAATCAATAAATCATAATGTTTGCCTTCTATCATGGGAACATCTAATTTTCATGATTGAACATGGAATCAAAGAATCAGTGTCAATCAATTTAACGCAGGTTTGGGATTTTACTGAATACTATAGCCAAGTGTGCACTTGTAATAATATGAAAAAATGCTATTTCGAAGATTTTAATGCTAGATTTACTGAAATAATAGGTTTAACTTTGGAAGGATATATCCAATTTATACAAAAACAAATAGAAGTTCTTAAAGCTAGGGCGGGTCTGGAAAAAGTTTTCTGGAATCATGAGATTGATATTATTAAAAATTACACAAAAGAACAGGCTATAGAAGAATTAATTTCGTGTAAAAAAATTAGGGAAAAAATTATTAGAATAGATGCCTATATTGGGGGGCTAAGAATATGATAAATAAAATAATTGAAGGGGACTCTATTGAGCTAATAAAAAAAATAGAAAGTGAAAGTATCCACGCAATTATATCTGACATACCTTACGGAATTGGATATGATGAATGGGATATTCTACATACAAACACTAATTCGGCTTTAGGCGGTAGCTCTATTGCTCAACAGGAATCTGGAAACCTTTTTAAAAGAAGGGGGAAACCACTTAACGGGTGGAGCGAAGCAGATAAGAAAATCCCAATAGAATATCAAGAATGGTGTTCATCCTGGGCATGTGATTGGTTAAGGGTCTTGAAGCCAGGTGCTAGTTGTTTTATATTTGCGGGGCGACGGTATGCTCATAGGTGTATAGTGGCTCTTGAGGATGCAGGATTTACTTTTAAAGATATGCTATGCTGGGAAAAAAACAGGGCACCTCATCGAGCACAAAGAATATCTTCTGTTTACGATAGGAGAAGTGATCCGATAAATGCGCAAAAATGGATGGGTTGGAGATTAGCTAACTTAAGACCATTATTTGAACCAATATTATGGTTTCAAAAACCATATAAGACTGGGGGTACAATAGCAGATAATGTACTGTACAACGGGGTAGGAGCTTGGAATGAAACTGCATTAGAATTGTACAATAATTTTGCAGAAATATATAAAATTCAATCAAATATCATAAAGGTGAAAACGGATAAAGATGATCAAGGCTATCATGTAGCTCAAAAGCCTTTAAGATTGATGGAGCTATTAATTCATTTAGTCACATTAGAACAACAAATAATTCTTGATCCATTTGTTGGCTCGGGGACAACCTGCGTAGCTGCTAAAAAACTAGGTAGGAATTATATAGGGTTTGAAATCGATCCGAAAATTGCTAAAGCTGCCCAAAAAAGGTTAGGGGAAGAAACAGTAAAGCAACTCAATATGAGCGAATATGCAGGAAGAAATGTAAAGTGATTTTTTATCCACGTGATCGCAGATTAGATGATTATAATCTTGTACTGCCTAAGACAGTACGCAAACATGGGCTAATATAGAGAAATATTCATGAGTAAATAGAAATTACTATCTAATAAAAAAACAGAATTGTTGACTCTTATTAATTATATGACCCTTATTTTTACTATCGCAAAACTGAAAAGCGTATGGACAGATGTGATTTTTTTATGTATGAAAGAAATCGAACCTAGGACCCCTCAACTTTCTGCCCAATATTATCCCTCTGTAATCAGTAAGTGACATTATGAATGCCAAGTGAATATAACTGGATAGTCTAATCCCTGTTCCCTTATATTCAAATCCTATGTTTGTATCAATATTGTACAAAAAATGAATAATAAAAAATTACGATCTTGGATGGTCGAAAATTACTATTCACCTAATATAATTGGGAATTTCGGGTTTTATTGATTATGTGGATTATGATCATTGATATTGGGAATATGGGAAAAGGCGCATACAGGCAGGAAGGAAGCGGGGAAGAATTTGTTAGTTACGTGTTAGTTACTTGTTAGTTACGGCCCAAAATTATGGCCATTTTAGACGATTTTTACCTACTTTCCAACCAACGTAAAAACCCGCTCATCCTTACGGATAAGCGGGTTTAACTGGTCTGGGTGACAGGAATTGAACCTGCGACCTCTTGAACCCCATTCAAGAGCTTTTTCTTCTATAGTCAGCAAGTGACATTGTGGATACCATGTGAATCCCCTTTGGGGGCCGAACCTCTATACTCTTAGATCCGGTTTATGTATTAGCAAAATTATTTTACAAACGCCATCTAATGAAAAAGAATGGTTTTGGAAGAATGTCAATTATCTATCACCCATCCAAAACCGCAGAACAGTGGTCATTCATTAACTATAATAAACCCTGATTACTAGCCACTATGAAACTGGAAATTGTGTATATTTGACAAACATATCACTTCATTTTTATTCCAATGCAATTAATAGAATACCAGTACAACTTAGTACAAACGCCACCCAATAAAAACAGGTAGTTTTGGATGAGTAATGATTGCTTACTACTCACCCAAAACCGCAGAATAATGGTCTTTGATGTTCTTTAGTTACCATCGATTATAACTCTAGAAACAACTTGTAATCAGCAGGTTGGGGGTTCAAGTCCTCTTGCCAGCTCCAGATAAAAGCCTTGAAATCAACGTTTCGGGGCTTTTTTTTTATCAATATTTATCCCTGTACAAACATCAGCTAATTTAATAC
>JAAYSJ010000135.1 GCA_012518395.1 Clostridiales bacterium
ATATCTCCAATAGCGCCATGGGTGGATGGCGAATTAACGATCAAACGTCCGGCCTTTATACGCTCCGAGAAGAACCTTATAACCTTGTCGTTTTCAGAGTGTATAACAGCTGAGTGACCCATACCGCCAAAGGCTACCATCTCTTCTGCCCTCTTTATCCCGTCCATATATCCGTCTACCACATACATGGCCAAAACCGGGCTCAACTTTTCCCTGGATAGGGGATAATCGGGACCTACGCCATCGATAGGAGCAACCAATATCTTGGTATCAGCAGGCACCTTAACTCCTGCCAGTTTGGCTATATCATATGCCGATTTACCTACTATAGCGGCGTTTACAGCGCCTTTTTCCTTATTAATAACTGTTTCTTCAACCTTTGTAAGCTCATCATCATAGAGGAAGTAACAATTGTTTTCCTTCATATAGTAAATGGCCTCGTGGGCAATGTCTTTATCCAGTATTACGGCCTGTTCTGACGCACATATCATCCCGTTGTCAAAACTCTTGGATAGAATCAAGTCCGTTACAGCCCGCTTTATATCTGCTGTTTTTTCAATGTAGCAGGGTACGTTGCCAGGCCCTACCCCAAGGGCTGGCTTCCCTGTACTATAAGCGGCTTTTACCATACCAGAACCGCCAGTGGCCAGTACCATGGATACCCCGGGGTGGGACATAAGCCCCTGTGTTGCGTCAAGGGAAGGTTTTTCTATCCATTGAATGCAGTGTTTCGGTGCGCCCTCTGCTACAGCGGCTTCAAGCATAATCTTAGCTGCTTCTCTGCTGCACTTTTGTGCAGATGGATGGAAGGCGAATATAATTGGATTTCTTGCCTTGATGGAAATAAGTGCCTTAAACATAGTCGTTGAAGTGGGGTTTGTCACTGGGGTGACTCCGGCTACTACTCCTATAGGCTCCGCCATTTCCATATACCCTTCCAAATCATTCTCGGCGATTATACCCACTGTTTTTTCGTGTTGGATGCTGTGATAAATGTATTCTGTGGCGAATAGATTTTTAATTATCTTATCCTCGTAGATGCCCCTTTGGGTTTCCTCCACAGCCATCTTTGCCAGTTCCATGTGCTTATCTAACCCAGCCATTGCCATAGCTTTTACTATGTTGTCTATTTCCTCCTGGGTCATGGTCATAAATCCGGATAAGGCTGATTCGGCTCTATCAACCAATTTATCAATCTCAGTAACCTTATTCTTTGTATCGTTTTCGATCATCTTAGTCTTTTCCGTTTTATCTGTGTTGTTCCCCTTCGTAAGTTTTCCCATTTCAATTTCCCTTTCTTATAATATCTTAATCTTTTATGAATAGGATTTTTAAAAATCCTCCCTTTCTCAGGACACTACTTGTTAATTTTTTAACCAATTGATTCAAAAAAATAGTTGCTGCCTCCTAATATTGAACCCGTTCCATAGCCCCCTTTAATTATTATTTTAATATACAGAAATATAATATTAAATTAGAATACTTTTTCATACTATAAGTATAAAGCATGATTAATAGTTTGTCAATACTTTAACAAAATATTTTTTAAAAGAACTCTTTCCTTATTCAGCGGTACGGAAGACCCTTCC
>JAAYSJ010000136.1 GCA_012518395.1 Clostridiales bacterium
CAATGATGGATAGATATTGATTTACCGCCTTGGATATGGTAAATTTAAGTTGAGTAATAAAGCTTACGAGCCAGTTTTGCATTTATATCAGATCGTATACAATAAGCACAGATAAAGTACCGGTATTCAATCGTTGTAGGAGCGTAGAATAAAGGATAGAGGGGCGAGAAAGCAAATGAAAACATTAGATCTATTGGCCTTTGATTTTGGCGCCAGCGGCGGAAGGGGAATGTTGGGAAGGTTTAATGGGAAAACCCTGACACTTGATCAGCTATACAGGTTTTCCAACGATCCCGTTGAAGTAGGCGGGCATCTCTATTGGGATGTGCTAAGGTTGTTCTGGAATATGCAGCAGGCTATTCTAAAGTATGTCAATGAGGAGCAGGGAGACCTGGCATCAATAGGTATCGACACTTGGGGAGTAGATTACGGATTGCTGGATAAAAACGGTGATCTATTAGGTAACCCATACCATTACAGGGATCCCAGGGCCGAGGGAATGATGGAAGAGGCCTTTGGAAGGATGCCAAGGAAAGAAATTTATGAAAGGACGGGAATTGCCTTTGAAAATTTCAATACCCTCTTTCAGCTTTTGGCTATGGTGACCCAAAAACCCTATATAATGGACAGGGCAGACACATTGCTCTTTATGCCTGACCTGTTGGCTTACTTTCTGACAGGTGAAAAAATGACTGAATTTACTGAGGCCAGTACCGGCCAACTTTTAGATGCTCATACAGGTGATTGGTGTTATGAATTGTTAGATGTTATGTCTATACCCCAAAACATTTTCACCTCCATTCAGCAGCCCGGCAGTCTCAGGGGCAAAATAATGCCCAGCCTGGCACAAACTTTAGGTGCAGGGGAAGTGCCCGTAATAGCAGTCGCGACCCACGATACAGGGTCTGCAGTGGCTGCAGTACCCGCCAAGGGGAGTAGCCATGCTTATCTTAGCAGCGGGACTTGGTCATTGATGGGCGTGGAGGTCAATAAACCAGTTATAAACAGTAAGACCTTCGAATGGAATTACACCAATGAGGGCGGGGTCAACGGGACCTATACGCTCTTAAAAAATATCATGGGTCTATGGATCATCCAGGAATGCAAAAGGGAATGGGATCGTAGAGGTGAGGTTTATAGTTATAGCGAGATTGCAGATCTAGCCATGACGGCTGACCCCTTTTTAGCCTTTATAGACCCGGATAATGATAGCTTTTACAGCCCCGGCGGGATGCCCCAAAAGGTACAGGAATTCTGTAGGAATACAGGTCAAAGGGTACCAGAAACCAAAGCGGAAATCCTCCGTTGTGTATTTGAAAGCCTAGCTATGAAGTATCGTTGGTCCATGGATAAACTGGAGGAAATCACCAGAGGCAGACTGGATGTCCTTCACATCGTAGGAGGCGGGGTACAGAACGAGTTTCTAAACCAATTGACGGCAAATGCTATCAACAGACCGGTTATCTGTGGGCCTGTAGAGGCCACTGCTGCCGGGAATTTGATGGTTCAAGCCATGGCTCTGGGCGAGGTGGCTAACCTCCAGGAGATCCGTCAGGTAATCAGGGATTCTTTCCCCACAGAAAACTATATGCCCCAGGATACCGAAACTTGGGATAGTGCCTATGGGGATTATTTAAAAATTATAGAAGGCTAGGTGTCAAAATCTGAAATAAATTAATCCCTAGCCATACCAGGGTCGGGTCTTTTAAAAAATCAGCCAATGATCACAAATACCTTTAAAAACTAACCTAAAAGTTTAGCCCCCTACTATAGGGGGCATGATACTGATAGGTTAGGAGGTATCGGCTTGATAGGCAGATTTTATAGATTCTTAATGCGAATGTACACCCGTGTCAAAGACGATGATATTTTCGCCCTGGGGGCTCAGATGGCCTATTATTTGATCCTGTCATTTTTCCCCTTTCTTATATTTCTTATAGCTTTGGTAAATTACATTCCTATTTCCAGCGGGGAAGTATTGAGAAACCTTTTAACCATTCTCCCCTATGAGGCGTATATATTGGTTAGGGATATAGTTGTAGAAGTGGTGGATACCAGAACCCAGGGACTAGCCTCAATAAGCGGCATTTTGGCTTTATGGTTTGCCTCCAACGGAATTGGCGCTATTATATCCGGGCTCAATAAAGCCTATGATGAAAGGGAAAAAAGAACTTTTGTAAAGGTAAGGTTTATTTCTATCGTGTTTACCCTCCTTATTTCCCTGGTAATAGTTATTTCATTTATACTCTTGGTATTTGGCGGAGTTATAAAGAAACAATTGTTAGACGATATAGAATTAACGCCTGTTACCCAGGGTGCATGGAATACCGGCCGCTATATATTTATATCATCGGTTATATTGTTCATATTTTTAGCGTTATTCAAATATGGACCAAGCAGACGTCTGAAATGGAGGGAAACTATTCCTGGGGCTGCATTCTCAACACTCGGTTGGTTGGGCACATCTATTGGGTTTTCTTATTATGTGGACAACTTCGCTAATTATTCTGCCTTTTATGGAAGTATCGGTGGGGTGGCTATCCTATTGATATGGCTTTATTTTAGCGCTGTTGTCATCCTGCTGGGCGGCGAGCTAAATGCAGCGCTGATTTATAATAAACATCAAAAAAAGGGAGGGAGCCATATTTAGAATGGCTCCCTCTGGTGAATCAACTCTTAAGGCTCCTATAATTTTGACCGATAACCAGTGTATATACTATGTTTCCTCTTTTTTGAGTTTACGCGTTTAACAATCTTTACGATAATTAGTATGACAGCTGCCAATAAAACCAGGATAATAGCATACACAACCAAGGAAATAGTATTTGGGTTTTTAAATAGCGAAACTAAATCCTTACTGATATCAACAGTTTTCCTTCCGTCCTCTTGGCTGTAACTCCGGGGTACTACCGGCACACCTTCTTCTTCATCAAAGGATTTAAGGTATTCGGCTATAGCGTACCATTCTTTGACCTCCCGGTTACCGCCGGCTGAAAGATCCATGATTATATGCTCTTCATAATCTGTGACGGGTTTGCCGTCCTTGTCTTTAGGGATTACGGATAGAATACCGAAAGATTTATCATTGACTACAGGCAGCATTTGTCCGGAATATAGCCCCACCACGACGCGATAGAGCTTTTTATCGTCTATTTCATTTATATTACCGTCAGGATCTTCAAGGACGGCCTCTGTAACCTTATTGAATATCATTCGGTTAGGATTAAAGGTATAGCGAATTCCAGACATATATAGCTGTGCTTCCTTCATGATTGGAGTAATGGACGCATCAATTTCACAGACTGTTTTAAGTTCTTTCCCCGTAAGATATATGGATATAAGGGGATAACCCGGTGTACCATCCCTCCCGATCCCTAATGAACTAACAATAAAAGCATCAGAGACTGTTATATCCCCTTTGGTAAAGGAGCCCCTTATGGTACCATTGGGGACAATAGACAATGCTATGGGTTCATAGCTTTTACCTTCGGCTTGCTGGACGGCATATATATAGGCATCACTTATAAGATTACCCAGGGGTTCTTCTTTATGCTCCTTGCCTATAAGGGAAGAAGCATTAAAATTAAAAGTTGTCCGGGCTAACACCTGTTCAAATTCCAGATCGAAATTATCAAGGTAATCTTTTTGAACTAATCCCTTAAAGAAATCGATGGTATCAGAAATCCCTGTATCAATGGGTAATGTATCGTCTATAGGTTTAAGACTATAATCTTTCAGTATCCAATTGTCGTCTCCGCCCTTGGATATTTTTATAACCCCAAGATTTTGACCATATTCGCCCACAGAGCCTATTACGGTATTTCCTGCTATTATAGGTTCTTGAAGCTCGGTATGGCTGTGTCCGCTTATAATTATATCGATTTCCGGCACCTTTTTAGCCAAGATTTCATCTTCTGTATCAGGACTTTTCCCCCCTGTACCGGAGTGAGACAGGCAGATAATAAGGTCTGCTTTTTCTTCGGTGTTCAATATATTTACTACACGCCGAGCATTTTCTATCATATCGGTGAACTCTATTTCAGCCATAGGGGCATTGGAATCGGCCTCAACGCCCATGAGGCCAAAAACGCCTATCCTCATACCTTTGCGCTCTAGCACGATATAATCCTTGACACCATAGCTGTCAAAGGCATCCTTTAGCTGTTCCAGCGAAGGAGTTAAATTGCCTTCCTTATCCTGAGGAAAGATGAAATTTGAAATAACGAGCTCAGGCAAGGGGTCACCGCTATTCTTAGCAGCCATAAGGCTGTCGGCCAGACCCTTGGCACGAAAATCAAATTCATGGTTCCCAAAAGTTGTTGCATCATAACCCATCTGCCCAAGCATTCGCAGTTCAGGGGCGTGGCTGTCGAAGGCTGTCTGAAATAGGGTGCCCATGGAAAAATCCCCTGCATCCAACAGCAGGAGATCCGGATCTTTTGCTTTTTCCGCATTTATGGCACTCATAAGCCTGGCGTATCCCCCCAAGGTTGTAATCTCCCCATCTCTTAAGCTGGTATAGGGCAGCATATGATCATGCATATCATGAGTAAAAAGTATAGTCAGATCCTCCCCCGTAGCCTTTGAAAGGGAAGGAAATACTATAAAATGTCCCGTCAGAACGGATAAAACCATTAAAATACATAGCACCTTGTTTAATAATCTGCGCATACAATTCCCTCACTTTATCAAAATTTATTCAATTCATTTAAGGTATACAGGCCAATGGATGATTAATAACCCTGAAATCGCTTAAACAATAGCGTAATCCGGATTTTATTTTATCCCTGCTAAATTTCGACGCTAACAACAAATTTTCCTGCTTTTTGTGGCTGCCATAGGATAATATAATCATGGGAATTGAATCTTATGGTATACTATCTTTCAGTACTGTTGCATAAAATGATCTTTGGAAAGTCAATGTATAATACTTGGTTGCGCTTCAAACAATTACCTGTTGATATATAATAAAACTCCTTGTTAATATCAGTGAGGGAGATCAATCACCCAC
>JAAYSJ010000137.1 GCA_012518395.1 Clostridiales bacterium
ATGCAAAATATTTTACTATAAATTAATTTAACCCCTGGTCTTTTTTGGTATGTCATAAACATTCATGGATTCTATCTTTGTATCTGCAGCAATTTTTTTTGCTTCCTTTAATTCCCTTTGTAACCTTTCTATTTGTTCCTTACACTTTATTAGATCATCTGCTAGGTTCAAGGCAGTCAGAATAGACAACATTGAGATGCTTAGGGGCGGTTGCTTTGCGGAGATTTCGTTCATTTTTTTGTCAACATGAACAGCAACTTTATGTATATACTCTTCAGGTTCATTACCCCTGATAGCGTATTCCCTGCCCCCAATTCTTATGATAACTTTGTTTTTAGTAGACATTAGCAATGCTCCCTTTAACACCTATGGCCTATCCCCACGAAACGTCATGAATAATATGGCATATATGATTATATTATATACCACCTTACAGTTTTATACAAGATAATTGTCGAAATATGAATATAAAGGCTCCCTAACAGTAGGAAGCCTTAAGGGAATTATTTGCGAAGCTGAGCATTAAATCTGGTTTGAAGCGCATCTATAATTTTATTATGGATGGGGTTGATATCCTTGTCCTGCAAAGTTCTATCCATAGATAGATAACTCAATGAATATGCCAGGCTTCTCTTCCCCTGGGGAATCTGCTTGCCTTCGTATATATCAAAAAGCTTTACCTCATTTAACAGGCTACCCCCTACTTGATGAATCACTGTTTCGATATCCGCAGCTAATATATCCTTATCTGCCACTATTGCCAAGTCCCTAGCCACAGAGGGATATTTGGGTAAATGGGTATAATATTTTTCCGTTTTAGCTATATCAAGTAAAAGGGTAAAGTCCAATTCAGCTATCAGCGCCCCACTATCAAGACCGTAATTACGGCATATATCAGGATGCACCTCACCAATTATGCCTAGTTTTTGATCTTCTACCTTAACCATGGCTGTCCTGCCTGGATGCAGAGAAGGATGGGCAGATACGATAAACTCTGCCTCCTTCAATAGACCGAAGGCATCTAATAAGACTTCAACCTGTCCCTTTAACTTGTAAAAATCAACTCTATTACCGTATTTACCAATACCTAAGGAGAGTTTTTCCAAGGGTAGTCCATTGGCATTTTCGGGATCCACCGTGAAAACATTACCGATTTCAAATATTTTGCATTCGTCGGCGCTGCGGTTTCTATTCTTGGATAATACCTCCAATAAACTAGGTATCATAGTAGTCCGCATAGCACTTTGATCTTCACCTAAGGGATTCGAAATTATAACGGATTTAGGATAATCTTGGATGTCAAATCCGATCTTTTCATATACCCTTGGACTTACAAAGGAATAAGTAATGGATTCAAACAACCCCATGGCGACCAATACGTTCTTCGCCTTGTCAGTGAGTGTTTGTTCCCTTGTTCTCATAGCTTTTGAGGCAGAACCTTCCATCAGGGTCATAGGAATTTTATCATATCCATAGATTCGGGCTACTTCCTCAGCTAGGTCAACGACACCTTCAACATCAAGTCTGAAGGATGGCACTATAACTTCCAGCCAATCCCCTTTTATTTCGTTTTTAAAGGATAGGGATTCTAGTATGCTGGAAATATAACAAGGTTCTAACTCAAGACCTAAAAGGCTGTTTATTCGTTTCCACTCTACCTTAATAATCCTATTTTCTAAAGGCAGCGTAGAAACATCGACTTTCCCTTCAAGGACGGTACCTGCACCCAACTTAACAATAAGCTCTGCAGCCCTATCAATAGCTCTTTCAACGTTAACTATATCTATTCCCTTTTCAAAGCGGCTGGAAGCCTCACTCCTAAGACCGAGAGCTTTGGAAGTCAGCCGGACATTTCCGCCCTCAAACATTGCACTCTCTAGTATAATATCTCGGGTTTCCCCCGTGACTTCGGTATTAAGCCCTCCCATAACTCCTGCCATCGCTATAGCCTTTTCAGGATCTGCAATAACAAGCATGTCCTCTGTAAGAATCCTTTTCTGCTCATCCAAAGTTATTAGAGTCTCGCCCTTTTGCGCTTTTCTTACTATTATCGTTCTATCAGCCACCTTATCTAGATCAAAAGCATGCATAGGTTGCCCCAATTCCAACATACAATAGTTCGTGATATCGACTATGTTGTTGATTGCCCTGACTCCAGCGGCTGCTAAACGTCTTCTCATCCAACGGGGTGAAGGTTCTATCTTTACATCCCTTACTACCCTTGCACAATATCTAAAACACATTTCAGGTTCCTCTATGATAACCCTGACAACATCTTCTGCTTTTTCAGAAATTTCCTTTACCAAAATTTCCGGAAACCTATATCTCGTGCCCATTGTGACTGCTGCTTCACGTGCTATACCCAACATACTCAAGCAGTCGGGTCTATTAGGGGTTATCTCAAATTCTATTACCTCATCGCTAAGTTCTAGGGCGTCTTTTATATCTGTCCCTGGAAGGTATTCCTGATCCACAACATAAATACCATCAACCCCGTTATCGATCTCCCCATATTCGTCGAGCCTAAGCTCCTGAAAAGAACATAACATCCCTTGAGATAGTTCACCTCTAAGCTTTCCACTTTTAATCCTGGTACCACCAGGCAACAGGGCGCCATCAATAGCAACAGGAACTAGTTGTCCTACTTTTACATTGGGAGCACCGGTAACCACCTGTAAAATTTTATCACCTATGTCTACCTTACAAACCACAAGCTTATCAGCATTAGGGTGGACTGCTACATCCAAAATTCTCCCTACAAGGACATTGTGTATATCCTTTCCTAATTCTGAAATTCCCTCCGCGTTGGATCCCGTCAGAGTCATGGCTTCGGATAATTTTTCCGCTGTTATATCAAAATCTACATATTCTTTTAACCACTTTATAGGAACTAACATTATTCTTCCCCTTTCAGTAACCATCTCTATACTCTGTAACAAATATTACATAAAATATAAGCATTATTCACATATCCCAAAGTAATAATAGAAAACAGCTGGAATATTAGTCTATTATCATAATATTTCACTTTTTCAGGGCAACATGATTAAATTAATCCTGAATACCTAAAATTGTCGCAAAAATCTAATATCATTCTCGTACAACAATCGAATGTCATCTATACCGTAAACCAAGTTAGTAATCCGATCTAAACCCATTCCAAAAGCGAAACCAGTATAATCATTTGGATCAATATTTCCATATTCCAATACTTTTGGGTGAACCATTCCAGCACCTAGAATCTCTATCCATCCTGTGTTTGAACAAATTCTGCATCCCCTGCCTTCGCAGGCAGTACAATTTGCATCCATCTCAGCACTAGGTTCTGTGAAGGGAAAATGGTGGGGTCTGAAACGCGTTCGGGTCCTCTCGCCAAACATTCTTTTTATAAAAATATCCAGGACACCTTTTAAATCCCCCATGGTTATATTCTTATCTATAACGAGCCCCTCTATCTGATAAAAGATTGGTGAATGAGTAGCATCTACAGCATCGGATCTATATACCCTGCCGGGCACAATTATCTTTATAGGTGGTTGCTGCTGCTCCATAACCCGTATTTGCGCTGGGGAAGTGTGAGTTCTTAAGAGAACATTTTCGTTAATATAGAAAGTATCCTGAGTATCCCTGGCCGGGTGATTTTTAGGAATATTTAATGCTTCAAAATTATAATAATCAAGTTCCACTTCGGGACCCTCAGCCACATTAAATCCCATACCAAAAAATATGTCAGTTATTTTGTTTAATACCTTAGTTAAAGGATGTAACCCGCCTAATTGCGGTTTTTCCCCAGGTAAGGTGACGTCTATAGTCTCATCTTTTAGCCTCTTAATTAGGGACTCTCTTTCAATAGCTTCATTCTTTCGAGTCAACGCTGATTCAATCGATCTTCTGGTTTTATTGACTAATTGACCCATTATTGGGCGCTCCGATGGAGGCAATTTCCCCATTCCCCTTAGAAACTGCGTCAGCTCCCCTTTTTTACCTAAGTATTTTATTCTTATTTCTTCCAGAACATTAGAATCCTTGGCTTGTTCTATACTTGCAAGGGCTTCCTGCTGTATAAGGTTCAGTCTATCCCCCACTATCTTCTGCTCCTTTCATTTGGAAAATCCTTTAAATAATAAAACCCCCGCCCCAATATTGGGACGGAGGCATTTAATCCGTGGTACCACCCAAGTTTATCTGTTTTAAACAAATCTTACTGATTGATAACGGATACACCGGTTAGACCTACTACCATTTCAGCCTACAGCTCAGAGGCGAACTTCCATTCCTTCTTTATCAGGATGCTCGCAGCCTATGACATCCATTCTCTGAATAATAGTTCAGAATGTACTCTTCCCCTTCATTGCCTTTATTGGAGGGTTAATAAGTTTTTATAAAGCATATAGGCAGAAATGGAGCCGGTATTTTCAAAAATCCTCCACATTGCTTTAGCCAACACCGGGGATCAACTCCTTATCTGCTTTTTTTTATTATAGCATACCTTTTCTGCAGATACAAGAATTTACCTTTATTATAAGATGGTTAGGCCTTGGCATTATATCTGCCTACTAGCTGATAAATCAGTATACCAGCAGCCACAGAAGCGTTTAAAGACTCTGCACCGCCATAGATAGGTATTGAAACCACATGATCAGCCAGATCCATAATTTCACTGGACACGCCTGCGGATTCATTACCTATAACCAACACCCCTGACCCTTGGGTATTATGGCTGCTCCATTCAAAAATATTGTCTCCATTAATGGAACTTACTACAATGTCTATACCATTACGTCTTAAATCCGAAAAAAACGTCCTGTTTTCTTCAACCCCAACCACTGGTATACGGAAAATAGATCCCATAGAAGCACGGAGAGACTTTGGATTATAGGCATCGCAGCAACCTTTAAGGAGTACTACACCATCACCCCCGGCAGCGTCAATGGTTCTTATAATGGTTCCCATGTTTCCCGGATCCTGTACCCTGTCCAAAACTACCCAAAATCCTTTCTTCTCTAGGAGATCATGGGTAACGCTATATTTATTTTTTTCAATAATACCTATAATACCCTGGGGTGTCTTTACATCACTTATCCGGGAAAAAACGGCGGGATCCACGCATATTCTCTGAATATGAGCATTCCCACCGTCTAATGGTAATAGTCCAATATTAAAATCCTTAGAGTATAATAGCATATGGATCCGAATATCCTCGTCCAATGCTTCCCCTACCATTTTAAAACCCTCTACAAAGTAAAGTCCATGTTCATCGCGGTACTTTTTCATGTAAAGGGATTTTACCAATTTTACCGCTGGATTATTTAGGCTGGTTACAACTCCGTTCATCTTTCTTTCCCTTTTTAATTGTCACCACTAAGCTTCCAATTTATTCTTGGCCAAATTAACCAGCTGGGTAAACCCTGCAGCATCATTTACTGCCATGTCAGCTAATATCTTGCGATCGATCTGGACATCTGCTAATTTAAGACCATTTATAAATCTGCTATAACTGAGCCCGTTAATGCGCGCAGCAGCATTAATTCTAGCTATCCAGAGCTTTCTGAAATCTCTTTTTCTCAATTTCCTTCCTGTATAGGAATAGGATTGAGATTTCATAACTGCCTGATTGGCAGTTCTAAATTGTTTGCTTTTGGCGCCAAAGTATCCTTTAGCCAATTTTAGTACTTTCTTATGCTTTTTACGGGCATTGACTGCCTTCTTTACTCTTGCCATGTCTGTACCTCCTTCATTGCCCTATTTATAAGGAATCAGCCTTTTAATGTTTTTTTCTTCGGCTGCTGATATATAACCGCCTTTTCTCAAATTCCTTTTCCTCTTGGTAGACTTCTTTGTTAAAATATGACTTTTATAGGCTTTGGATCTCTTTACCCTACCAGATTTGGTTAAAGAAAATCTTTTCGCTGCTCCCCTATGGGTTTTAATCTTTGACATAGAGGTTCCTCCTCCCTTTATGTTTATTCTATAGGTGCTAAGATCATAATCATGCTTCGGCCCTCAAGTTTGGGGCTACGTTCCATCGTGGTATCTTGGGTTATCATCTTTGAAAACTTATTCATTACATCATAGCCAATGGCAGTGTGAGCCATCTCCCTGCCCCTAAACCTAATGGAAACCTTTACCTTATCCCCTGACTTTAGGAATCTATCTGCATGTTTGGCCTTAATAGCCAAATCATGCTCCTCAATTTTAGCTGACAGCCTGACTTCTTTCACACTGATCACTCTTTGGTTTTTCCTGGCTTCCTTTTCCTTTTTAGCCATTTCAAAGCGGTACTTACCATAGTCCATTATCCTGCATACAGGCGGCCTGGCTTGAGGGGCTACCTTTACTAGATCCAGCTGTCTTTCCCCAGCAATTTCCATAGCCTTTCTAGGATGCATAATACCTAATTGTTCCCCGTTCACATCTATGACCCTAATTTCCCTGTCACGGATTCCCTCGTTAACTGAGAGTTCCTTGTTACTAATATTCATTCACCTCGCAATTTTAATATATCTTTTTTTGACCCGCCCTCGTTTTCAAAAATAACCAACAAAAAAGCGGGCATTTCTACCCACTTTAAATAATCCATCAAAACAACTAAGTTTTCTTGGTTATAACCTCCCTAGCAACGCCGAAAGGTGAGAAGTGGATAGCTTCTACTTAAACAAATACAGATTATCACAGGGCAACCTTTTTGTCAAATAATTTTCATGATCGAAACGCCCCCGCTAAATGTAGTTAAAGTGAGAAAGTTCCCAGGGTTGCTTTCTTTAACAATAATAAAGATAAGATGCTAAGAAGCATAAATATTATAGAAAATTACTGTAGACACTATGACCTTATGGCCTCTAAAGGACTCATCTTGGTCGCCTTTGTGGTCGGAAATATTCCCGCAATAATGCCTACAACAATGGCAATGCCCATGGCAGCCATATCAAGCCATAAGGGAATTAACATCTTAATCCCCGCCCTAAAATACATTCCCAAAAATATTGTCTCTTCACTACCGGTACTTAGGGAATAGGCGAATATATGGGATAAAAGTACTCCGGCAAGACCTCCCAAGAGTCCAATCATTGCAGCTTCCACTAAAAATATGTCTCTGATCTTTTTAATGGCTACCCCTACTACCTTCATAACGCCAATCTCCCTGCGCCTCTCCAGCACTCCGGTCATCATAGTGTTGGCAATACCAATAGCCGAAACTATCAGAGAAATAAATCCGAGAGCAGCTAATTGTCCTTGTTGAGATCTTTGCTGTTTTTGCATCTCGTCTATCCATTCCGTATCGCTATAGGCTTCGTATCCATAATCATTCAGCCTTTTAAGGATGGTTTTCACATTTTCCATTTTATCCGCATATACATAGGCAATATCATAGGAGTTGATGTCCCCGTTTAATTCTCTTACAAGTTTATGATTTTCCCGCTGTATATCCTTGACCCTTTCCAAGCTCATATATATATCATAATTTGGATATTCTTCATTTCTGTCTCTTATAATCCCCACAATATCAGCCCTATACTGGCGGGAACCTGGCATATCCTTATCGTCTTTTAAATCCCTGCCTCCCAAATAAAGATGGATAGGGGTCTTTAGCCAATCAAAGGCAGGCCCTCTATAATCCCTGTTTAGATAATCCCTCTCTGTCTCAATAAACTGCTTCGCTGCCCCCATGCCCATTATAATCTGGGGCATCAGGCTTTCTTCCCTTGGGTATATTCCCTTTTTTAACTCTGCCATTGAAGGTAAATCCTTTGCAGGAACGGCTAAAATATTCAGATAATCTGCGTGATATTTTTCTGCCTCTGCATGTGCCTGAAGATACTTTACAGGTACTACCCTATCTACATCCTCTATATCCAAAAAAGCGCTGACAGCCGCATCGTCTAGCCTGGCGCCTCTACCCCCGCCCATCCCCTGATCTGTAGAATTCCCAGACACTTGGATCTTTGTAATCTCTGCTCCCTGTAGCATCTCATCAAATTGGGCAAGATTGGTAAGCCCTATGGCTATCATAATTATAATACTGGTTGTACCAATAACCACACCTATGACCGTTAAAAGGGATCTGCCAAGCCGCCTGTAGAGGTTGAGGGCTGCCAAGTGGAGAATATCAAATATCTTCATCGCCATACTCCGCCTTCAGTTTGTTCACCTTTCTCCTATAGGATATACCGCCAAACAGGATCATACCCAGCCCCACAGTCAAAGCTATAGATACCCACCACCGAGAAGCCCTTTCCGGTTTTTCTTCCGGCTCCTGCTCTTCATTATCATCGATATGAAATACAGGCCTCTCAATTGTCGTTGAAAGCTCCACAGTCTTGGTATGCTCTTCCCCATATTCGTCCTCATAGGTAATGCTCATTACACCCTCAGATACTCCATATTTCCCCACATCCTGATTCTTGGATGTATCTCCATCTTGATTCTTGGGAGTATCCTCCTTCTGATTCCCAGAAGTGTCTTCATTCATTATTTCATCTACCCCAGGTTCCCCCCCAGAATCGTGGCTTTCAGTCTTCCCTCCCATGTCCAGAGTACCAAAAAAGGCATAGATCTCTACATTCCCCGTAGTTCCGGGCTCCATATTCCCAATAAAGACACTCCCCTCAGGGATTACCCCAGGCATCTCTATGCTGCACCTGACATTGTATAGAGTACTCCTTCCCATATTAAATATATTAGTAGTGATTGGCAGGCTATCCCCCGCATTTACAGTAGACGGGATATTCACCTCATCCATTTCTAATCTCTGTGGCTGCCTTAGCTCCAATAAAATTTCCTCATTTACCGTATAGGGGGTCCCTGCGCTATCCTCGTATTCAATTATCAATAATACCTTTTGGGGTTTTGGTTCCGCCTCCGTTCTGGCTTTCATATGAAGAGTCAGCCCATGGGTGCCTTCCTTTGGAATTTCGTCTATAAAAAAGGTATTTGTTTTCGAAGCAGGCAGTATATCCTCTGTCTCCCCCCTGTAAGTAACCTTTATATTGATGGCACTCCATCTCTTTCCAGTGTTCTTCAGGCTTAATTTCACATCAAAGGATTCCCCGGCCATAATGGTCTCCGGATTTACTTCATATTCATCTACGATGATCTTGGGCTGGGGCCTTGGCTCAGGTTCGGGCTCGGGCTCAGGCTCCGGCTCTTGGGCGTTAGGGTCCTTCCCATCGGCTATGGTTAAATACACGGTGAAGGCCTTTTCTATTTCCTCATAGACAATCCTGTCTGTCCCTTGATTTGTCCCGCTTCCTTCCCCTTCTTCGGTACTTGGTTCGATAGGGTCAGAAGATTCAAGGGTAAGAGAAATATTTAGAATGATGGGATAGGTTCCGTTTAATCTGCTCTTTTCCAGGGGCAACTCCAGCTTGACCAAGAAACCGGATACCATAGACTTACCCTGGTTAACGGGGTTTTTGGCCAAGGCTACGCTCATCTCGTAGTTGGAATAGGAAAAAGGGGAATCGGCAACAGCCCCAAGGTCCGGGGTAACTGTTATTTTGTCACCTACTATTTTTTTACTGCCTTCATAGACTAAAGGCAGGATTATAATTGCCTTACCATCTTTTACTAGGGGTTTGTATCCCTTAGAATAGGATCTGGCCATGCCCTCGTATACATTTTGGTTGTCAATGACTAAACCGTCCTTGGCCGCCAGGGCCATGGGCATTGATAAGGCAAATATGATTATAGCCAAAACTAATGTAAAAATTCTTTTCATCATCCCTTTTCTCCCTTCAAAGCAGTTTCAAAGATTTCAATATTCATAAAAATTCATAATTTCCATAACCCATTGGGATTCTTGAAACTTCGCCTAAACGTTTTCTTATCTCATAAAATCTGCTATACGATTCGTCCATCCTCTATTTTAATAATTCTGTCTGCATGGGTAGCCCTTTCCACATCATGGGTCACCATTAATACGGTAGTTCCCCTGCTCTTTGATATATCCCGTAATATATCTATAATCTGATCCGCATTATGAGAATCCAGGTTCCCTGTAGGCTCATCTGCGAAGATTATGCTGGGCTCCCCTATAATGGCCCTTGCGATGGATACCCTTTGCTGCTGGCCTCCCGATAATTCACCGGGCTTATGGTGTAGATGCTTGCCAAGCTGGAAACGGGTCAGTAACTCCTTAGCTCTTTCCATCCTCTCCTGTTTTCCTACACCCCGGGCCATTAAGGGAAATGCTACATTTTCCTGGGCTGTAAGTATCTCAAAAAGGTTAAAGGATTGAAATATAAACCCTGCGTCCCTCAGTCGAAAATCTACCAGCTGTTCCTCGGTCATCCGGTGTATGCCCCTGCCCATTATGACGATGCGTCCTGCGCTCGGGCGCTCAAGCCCGGCTAAAAGGGATAATAGGGTAGTCTTTCCGCTCCCTGATGTACCTACGATAGCTACAAATTCTCCTTGGTAGATATCTATATCCACTGCGGCCAGGGCTCTTAGTCTGGTTTTTTGGGTCTTATAGACCTTGGTCAGATTTCGGGCCAGAATAAGTGGCTCTTTATAATCAGGCTTAACTATCTTGGGTTGATCCATTTTGGGCTCCTTCATTATGGGCTGATTCATTATTGGAGCCTTATTTATATCCATCATCTCAGCACCTGCAATATACCGCTATCCATCTCACAAACTGTATCGCAAAGCTCATCAATATCACCTTGATTATGGCTTGCCAGCAGTATGGTCTTTTTCCGCTCTTTAAGCTCCTTTATAAGCCCCCGCATATCCTCGACGCCATGTTTATCCAAGCCATTAAAGGGTTCGTCTAAGATTAGTATCCTGGGATCCTCCATAATGGCCTGGGCTATTCCCAGCCTCTGGCGCATGCCGAGGGAATATTTGGATACCGGTTTTTTTATCTTCGGATCCAGCCCCACCCTTTTTATGGTCTTAGCAATCTGGTTGTTATTTACCTTTCGATTTAGAGAGGCCAGTATCTGTAAATTCTTCATACCCGATGCATAGGGCAAAAAGCCGGGGGTTTCGATGATGATCCCCATATCCCCGGGAAAATCCATATCCTTGCCTACCTGTTGATAGTCCACCATGATCTTTCCCTTGGTAGGTCTTAAAAAGCCACATATACACTTAAACAATACGGTTTTGCCGCTGCCGTTGTTCCCCACTATGCCATGAATTTTCCCCTCCTCGAATTCATGGTTTACATCATGTAAGACCTCCTCTTCGTCAAAGGATTTATATACATGGGAAACGATAATGGCTGCATCCATCTTTTGATCCTGCATCAGTCCAGACCCCCAGTGAAATTAAAGTTATATTGTCTCATGGATAACAAGGCTATAATAGAACACAGAAGTATTAACACCCCGAATATTGTATAAGTTTGCCATAGCCTGGGCAAAAGATCATATCCAAAGTTATGCATATGATAGGTGGCATGCTGAAGAGGCGATGCCCACCCTGTGGCAACATTTGCTATATACATCCGTTGGTCGTTCAGCTTTAGGGCATCCTTAAATAGCTGAGGGTTTAATAAAAAGCCATAGAGACTAAAGCCAAATACGCTGCCAATTCCCCAAAAATTCCCCTTCCTTAGATTCATTACAAACATTATTAAAACCGAAAGCATGGTGTATAAGAGCATTAAGAAGAATATGGTGGCCATAGTCTCATATGGGGTTGACATTTCCATAGTCTTGACTGAGCTTGGTAATGCTACGGCCTGCCCTGCTCCGGAATAGCCTAAAAGTGCAGCGGTTTCCGACCATAGGTTTCCAACAAAGGCGTTCTTTGCACAGATGATAATACTGGACAGAAGGATGAATACCATATATACCAAAACAGCTAAACATATATATAGAATCTGCCCTAATACCCATTTGAATCTGGTAGTTCGCATAAGATAATAGGGTACTCCCGAATCTAAAAATGGCATATCGGAGAAGAGCAGGATGAGAAGCAAGGAAGCCAAAAGTATGGAATTGCTATCCCCAAAGGTCCATACAAAGGGCTCTAGGATTTGCATAATGGTCTTGTATTCATAGCTGAACTGGACTGCCTTATCCGTTAGAAGAAAGCATAATACAAAGGCCAGCCCAAAGGTGATTATAATACGGGGATTCTTCTTCCATCTTCTAAAGTTATACCAGCATATTTCCCATACCTGATATAGTCCCAGTATGGGCCTTAGCTTTCTTCTTTTCATCGCCACTACCCTTCAATCCTCCCCTCTATAACCACATCGTTTACCATCATAATTATTAGGCTCAATAAGATAATTAGTAACATAATACCCCAATCCCCCCCTGGCCAATAGTTCTCGGGAGCCAACCATTCTTCCGGATTGATCACATAGACGCTATGAAAGTACCGCTCTGACAAGATCACCAGGACATAGTAAATAACCAAGGGGGCCCCATAAGCCATATATTTGCTTAAAGTAATATTGGCCAGTAATGAGCCCAAGGAAGCCCATAAAAACCCACATAGAAAGAAAACCAGAGTTTTTTTAAGTAGGATATTGATGGGGGATATGGCTTGCGGGTCGGCTATCTGCAAGGGCTTATAGATAAGGGAGGCTAAAAAGTAAGATAGGAGTATCCCTAAAGCCAGGGCCAATCCCCCGGATATACCGCCGGTTAAAACCTTTCCCCTTATATATGCAGATTTATCACATTTTATCAGATAAGGTTTTAAGAATCCGCTCTTATACTCATCCAGGAAGGCAGAAGTATAGGGCAGGGTACATATTATGGGCACTATCATCAAGACAATATTGGAAGAAAGGCCCTGAAAAATCAAATCCCAATGGTAATTAAAATTTAACCCCAATCCAATCTCCTTTGGGAATACCATCTTTGCCCCTGCGCCTATGGCTATGGCCAATACCATAGCTATAGAGGCCAATAGAAAGGGCAAGCTATATATGGCTCTTTTTAGATCGGTTTTTATTTCTTCCACTGGGCTGTAGTCCTCTCATAATTACTCCTACAACAAGGTCTGGATCCATTAAAACCAGAACGCCCCATTGTTATGAATCAATCCATATTCATTATCTACTAGTTACCAAAATATTTGATCTTTAACGGGAATTGATAAGTGATAGTTTATATTTTAATACCCGAGACTTCTGTCGATAATAGTGCCATCTATGGCGTTGATGGTTAAAAAAGAAACATGGGTATAATATTCTATGCCCTCACTAACATTTGGCTGACCTGGTTTACCTTTCGTATCCAGCACCCCGAAGAAATCCCATACTGGAATCAATAGTCCACTGTCCCCAACATCCTTTTCCGTTACCCGCATAAGCCCAAGCTTGACCTCTGTGACCTCTACCTCGTAGGAATATCTCTCATCGCTGTCCCAATAATCATATCTAATGGGCATCATACTTTTAAATACATCCTGGATATCTGAAAATGGAAGAAGCTTTGAAGCATCGGATACTATTTCCTTTATTTCATAGGGTGAGTTCCATTTGAAATAGAATACCCCCTCGTCGTCTATAAATATATGGATCTTTTCGTACATCCAAGGAGCAAAATAAGCCTCATGAACGGTGGTTAATCCTTGGTTGTTTGTGTAGGTAATAGGGACATCATTGATCTTTCGAGTGAACATAAACTCATAAATCCCTATTCTATTATTACTAAATTGTAGCCCCTCCAGCCTTCCGGTGTCCGGATCATATACTTCATTGGGCCGATCCATTGGGGTTATCCTCTTAGCTGTACACACAAATTCATCAAGCCCTAGCTGGGATATTGTATCTTCTGCCAGTCTTTGTGCATCGTCTTGATTCATAGCCGGCAGAGTCCATTCCTCCGGATTATAATAATCCCCTATCTCCTCCGAATAGGCGGTTTCAAGGGTATTTATTTCGTTATACCTTGTATTATCCCGCAGATAGGTGGCATAACCCCCTGTTCCAAAGGAATCTGGCACTACCTCTATTCGAGATACGATTTTTTTATCAGAAGTAAATAGGATATTTGCATGGTCACCGAAGCCTGCCCTGTGGGGATCATCCATTGCTTTAAAGGTAAAATCCGGCTCTACCATAACATATTCATCCGGTGCCTCGGCAGCCTTTTCTAAAAGTTCGTTGATTTGCTCGTCAATATATTCATCCACGCTCCCAAAACCTAGCACACCCAGCTCCTCTTCCAAGACCTTCTGATCCCCGGCCATTTTTTGTTTCGGCAAATCCTTTTGCCCCCTAAGTTCTTTAACCATATTCAGGTAATAGTCGCTTGTATACAATGAATCTGGATCGATGGTCTTTGCATCTTTCCCAAAGACCTTAAAAAGTTTTTCTACATCCTCTTCAGTAAATATTCTCTTATCTGCCTTGGCAATGGGCATGCTGGAGGCATTAGGTACAACCACATCTGCATCTACATGAACCTTTAGGTTATTATGTTTACCCTCTATCTCCAGCCTAAACTTTTCTGGAGCCTCAATGGGTTTTCTAAGATCCTCTCCCGATTCTATATCCGCCTCGGTGGGATCTTCTATACCCTTCTTTATTATATTGTCTATATCCTTACCTCTTACGATGGGCTCATCCGGAGTCTGTTGGCAAGCTGTAATAAAGATGATGGAAAGCATAATAAATAATACGACGGCTTTCTTTTTCATTTTATCTCATCCCCTCTCTACCAGGCATCAGTCAATAAAAACAACCAAACCGTTGGAGTTTCAAAAAAGTCAACTTATTTACCTTTTGACGCAAATCTATGACTAATGTATTTTTTGAAACCCCTTACATCATGCCAGTAAAGAACAGAAAAATCATTATGGATATGTAAAGATTTTGTTATGGGGGAAATTTAATCTGGAAACTGGTACCCTCTCCTATCTCACTATGGATAAAAATCTGAGCATCATGACCATGGGCTATACGCTCTACCAAGGCTAAACCAAGGCCACTACCCCCTTTTCCTTTGCTACGGGATGAATCTACCCTGTAGAAGGGATCCATAATATGGTCAATTTCCTCCTTGGAGATACCTATGCCAAAATCTTTTACTTCAATGGTTCTCCCATAGGCTTTAAGCTCTATATGCTGACCGAGCTTAGAGGCTTTTGAAGCGTTATCCAAGAGATTTATCAAAAGGGATTTGATTAGATCGTAATCCAGATTTAGACGTTCCACCGAAGAATAGGTTTTTAGGGATATATTTCTCTTTGCCAATGTCTCAGCCATAGTATTGGATACATCCAAGAATAATTCCTCTATGGATTCGGGGCTTTTATCCACCTCTTCTTCTAATGCCGTCAGTTTTAATAATTTTTGCGTAAGCCTTTCAAGCCATCTGCACTGTTCATGGATATGAAGCAGGGAAAGGGTTTTATTTTCTTCATCCAGATCCATAGATAAAAGGGTATCCGTGTGGATGAGCATGGATGTCATAGGGGTTTTAAACTCGTGGGTAACCCCATCTATAAATAATCTCAGTCTTTGAGCCTTGTCCTCCAGTTCTTTAATATGAAGTTCGATAGCCTCTGCCATGGAATTAAAGTCCTTGGCTAGTTCCCCTACTTCATCTTTACTATGAATATTCGCCCTCTCTCCATATTCACCTATAGCGATGCGACCTGTGGTATTTTTAAGATTTGTAAGGGGCCTTAGGGTTTTATTAACCAATAATATGATTAAAAATGTTCCAAGGGCAATCCCTGTAATGCTAAAAAGAGAAAACCACCAAGCCATGGATATGATCTTATTGTATATACCCGTAATATCCTTTACCACATAGACATAGTAATCATCTATAGTAGTGGGAACCCTGCTACCGGCTATATAGATATTTCTATTATCTATTCTTTTTAAAGACTCCTGTTGCCCGTGGTCGTCCTTTATGGGGGTTATGTCCCAGGGATTTATATTAATGGCTGAATAAAGGGCCTCACCTTCAAATATAAGGACAGATGTTTCCTTGGCAAATTGGGAAAAGCAATACTTGGCTCCGGACCTTAGTGCTACCGGATTGGTCTCACCTCTTAAATAGTATTCCAATATCTCAAGAAAGGATCTTTCTAAATTTTGTTGTTCTATTCTAAGGTTTTCTATGGTTATCTCCAAAATGTGGTTTTTAGCGTAGAGAAGTAGAAAGCTACTACAAAGGGTTACCACCAAAAGCAATACTAATATGCTGATTATGGATATCTTTTGCCATAATTTCATGGGCCTAATCCTCCAAGCGGTATCCATATTTGGGTATAGTTTTTATCCTATTGCTAATGTCTAGCTTTCTTCTTATATTAGCTATATGAACATCTACGGTACGAGTCCCACCAAAAAAATCCACACCCCAAATCTCATCAAGGAGCTTTTCCCTGGGGATGATCCGATTTTTATATTTTGTCAACATAGCCAAAACTTCAAATTCCAGGGGGGTTAGGGTTATCTCTTCGCCGGCTTTTAGGACCTTATGTTCCTTTAGATCTATGGTTATATCCTTTATTCTGAGTATTTGATCCAGCTTTCCCGTCCGCTTTAAAACCTTTTCTATACGAACAAGCAGGGTCAATATGTGGAAGGGCTTTATGATATAATCCTCTGCACCTTCCCTAAGCCCTTTAATCTCCGAAGCCATATCAGTTTTAGCCGTCAGATATATAACGGGAATATTATATCGCTTCATATATTCCAAAAGCTCGAATCCATCTATTCCCGGAAGCATAATATCCAAAAGGGCAATATCATAGGAATGGTCCTCCAAAAGGGAATCTGCAGCCTCCTGACCATCCCCAAAAACCCTATAATCATAACCCGAATACTCCAGATTTACGGCAATTCCATCGGAAATAGCCTTATCATCTTCTACTACGAGAATCCTGTTTTTCACCACAGTTTCACCGCCAATACGATTGTCATAATTATAATCATACCATCCAAATGCTAATTAAAGGTTATGGAAATGTAAAGATGTGTAATACTCCACACTTCTATCTATAAATGTACCACCTATGTCATTTATAGTAAACTAGGATAGATCTATGTCCCATTGGATAATTGAGTAAAATTATTATATGTATTTTAAATACAGTATTATGACCGATTAAAAGCTATTTGCAAGCAACCCAATAAGTATTTGACAGGTTCTATTTATATTCCATAAAAAAGACTCATACCCCCCCCGTTACAGGTAGGATATAAGTCTTTTTCTTTTCCACTGCATTCTTTTTACTTCTTTTCTAAAATTTCATTTTGAATCTTATCTAAAAAATCATCAACATTCATAGCCCCAAGATCCCCATCTTTTCTAGACCTCACCGCTACCTGCTGATTTTCTACTTCCCTATCCCCTACTACCAACATATAAGGGATCTTCTGTAACCTGGCTTCACGGATCTTATAACCTATTTTTTCATTCCTTAAATCCATCTCCAAGCGGATACCTCTATCCTCAAACATCTTCTTCAGCCCTTTGATATACTCAGCAGATCTATCTGTTATGGACAGGAGTCTTACCTGGACTGGAGCCAGCCAAGCAGGGAAGACCCCTGCATAGTGTTCAATGAGAATACCGATAAATCTTTCTATACTTCCGAATATAACCCTATGGATCATAACCGGGCGATGTTTCTCCCCATCAGCGCCTATATATGTCAAATCAAAACGTTCCGGCATCTGAAAGTCCAGCTGGATAGTTCCGCATTGCCAGGTTCTCCCTATGCTATCTTTAAGGTGAAAATCAATTTTAGGCCCATAGAAAGCCCCATCACCTTCATTTATTTTGTATTCCATGCCTCTTTCATCAAGGGCAGCCCTAAGAGCATCTATGGCAGTATTCCATTCCTCATCGGTACCCATCGCTTTTTCAGGCTTGGTGGATAGTTCCACATGGTAGCTGAATCCGAATATCTTATAAAAATAATCAACAAGATCTATGACGCCGATAATTTCATCCTTAATATGCTGGGGTAACATAAAGATATGGGCATCGTCTTGGGTAAAGCAGCGCACCCTCATAAGACCATGGAGCACGCCTGACAGCTCATGTCTATGAACTAACCCCAATTCTCCCATCCTTACAGGTAAATCCCTATAGCTAAACATCTTTCTCTTATATAGAAGCATGCTGCCTGGGCAGTTCATGGGCTTTATAGCATATTCACCATCATCAATATTGGTAAAATACATATTTTCTTTGTAATGATCCCAATGACCGGATCGTGTCCATAAATCCTTGTTTAAAATAATTGGCGTTTGAATCTCCTCATATCCCCTTTTAGTATGTTCGGTACGCCAAAAATCCTCCAAAATATTCTTCAAGACCATACCTTTAGGGTGGAAAAAGGGGAATCCTGGGCCCTCATCAAGAATACTAAACAGATCCAGCTCTCTTCCCAGCTTTCTATGATCCCTTTTCTTAGCCTCTTCTAAGCGATCAAGATACTCATTTAATTGCTTCTTTTTGGGGAACGAAATTCCATAAATTCTCTGCAGCATTTTATTGGCTTCGCTACCTCTCCAATAAGCACCTGCCAGGCTCAAAAGTTTAAACGCCTTTACTTTACCAGTAGCAGGAATATGAGGACCCGCGCATAGATCAACAAACTCACCCTGTCTGTAAAAGGAGATAACTGAATCATCGGGCAAGTCTTCTATGAGCTCAACCTTGTAGGGCTCCCCAATCTCTTGCATATATTTTATCGCCTCTTCTCTTGGCAACTCGAATCTCTCCAGCTTTAAGTCCTCTTTTATGATTTTAGCCATCTCTGCTTCGATAGATTCCATATCTTCCGGGGTAAACGGCTTTTCCGTATCAAAATCATAATAAAATCCATTATCTATAGATGGCCCAATGGCCAACTTTATATCTGGATACAACCTCTTTACAGCCTGAGCCATTATATGGGAGGTAGTATGCCAATAGGCTTTTTTGCCCTCTAAATCCTCAAAGGTCAGGATATTAACTAAGCTGTCATTATATATGGGTTGCATTAAATCCATTATTTCACCATTTACTTTGCCAGCCATAGCCTCCCTTGCCAGGCCAGGGCTGATACTACTGGCTATTTCACCAAGCGTAATACCTTTTGAATAGTCTTGATATGACCCATCTTTCGTCGTGATTTTAATCATCTTAATCTGCCTCCTCCTACATTAAACATTTTTCATAATTTCTATATATGTTCATCATCTTCTCTAAATAAAAGTATACCTTACCAAGGAATTACTATTATCATTCCATAGGAATATTCTACTATAATATCTATAGACACAGAAAAACCCCATCCTCCAAAGGACGGGGCTGCCCGCGGTTCCACCCTTGTTGACTCCAGCGGTAAAGAAACTGAAATCCGGCTTATCAGTCTTTAACGGGACTAACCATATATTCCGGAGCTGGTCTTCGATAGAGCCTTTAGGGGAAGCTTACAGCCTCAGGCTTTCCCTCTCTTTGCTACGGTTCTCAATCTACTGATCTCTTTCATAATATAATCTATTTAATTCTTCTGCTAATTATAGCTGTGCCATGATGAAATGTCAACTATACAACCATAGGTTTGTGGGTTACAGTAGCGGTTATTAGTATCAGAAATAGTTTGTCGATAATATGAATTGCCCACAAATTATACTATGGGCAGAAGACTGATTATTACCCCCTGTATCAAGCCTATAAGGAAACCCAATATACCGCCTAAAACTTCGATATACCTCAGTTCACGACCAGAAAGATCGATTATAATAGATTCTAACTCTAAAAGATCAAAATCATTGATCTTTCGTTCCACTAACTTGGCCACATCTACCGATAGAACTGCTTCCTCTATCAGTCTTTCCATATTGTTTTCGATAAAACTTTTTGCTTCCCTGTCTATTATATTTCCTGCATACTTTAGAATGGTATTTTTTATTCCCTGCGGGAAAAAGGAGGGCATCTTATTCCTTATAACCTTTAGGATACCAATACGGATATTCTTTACTAGGGCAATTTGGTTTGCACCAGTATTAAGGCTCTCTAATAATTCATCTATTGATAAGAGTTGCTCCTCCACTGTATTACCTATGCTGATGGCAATTTCATCCCTGCGTTTAGGTACCAGTCCTTGAAATTCAAAATTGGTTAGGGGTATTCTTACTGGGTTTATAGGTCTAAAAATAAGCTTTATCGCTAAATAATTTGTAAACCAACCTATTGCCGCCCCCACAAGTGACATGATCAATATATGCCAAAACACCTTACAAGCCTCCATTTATCGCAAGTCTTAAAAGAGCGTAATTCATATTATGCCCCAACCGGGAACACACCTTACCCATTGTACACTCAAAAGGTATAAAAATAAAGTCAAAAAAAGATGTACTTTTTACCGTACATCTTTTTTTGCTCCCCAGCTTACTTCTTCGGGGTTATTCCCTCCTGACTCATTGTCACTTTACCGGTAAAAACATTGTTTATGGTATTTAGAAGTTCAACATTTTTGATCTTATCATACTCATGGATAGTTATCTTGCAAGGTGCAATCGTAATGAGTGAACTGATTAACAAATCATCATGGCTTATTTCCTTATCAGAAATCTCATAGGCTAACTGCTCTAACATATCATTTTGGATAACCCTGAAATTTGAATCCAATAGGGTATATTTCTTGTTATCCTGCTGAAATATATGAACTTCGTCAACTTTTGGATCCTGTATCTCTACAAAATATTGCAAAAGTTTTATGAATTCATTGTATTCATTTTCAATTAACAAATCATCTACCGCCCTGTCGACGGAATTTTCTAATTCCTTTGCAAAATCCTTCAACCTAAATCGAATAAACCCATCAAAAATCAATTCATCGCTATCATCCATATGCTCGATCATCTTGTACAATACCCTATCCCGCCATTGTTCCCTTATCGTTTCTGAATTTACTATGGGATTCTTTCCCCCCCACATAATAGCCAATGCGTCCCTGAGGATCTTATCCTGATCTTTCTTTTCAAAATAGAAATATTCTTCACGGATTATTTTTTCCACCATGTCTGACTGTAGATCATCTAGTATGATGCTGGAAAGAGCATCAGCAATAATTAGCCTGACCCTATCCTTCAAGTCTTCAGTCACTATATTATCCAATGAATTATCAGTATAAAAATTAAGAAATACCAGATTCCCGGTCTTTTTCTCTTCTATATTTAAACCATCTACCCATGATAAAAAGGACTTTTTATAAACCAAATCCTTCAATTTCAAATTCTTTTCATCTATACCGATGGAAAATAAATGCATTCTATCACTCCCTTCCATCGTATTCCGACTATCTCTTTAAAATAATTTCTTATCCCTAAAATCATCTTAGATCCCACGCCCCTAGCATTCTCCATCCTCAAAAGCGAAGACTCTTATACAGCTCTTTAAGGAATTGAATATACTAACTTTAAAGTCAAAACTGCCATTTAATGATATATTATATGCAGTCTTGTTTAGTTAGTTGCTTTTGACTCTAGTATTCCCACATTGCTTTTAAAATGATGTTGAAATTATTGGCTTTTGAAGTAGATAGCTGATATTAAGTAAAATAATTATTCATTTTAAGATTAAAATCCCGCCTGTTCCAGCATTGTGTAATTTGTACATAAGACTGGCTCGGCGGGATTAATAAGATATAATAAGTTACTCATATATTAATTATCTAAAAAATAGATTATTCCAACAGTACCGGGGCCGCAGTGACTGGAGATAACTGTCCCTGCCTCCACGTTTAAAAAATTTTTAAATTCAAATTGGGATCTTAATCTCTCTTCAAGATATTTCGCTGATTTCGGATCCGCTGAATGTGCAACGGCTATCCACTCTTTATCAATATTCTTGGCCTTGCCTACATGGTTATCGTAAAAGTCTTTTAATACTTTTTCTTTTTTGCCTCTGTACTTTTCAGAGACTATAAGACCCCCATCATTTACAATTATTTGGGGTCTAATTTTAAGAACGGTGCCTGCTATAAGCTCCACAGAGGAGCACCGCCCTCCCATGTGCAGGAATTTTAGGCTGTCGATTACAAAACTGGTTCTAATCTTAGACAGCATACCAGTTATTCGTTCTAGGATTTCTTTAGCCTCAATGCCTTTAGAAGCCCATTGCGCTGACCTTAAGGCTATAAGTCCAATTCCCATTGATAAATTCGTTGAATCAACTATATTTACCCTGCCATTATCAAATTCTTGGGCGGCCAGCTTTGCTGCCTGGACTGTTGCCGAAAGCTTAGAGGAAATACCAAAGAATATAATGTCATATCCCTTATCAATCCATGGTTGAAATCCATTAATGAAATCCTGAGTCGATGGAGTTGAAGTCTTAGGCAATTCCTGGTGCCTTTCAACCAGATCATAAAGGGTGGCAGTATCAATATCAATCTGGTCTTTATAGGTTTTTCCTCCGATAGTTACATAGAGGGGTATCAATGGAATGCCGAATTTCTCCCGTAAATCCGCGGTGAGATCTGCGGTGCTGTCAGTAAAAATTTTTACCGGGTTCATAAATAATACCTCCTTAAAAAAGTATAAATATATGAAATATATTAATGTGTATATTTATTCTACATCGGTTGGATAAACCATGCAATGGTTATCACACACAAAATAAGTTGAAATCATTTAATATCATTAAAAAGTAGATACAAAAACACCGGCACAATCCGGTGTTTTTAAAAATCTATGAGCAAGCCATAAGCCGAGTTCTGTCTCGGACGATCATCTATCTAGACCTGACGTTGCCGTCAGGTTCAAGCAACCTTTACCCGGGGCACAGCGGGCAGCCGTTTTTTGCCCCTATTCGGTCTTGCTCCAGGTGGGGTTTACATAGCCGTTCCAGTCGCCTGGACGCTGGTGAGCCCTTACCTCACCGTTCCACCCTTACCCTGCATTCGATCCAAATCCAGCTTACGAGCTGGATTTGGATCGAGTGCAGGGCGGTATCTTTCTGTTGCACTGTCCTTGGAGTCGCCTCCACTGGGTGTTATCCAGCACCCTGCCCTACGGAGCTCGGACTTTCCTCATCTATGGTAATAGATGCGATCGCCTGTCTTACTCATATACAAAATTTTCAGAGTATTAATTATACTATAAAATTGTATCCAGATCAAAGAGTACTTATTTAAAATTTTGGGGATATATGCCACACCTACTTTATTCGGTTTGGGCTTCAGCCCCGGAATATAAAATTCTACCACAGTTTTCACACTCTATAACCCCGTTTTTATCCTTAACTTTTTGCACCACTAAAGATGCTAGAGCCATATTACATCCTCCACAACGGTTTTGGTCTATTTCAGCCATCACCACCGAGTGGTTACCCTTTACAGCCTCATACCTCTTCAACAAGGAAGATTTTAGCCTTGCTTCGATAACATCCCTACGGGCTTTAATCTTGGAATACTCTTGGCCTATTTCCTTTGTTACCAGATCGTATTCTCTTTTGTTAATATCATACTCCTTTTTCCCTTTTCTGACCCTAGTATTTAAAGCCCTTAAATTCTGATTAAGGGAGTCCATCTCATTTACAAGGGCAGTTAATTCCCTTTTTCTTTCACTGAACTTTTCATAAATCTCGGCTATCCTTTTCTCCAGATGTTCTAGTTGTTTCGCAGATTTAATTTCTTCTGTACTCAGGATACCCTCTTCTTTCTTTAGGCTATCCTTTATATTCTGAAATTCATGGAATATCCTTTTATAATTATGATATCTTTTATCAACATTATTATTTAGTTTTTCCAGATCATTCTGCTGCTTTTTCAAATATTGAATCGATTTATACAAATCTTTTCTGGCAGGAGAGCTTTTCTTTCTATTCTCCAACTCGTCCATTAGCAAGTCAAGTTTTTGGTAGTCCCACAAATAATCTAACTGTTCCATAGCATTACCTCCTCCCTATGGCTTATTCCATAACAAGATAACTTTATAACAAATTTTCATCTGTATCTATCAGAGGGTTATCCTAGAATAGGGGGATCTCTGATTATCAGATCCAATTATATCTATCTTATATTGTAAACTATGCATAATTGTTTGTAAACGGTTAATTAATTTATTGATCCCAGGGAACTCACTATAAAAATGTCCTACAACCATTACATCAATGTCCAGCCATTCTGCCTTAAGGGCATCATGGTATTTAATCTCACCAGTTACAAATAAATCAATATCCCTTTGTTTTGCTTGTTCTATAAAACTTGAACCAGAGCCAGCACACAAAGCCACAGTGCTAATGGTCTTGTCTAAGTTTTTTCTGCCTTTGCCTATTATATCAACTTTGGCTAATCCTAAAGTTTGTCCTGCAAGATTAGCAAATTCTATCAACGGGGTCTCGGGGACTAGTCTTCCCCAGCGACCAAACCCGGGCTTAACTACTATATCCTCCCCTGTGTTCAGTCTTTGGACATCTTTAAGCCCAAAGCACTTTGCCAGTGTATCGTCCATCCCATCCTGTGCCATATCTAAATTTGTATGGGAACAATATACCGCAATATTATTAGATATTAGGGAAATAATCAGACTACCCTCAATAGTATCCCCTAAAATTCTATCCATAGGAGTGAATATCAAGGGATGATGGGAAATAATCATGTCGACATTTTTATCTATTGCTTCTTGTACTACAGAAGGCGAGATATCAAGAACCACCATTAAGCGTGAGACTATGGACTCCCTTGTACCTAGTAATAGACCTACATTATCCCAATCCTCCGCCCATTCTTCAGGCGCTATATCGTCCATCAGCTTGGCTATTCCGCCTACAGTACATAACACTTAAGAACCTCCTCATATTTTTGTACTTTATCAACAAGCTCATTCATAGCCACTTTTGCATTCTCTGTCTCCATATCCTTCAATTTATCTATTATACCCCTAGCCCTTTCCACCTTGGCTTGAACAAATTCCTTAAACAGCGGATCCGAATTTTCTTTCAATTTAAACCCTATCTCATATTCCAGATCGTTTGCTACCTTTTGATACCCATGTTTGGCAATAACTATTTCATAAATATATCTACCATCTCTGACTAATTCTTCATGTCCAATCGAAAAATGGTTTTTAACAAGCCATCTTCTAACTACATCTACAGCATTCATAGGCTGTAGTATCAATAAGGAAATAGAAGAAAGTACATCATGGCCTTCTTCAAGTATCGATTTGATAAGAGGCCCGCCCATGCCTGCTATGACTACTGTATCCACCTCTTTAGGCCTTATGACTTTTAACCCCCATCCAACTCTGGTTTCTAAAATTTCCTCCAAGTTCGCAACTTTTATGGCGCTCCTGGCTTTTTTTAATGATTCATCGCTTACGTCAACGGCGATTCCCTTTGAAATTACGCCATTCTTGGCCAAATAGACGGGAAGTAGTCCATGATCAGTACCTATATCAGCCAATTTCGACCCTATTGGTACCCATCTTGCCAATGCGGCTAACCTTGCAGATAACAATGTCTATCACTCCTGATGAATAGGTGGTTTGCAAGAGCACTATGAAAAAGGCACCCTTTTTTGTTGGTGCCCTTGCTCAATCTAGGAAATCTTTCAATTTCTTGCTTCTGCTTGGATGTCGCAGTTTTCTTAACGCTTTGGCCTCTATCTGACGTATTCTTTCTCTTGTCACATTGAATTCTTTACCTACCTCTTCTAAAGTCCTGGCACGTCCGTCGTCCAGCCCGAACCTTAAGCGCAATACCTTTTCTTCCCTGGGGGTTAAAGTATCTAAAACCTCCATCAATTGTTCTTTTAAGAGCGTAAATGCTGCAGATTCAGCAGGCGCAGGGGCATCCTCATCAGGAATAAAGTCTCCTAAATGGCTATCCTCTTCCTCCCCTATAGGGGTCTCTAGCGAAACAGGTTCCTGGGCTATCTTAAGAATATCTCTGACCTTTTCTTCAGTTATGCCCATTTCTTCAGCAATTTCCTCAGGTAAAGGTTCTCTGCCATATTCTTGGAGCAATTGCCTGGATACACGTATTAGTTTGTTGATGGTTTCAACCATATGAACAGGAATACGAATAGTCCTGGCTTGGTCGGCTATAGCCCGGGTAATGGCTTGTCTTATCCACCAGGTTGCATAGGTGCTGAACTTAAATCCCTTGCGATAATCATATTTTTCAACAGCTTTAATCAGCCCAAGGTTCCCTTCCTGAATGAGGTCTAGAAAAAGCATACCCCTTCCTACATAGCGCTTTGCAATGCTGACTACTAACCTTAAGTTAGCCTCAGCCAGCTCCCGCTTAGCCATTTCATCCCCTGCCTCCATTCTCATGGCTAAATCTACCTCTTCTTCGGCGGTCAACAAAGATACCTTTCCAATTTCTTTAAGGTACATTCTGACAGGGTCATCTACATTAACGCCCTCTAGAACACTTGCATTGGACTTATCATCCTCTTCCTCGTCATTTTCAATATCATCTTCAGGATCTTCTTCATCCACTACGTCAATCCCGGAGGCTTCTAAAGTATCATAGATTTTCTCTATTTCTTCGGGTTCTAAGTCTATTTCTTCAAGCATGTCCATTATTTCCTTATATGTCAAAACGCCCTTGGACTTGCCCTTTTCAATCAATTCTTTTATACGTTTAAGGCCTAACCCTTCGTTTTTCACATAACCTCCTCCTTTCCAAAGCGACCAAGTTTAGTCTTTAGAGTTGTTGCTCTCAGTTTTTCGACTAATTCCATATATTCATCGGAATCAGAACTGCCTGCGTTATTCAATCGCAATATTTGTTCCTTAAGATCCCTTCCCTGCCTTTCCAGCTGAGAGCGGCGGAGTTCTTTAATGCAATCTAAAATATATCTATCTACATTATCATACTCTATTTCCAATCTAAATATATCAAGAACTTTACTTCTCTCCTGGTCATCCTCTATATAATTCAATATTGAAGCAGGATTGGGTTCTATCCCCCCTGCCAATAAATCCCTAATAATAGTAATAACTTTTACATGGGTAGAATCTTCAAATTCCAAGTCTTCCAGCATAGCCAAGATATCGGTTGCATATTTCTTGCCCATCATCATAAGCCTCAGCAGATCCTCTTCGGCTTTTATGCTAAGGGATACTTTAGAACTAGGATGTTTAATACCCATAGTATGCCTATTATTACCAATTATCTTCCTTTTTAGTCCCTGTTGCTTTGTCCTATTTTCAATTTGCGTTATAAGCCTATACAATAATTCAGGCTTGAACCCGGTAATCTTGTTAAGTCTTTGAATATATACGTCCCTTTCCAGGGGGTTTTCCACTTTCAACAATATGTTAGCTGCCTTAGTCGCATAATCTACCTTTTGTTCCTGGTCATCGAGATCATATTCTGATAACAAGTGCTCCAGTTTAAATTCAATTAGGGGGGCTGCCTTCTGTATCAACTTTGAAAAATACTCGGTTCCTTGACTTCTGAGGGCATCATCCGGATCCATGCCATTAGGAAACCGTATCACCTTTACGTTACAGCCTGCACCTCTTAGTACATCCAGGCTCCTTACAGTAGCGGCTTGACCTGCAGTATCACCATCATAGGCAATAAAAATATCCGGTGTATATCGTCTCATAAGTTTCGCATGATTAGCTGTTAAAGCAGTGCCCAATGAGGCCACAGCATTATAAAAGCCGGACTGATAAAGCGCAATTACATCCATATACCCTTCTACAATAATAAGACTATGGATTGGCCTCTGTTTGATCGCCAAGTTAAGACCAAACAGAATGCTATTTTTTTTGAAAACTTGACTCTCTGGGGAATTCATATATTTCGGTATAGCATCATCCATAACCCTTCCGCCAAACCCTAATACCCGATCACGATGATCAATTATCGGATATATAATCCTGTTTCGAAACCGGTCATAAACTCTCCCATTTCTGTCCACAGTTAAACCTGCGTCTGCCAGATCCTGTTCTTTAAAACCTTTTTCGGTTAAAAAGTTTTTGGTCACTTCCCAAGCATCAGGAGCATAGCCCAACCCAAAAGCTTTAATAGTGGCTTTACTAAGACCCCTTGACCTTAAATAGTTTAAAGCTCCCTCACCTTCGGGTGAAAAAAGTCTATCATGATAAAACAATGCTGCCTCTCTATTTATGTCCATGAGTAACTGACTTCGTTCAACAAAGTCTTCATTCCCAGCCCATCTCGGAGAACTTGGCAGGTCAATCCCCTTTCTGTCTGCCAAGAACTTGACTGCATCAACAAAGTCTAATTTTTCAAGACCCATTATAAAGGTAAACACATTTCCACCTTGTCCACACCCAAAGCAATGATAAATTTGCCTTGTGGGATCTACGGAAAATGAAGGTGTTTTCTCGCTATGAAAGGGGCACAAGCCAAATAAATTCTTTCCTTTTGGTTCTAAGTGAATATATTCAGATATTACATCGGAGATCTCATTGATCCCGCGCACTTCCTCAATAAATTCCTCAGGCAAAAACCTGGACATTATTATCACCTATCATAACGTATCTTTTTCACCCTGGTAACCCCTATTAGTAACAACAAATAGATCCATAAAAGTTAGTAATCTATAAAACTCATAGGTTTATATTCGACATACTTTGCTATTTTCCTTCTTTTAAATCTAATATTTCAACGGTACCATTTTGGCCTTATCAGCATAAACCCCTTTTCAGAGTTTCTTTATCGCTTATTATTTTCACCTTCAACATATATCTTATTCCCTATAATTTCCTTGCTAGGAACAATATTTCCTTATTCAGAATAGTTTATTTTTACATTATATCAGTTTTACGCCATACATACCCTGTAAAAGTACGCTATTACATCTCAGATGAGCCAATCCTCTATATTTTGTACAGGACAATATTCTACCATCAAGCAGTACACTCCAAATATTTGGCCATTATCGGTACTAGAATCATTAATTCTTATAGTATATATACCACATATAATTACTATATCCTTTTATTTCCCAATCTAATTTTCCCGTTTTGGACGAAAATTAGTTACAGTTCGGTATTTGGTCTTCTTAAAATCAAAAAGAATCCTAGATGTGGGGATCTGCCTTTTCTGTAAGGAAAGAGGAAATATGAAAGCTGTGTAAACATGTTTTATTCCAGATTTAGATTTTTAATCCCATATTCTATAATCTTAGCATGGTCAAAAGCTATGCCATTTGATTCAACAATATCTCTTTTTATCCTTGATGTTCCGATTTCAGATGTCTTCATTACTTCTATAATGGCAGATAGATTTTCATCCCCATTAGATAAGGATATCTGAAAATATCTTTGCTGAATACAGCCTTTTGATTTTGTTATTATTCTCTCGTTTAACAGTTTATTTGTAACTGTAAACCATCTTATTTCAGCTGCATCATCACCAGCCTTTATATTGATTGCTAAATTCTCAACCTTGGCTATATAAGCGACGCTGATCACCCTTGTACGTGGATCTCTGCCTAGGTCACCCCAGGTATAAAGTTGTTCTAAGCAGATGCCGGTAATCCCGGTTTCTTCTTCCAGTTCCCTTGCAGCAGCTTCATCCAGGCTTTCGTCAGCATTGACAAATCCACCGGGAAGAGCCCATTGTCCTATAAAGGGATGATCCCTCCTTTTGACCATTAAAATTTTTAATGGCTCTGCCGTGGATCCTTCTTCACCTATATCTACTCCATCAATTTTCTTTTTATTGGTAACAGCGAAAATCAGCATATCAACTGCCACCGAAGGCCTTTCATATTTATCAGGATCATATGATGCAAGAAATTCATCCTCGGTTAATCCATTTTTATTTTTCAGCATCTTATTCGTCATTATATCACCTTATTATTTCTTCCAATTAGCTATATTTTTAGACAGACTAATTTTATTAGATTAGTGTTGCTTTTCATCCCACAACAGCTAGTGTAAGTTTTATTTCAATACATAAAATCCCATATCCTTGAATTTTGAGTAACAATCGTATAGAATTATAATATACCAATCGACAAAATTTATATAAAATCTTACAACTGAAGAAGCATTATGATTGTATATACAGGTTTCTTTTTACGCAGGATGTATTGAATTCTGATGGATACTATCTTATCAGACTATTCAACCCACGTGTCATCCTAGCATATTAATAAATTATATCCCTTATTATTTTATACTTATTATATCGCGAGGTGACTTTCCATGATAAAATTAATTTTTGCCAATAGGGATGATCCATTACTTGTGCAAAATGGTCCATATAAACCTTTCACATTATCACATATAATTGTTATTTTGATTTTATTTCAGCTGGTATGTCTAGCAGTCCGACAAAGCAGGCATAAGGAATACCGTATACGCTATAAACGGGTGTGCAAGGCTTATAAGTTTCTTGTATTTCTGAACATTTTGAGGTTTGTATGGGATTGGCATACAGGATGTTTTAATATAAAAGAAGACTTGCCGCTACAGCTTTGTGGAATACAAATGTTTGCTATTCCTTTAGCGCTCTATACCCAGCGTATAAAAAGTGACCCTATATCCCGACCCGCGTTCCCAAAGTTCAACGCTATTTCAAAAAAGATCCATAAGATAGGTATATATGCGATTGAATTTGTATATGCTTATGGAATCATCGGATTTTTACTTGCACTTATCTTTCCTGCCACTACCCTCTATGATTATCCTGTATTTCATTTAAGGAGTATCCAAAGTTTTCTTTATCATACGACGATGGGGTTTATTGCATTTATGCTCCCTCATTTAAACTATCGCCCAAGGGTTTACAATATAAGAAAGGCATATAATTCCCTTATTCTTTGTACACTATTCACAGGAATTGTAAATATATCCATAGGCAGTAACTATCTATATACCGCTAAACTTCCTATTAGATTCGATTTACTCCCTTGGCCCACATATTTACCGTTTCTATTCGCCTTTGCTTTAGGTGTCGGATATTTACCTTATTATATATATGATCTAGTACAAGAAAAATACTCGGATAAAGATAAGGAAACCCATAGCCAGGCTTGGGATTCACCACGTTTTTAATCTATATGTTTTTTATTTTATCAA
>JAAYSJ010000138.1 GCA_012518395.1 Clostridiales bacterium
ACTATTAATTATGATTTTAATGAGTATGAGCATGGGGATCTAAATTTGTCCAATGAGGGTATTTACGCCAAACTTTTTGAAGAGTTTCCCAGCTACATCGAGAAGGCGGAATATGTGGAGCCGGAAGTGGTAGAGGAAGAATCTGACGAAGAAGCACCGGAAACTACTGAAAGCAATCCGGATCTATTTATTAATAAGTTAGGATATAGGATCAATACAGAGGATGAGAAGGCCAGGGCAGAGATTCGTAGAGCCAAGGATAGGATATATGATGAGGCAATCAGTCGTTACATCAATGCTACTGCAGATAAGGTAGTTTACCTGAAGTATTCTGAGGGCAGTTATATCCATGTAAACAAGGTAGACGATCTGAAATCCGGGGGTAAGACTTGGTTCTCAGGCGTGAATAAGCTGGGTGACACTGTTGATGGCTATATCCTAATGGCTGACATTGATTTTAAGGGCACAGCTCTAACTACAGCAGAAGGTTTTAGTGGAAAGATAATAGGAAATGGACATAGCCTGAAGAATGTAAGTATAAATATCAGTAGCAAGAAGATCGATAAGGATACTAAAAAAGAAGTTGGGCTGTTTACCGAATTGGATGGGGCCTATATAGAAAACCTTACAATAGAGGGTATGAGTATAAAGCTGAAAGTGAATCCTGGGATTACGGTTACTGCAGGCGCCTTGGCGGCCAAGGCCAAGAATACAGAGCTGAAGAATGTTAAGATTGAGGGTCTTACCATCGATACGGGAAAAGGCGATGATGGCTCTGCAGCTTATAAGATAGGGGATCTATTTGGGATAGACAGCAATACTAAGCTGGACAATGTGAGCGGTAGAAATATTACCATAAATGCTTCAGAATCTGCCCAGGTTAATCGATTATTGATGGAATAAATCTTTGATAGTTCATTATATGATGAATGGATTGCAAAAGGCAGGCTATTATAGTCTGCTTTTTTTAGACCCTAAACTTCTATGCGGCCAAAAGATGTATAATGAGACATATATCCAGATCTAAAGAGGAAGTAATTATAATAAAAGTTTGAAGGGAGTAGGTTATAATACAGTTATTTTGGAGACTATGTTGTAAATATCCTGAGGTCAGTAGAATAAAAGCATGTTGAAATAATGGGTATTTAAGGTTACAATTGCTAATAGGTGGGTAATGCATCCTGCAAATCATAACGGAGATCAATAGCCCATAGAACATTATGCTCGACACTGACATATGATCGTCCCATAGTTACACCCGAACCAGGCTATATAACCGACAAAGCAGAATGCAGAAATAAAGATAAGTAAAAATCAGTTTTGATAAAGGAGGTCAACATGATGGAGTATTTCCCTGGTGTAGAAAAGGTGGCATATACAGACGACCCCATGCGAGAAGGTCTTTTTTTCCGCCATTACAGCCCCGATCGAATAGTTGGCGGGAAAAAGATGAAAGATCACCTAAGGTTTTCAATGGCTTACTGGCACACTATTAGCAGTGGCATTGGCGACATGTTTGGTGCTGGCACGGCTATACGTTCATGGGATAGCGTATCTGACCCTATGGCGTTGGCAGAGGCCAGGGCCTATGGTGCTTTTGAATTTTTGGATAAGATTGGCATGGATTATTTTTGTTTTCATGACAGAGATATTGCCCCTGAAGGGGACACATTAGCAGAATCAAACAAAAACTTAGACAAAATCGTAAAGCTCATAAAAAAACTGATGAATGATAGCGGTAAAAAGCTGCTTTGGGGTACCGCTTCCCTATTTACAAATCCCAGGTATGTCCACGGGGCGGCCACATCACCCAATGCAGAGGTTTTTGCCTATGCCGCCGGCCAGGTGAAAAAGGCCATGGAGATCACCCATGAACTGGGAGGAGACGGTTATGTATTCTGGGGTGGCCGTGAAGGCTACGAAACCTTGCTGAATACGGATATGAAGCGAGAACAAGATAACCTGGCCCGTTTTTTGCATATGGCGGTAGATTATGCAAAGGAAATCGGATTTACAGGCCAATTCTTGATTGAACCTAAGCCAAAAGAACCTACAAAGCACCAATATGATTTTGATGTTGCCAGCGGAATTGCATTTCTTAAAACATATGGGCTGGACGAACATTTCAAATTTAATGTAGAGGCCAATCATGCGACTCTGGCCGGACATACCTTCCAGCATGATTTGCGGGTAGCGCGAATTAATGGGCTCTTAGGCTCAGTAGATGCAAATCAGGGGGATATGCTTTTGGGATGGGATACGGATCAATTCCCAACAAATCTGTATGATACCACGCTGGCCATGTATGAAATATTAAAGATGGGTGGCTTTACTAAGGGCGGTCTTAATTTTGATGCCAAGGTGCGCCGAGCATCATTTATGCCTGAGGATCTATTTTATGCTCATGCTGCCGGGATGGATGCATTTGCTCAGGGTCTTGTAGCTGCTGATGCTATCATCAGAGATAATTTCTTGGATGATATTTTGGAAAAACGATATAGCAGTTATGAAACAGGTATTGGGAAAGAGATTACCGAAGGGAGAGCAGATTTTAAATCCCTGGAAGCCTATATACTTAACAGAGAAGAAATTGAAAATGAATCTGGACGACAGGAGTATATTGAGAGTATGTTGAATGAGTATATATGGAGAGCTAAATAAGGAGGAATGGGAAAATGAGTGATAACAAAAGTAACTTTAGGTTTACCGTAGGCCCATGGAACGTTCATGAAGGACATGAGACTTTCGGACCCGGAGTCCGCCCCTCAATACCTTTTGAAGAAAAGATTAAAAAGTTTGCGGAGATAGGCATGGACGGTGTTCAATTCCATGACGATGACGCAGTACCGGATATGAATAACATGTCCGATAAGGCTATTGTGGACTATGCAAAAGACGTAAAGGCTATGCTTGATAAATATGGCTTGTTTGCAGAGTTTGTAGCTCCGCGGCTATGGTTTGACAAGCGCACTAGCGATGGGGCCTATACGGCCAGCCGCAAAGAAGATTATGATTTTGCCATTTGGCGTTCCCTGCGCTCGGTGGATATTGCTAAAGCATTAGGTACTAATAAGGTACAGTTATGGTTGGCCAGGGAAGGCACTCTTTGTGCTGAGGGGAAAAATCCCGTGGAAAAGATAATCCAGATGAGGGATGCTTTTGATACAATACTTAAATATGACCCGGATGTGCGAATCCTGATTGAGCCTAAGCCTAACGAGCCTATTGACAGAAGCTATGCAGGCACTTGTGGTCATGCCTTGGCCATTGGTGCCCAAACTGTAGACCCTGACAGAGTCGGGGTATGCATAGAGAGCGCCCACTCCATTATGGCTGGCCTGGATCCAGCGGCAGATATGGCTTTTGCTCTTGCATGGGGAAAGCTATGGGGCGTACATTTGAATGATCAGAACAGCATACGCTACGACCAGGATAAAGTCTTTGGCGTGGAAAACCTACGGGGTGCCTTTAATCAAGTGAAAGTTCTCTATGAAAACAACTTTGGCGCAAACGGCGAATGTGTCGGACTAGACGTCAAAACTATGAGAACCCAGTCCGTAGAGGATTCTTATCGTCACATCATCAACAGTAAAAAGATCTTCGAGATGCTCCTGAAGAAAGTGAAGAAGTTTGATTATAAGTTCCAGGAAGAATGTGTAAAGGAGCATAACTTTGAGAAACTGGAGATGTATGTTATGGAGTTGTTGTTGGAGGGGTGAGGAAATAAAAAACCCAGCGCGAACTACAAGCACCCATGCTTTCCCAAGGGGGCTCGCGGAGCCGCCCGTGGCAAGGGTTTGATATGGTTTTTGGTTGATTCGGGCAGTTGTTTTCCCTATAATATTAATAGGTTCGCGGAAAACGACTATGGAACCCTTGATATTTCTGTATTTGTATATGGTACTGTCGCCCCTCACGCGGGGGCGTGGATTGAAACTTTTAAAACGTCCAATGCCTGTAAGGCCATGTTAGTCGCCCCTCACGCGGGGGCGTGGATTGAAACACACCTTTGCCCCA
>JAAYSJ010000139.1 GCA_012518395.1 Clostridiales bacterium
CGTTGAGATGGTACATTTTCTCACCTTAAAAGGTGATTATATGACCGGCCAGGCGTATAACATCACCGGCGGAAGGGAGATGCACTAAGATGGGCTCTAATTTGGGTGTATGCGTAAATTATTATGCACCTTTAGATGTAAGGATAGAACCTATGGAGAGCATGCCAAAGGCGGACAAAGGCGAGGTCCTTGTAAAAATCGAGGCTTGTGCCATATGCGGTACTGATGTAAAATCCTTTGTCAATGGGAATCCCCGTATCAAGCCGCCCCAGGTTATGGGTCATGAATTTTGCGGCGAAATCGTTGAGCTGGGTGAAGGCGTAACCAACTATAAATTAGGCCAAAGGGTCTCTATGGCAACGACCATAGGCTGTGGGGAATGCTACTATTGCAAAAAAGGCAAGACTAATCTATGTAAGAGTTCTGAGGCTATGGGTTTTCATTACCCCGGCGCCATGGCGCCTTATATAAAGATACCGGAAAAGGCAGTCAGGCAAAACCACTTAGTAGATGTTGGGGATTTGGATCCGCACTTGGCGGCTCTGGGAGAGCCTATGTCCTGCGCAATGAACGATTTAAGCAGGGTTCCCGATGAAGAATTGGAGAGTGCCTTGGTCATGGGGCTTGGACCCTTAGGGCTTATCCATGCCGTCATATTAAGGGAAAAAGGCGTAAAAAATATTGTATGTGTAGAGTTTCCGGGCAAAAGATTTGATATGGCTAAAGAGATGGGTTTTGAAACTGTTTTGAGACCGGATGAGATTGATGACAGGTACCTGGAACTATCCCATGGGCTGGGTTTTGATCTTGTAATAATCACAGCCCCCAGCAATAGCGTTCAGAGCAAAGCGCCTATGTATGCAAGAAAAGGCGGCTATGTATCATATTTTGCAAGTCTGCCTGTAGGCAACGAAATGCTTGAAATGAACAGCCGGACACTGCACTACAATGAATTGATTCTTTATGGTACTTCTGATTCTACTGTAAAACATGTAAAGGAAGCAATAGATATCCTATCGAAAAATCCTGATGGCTTTAAACCCTTGATCACCCATGTTATGAAACTGGCAGATTTTCATAAGGCCATGGATGAGATCAAAGAGGGAAATGCCGTTAAGATAATTCTCGAACCATAATTTTTTCCAATATTGTGGTGGGGTACAGCCCTATCATAGAAATTTCAGGTTGAGTATGGGGGTTAACTTTTATGTATGCAGCCAAGATTATTGGAACCGTAGTATGTACAACCAAAGATGAGAAATTAAATGGGATGAAATTGTTGGTGGTTCAGCCTATCAGCCTGCTCACTTTAAAGGATGAAGGTAAGGCTGCTGTAGCCATCGATTCCGTTGGTGCCGGCCTTAATGAAGTCGTATTAGTAGTGGGAGGCAGCTCGGCCAGGCAGACTACGGTAACTAATAATACACCCGTGGATGCAACCATTATGGCCATTGTAGACTTAATAGATATAAAGGGCAATAAGGTATTTGAAAAGGGAAAGAGCTAGAAAAACGGGGGTATGGGATGTGTATCTTGCAGAAGTGATTGGCACTGTTGTAGCAACCCGAAAGGATAAATCCCTAACGGGGGTCAAATTACTTGTTATCCAGCCTGTGGATTCTAAAGGCAAGTATCTTGGCTCGCCCATTGTGGCTTCGGACACTGTGGGAGCAGGCGTGGGCGAATTGGTTTTCTGTGCAAGAAGTAAAGATGGATCCCTGGCACTGCCTGATCCTAATGCACCAAGTGATGCAGGTATTATTGGAATTGTCGATTAGGGGGTGTTGGGGTGATACTTTCTGTTGTAGTAGGAAATTTTGTTGCAACCCAAAAAAACGAGCATCTGATAGGTGCAAAACTGATGGTACTACAACCTGTTGATCCAAGAGGGCAGCCGACGGGCAATGAGTTTATAGCGGTTGACGGTGTAGGGGCGGGAATAGGGGATCTGGTTTTATGCATAGCCGAGGGCGGCTCTGCCCGGGCAGTGTACAAGGATCCAAAATCGCCTATAGATACTGTAATAGCCGGGATCGTAGATTATGTGGATACCAGGGAAGGGAGAATTGCCCTGCAGGATGCACCTTTTGATGTAAAGAATACGGATAAGATGGCAGATTAAAATGGGCATAAGCAAATAGCATGTAAAGGGGGGCTATAGAATGAGCGAAGCCATTGGGATGATTGAAACAAGGGGATTAATAGGCGCAATTGAGGCTGCAGATGCTATGGTGAAGGCCGCTAATGTAAAACTAACCAGAAAAGAAAGAGTAGGGGGTGGCTATGTAACTGTTATAGTACAAGGGGATGTAGGTGCAGTGAAAGCGGCCGTGGAAGCGGGAGCCCAAGCTGTTAAAAATATCGGCGAACTTAAATCCACACACGTAATACCCCGCCCGCATAGCGAGGTCGAGACGATATTGTCGAAAGGACTAGGGATGCACAAAAAAAAGGCTCCCACTAAAAAGGCTAATACTGCAAGCAAAGATAAGGAATAAAAAAGATTGTGTTCCTTTTCCTTGAAAAGTTATATGATTTTGTAATATAATATTTTGTATATACTGTCATTTTGGTGAGTATTAACAAATTACAAAGCTATCTTTAGCGGGAGCATTGGCCTGATCAAAAGTATTCATTATTGTACCTATGCGAAGACGACTATATTTATAGAAGCATTGAAACTCAGTAGACTTTTAAAGATTGATCAAATTTCCTTGGAA
>JAAYSJ010000140.1 GCA_012518395.1 Clostridiales bacterium
CCGTATATTTGGAACAAAAGGGTATGGCCATGGATTTGGGTGCTATTGCCAAAGGCTATGCAGCCGATGAAGCGGCAAGGATATTAAGGGAAGCCGGGGTAAAGAGCGCCCTTTTAAATTTGGGTGGAAATATAATCACTATAGGTGCCAAGCCTGATGGCGCATCATGGCGAATAGGGCTCCAAGACCCTAGGAGCGCCGATACAGGGGAGAACCACTTTGCCATAGTCGAAGTTTCCAACGCTACCATTGTCAGTTCCGGGGATTATGAGAGGTTTATAGTAGAGGAGTTTAAGAAGACTGGGGAGCGTTATCACCATATATTTGATCCAAAGACGGGATATCCTGCCCGAAGCGGGCTAATGGCATCCACAATAATATCCTCATCTTCCATAGACGCTGATGCCCTTTCTACCATATTATTTATTATGGGCTATGAAAAGGGGCTGGAGGCGGTGCAGGATATGGCCGTGGCCGAGGCTATAGGTGTGACCCAAGATATGAAGATATACACTACCCAGGGGTTAGAAGGAAGACTTATACCTACAAATGAGCACTATAAGATTATGGACTGATATATTGGAGGAACCCCGTTGAGACCCAAGATTGGAGACATTTTTGTTTATATATTTATTGTTGTCCTGGTAGGCTTAAGTTTTTTAGGCTTAAAAGCTATGGGTACCCACAAAGGGAAAGCCGTAGTCAGGATAGAGGTAGACGGTAAGCTGGTAGAGACCTTTGAGATGCCCGACCTCAAGGACACCGGGGCTTTTCGGGAAATTCCCGTTGATATGAATGAGGATGAATTTAACGTAGTGAGGATTTCTTCTAAGGGTATAGACATATCGGATGCTAACTGCCCCGATAGGTTATGTGTTTATTCACCGGCTATCAAAACACCTGGCCAGTCTATTATATGTATCCCCCATAAACTAATTGTCAGAATCACAGGGGAGACTCCAAAAGACGGGGATGTGGACGACACAGCTTCATGAGGTAATATATATGAAAAAGACACGAAAGATGACTATGCTGGCCTTAATAGTATCCCAGGCGTTGGTACTGCATTATATAGAGGGTTTTATCCCAGTACTGGCTCCAGGGGCTAAACTGGGGCTGGCTAATATTATGACCATGGTTACCCTTATGCTCTTTGGTTTCAAGGAGGCAATGGTGGTAGTTATTATAAGGTCGGTGCTGGGATCCTTGCTGGGGGGTAGCGTTACCGGCATCATATATAGCTTATCCGGAGGGATATTAAGCGGCATAGCTATGGCTTTCCTGTATTCCAGGCTCGAAAAGTATTTGTCAATAATGGGTATCAGTACCGCCGGGGCGGTATTTCATAATATAGGGCAGCTTCTTGCTGCATCGTGGATATTTGGTTCAATAGGCATTCTTTTTACCTACTTGCCTATCCTGATGCTGGCGGCGGTTGCTACAGGCTATTTCAATGGTTTGGTTTCACATTATTTATTAGGCTATTTAAGGACCAGGATAAGGGAGGCGTAGATTCCAGCCGGGACTAAAGCCGGAAAGGATTGGGGGATAAAGAGGGATGAGCATCTGGAAAAAGGATTCCCATATTTATACGGAACTTCTGGAGGTTGAAAAGCATATAGGCAAGGCATTAAAGTCACGGCAATCTACCCTGACTAAGGGGGTAGAGGGTCTTTTAGAGGCAGGGGGCAAAAGGGTCAGGCCTGCTTTGGTACTGCTGTCCGGTCAATTTGGGGAATATGACAGAAAGAAACTTATGCCTTTGGCAGCCGGGGTCGAGATTCTTCATATGGCTACCCTGGTTCATGACGATATAATAGACGATGCGGATATCCGCAGGGGAGCTCCTACGATCCAGGCTAAATGGGGAAAGGATATGGCGGTTTTCACCGGGGACTTTCTTTTGACCAGGGCTTTTTCCCTAATTACTCAAAATGTGGAATTAGAAAGTATGCATAAATTGTCCAATGTGTTGAAAGCTATTTGTGAAGGAGAAATCGATCAATATGAGGCACGGTTTGACCTGGATACTAGTGTGGGGGATTATCTAAAGAGGATAGCCAGAAAGACAGCCTTGTTGTTTACTGCCAGCTGCCGGTTAGGGGCAGAACAATCCCATTGTACCCCCCGTAATGCATTTAACCTTCGCCATTATGGGCAAAATTTGGGCATGGCATTTCAAATTAAAGACGATTTATTAGACTTTTCCGACGACCAGGAGGTTTTGGGCAAGCCTTCGCTGGCGGATTTCGCCAATGGGATTTTTACCTTGCCTATAATCTATTTAGCTCGAAAAGAGAAGTACAGGAGCAAACTGGTAGATATTATAAATTCGGGTGAATTTTTACCTGAGGAGCTCTTAAACATCAAAAACTGGGTGCATGAAAGCGGGGCAATAGAATATACCAAAGCCTTGGCTAAGCGTTATATGGATAGGGCGCTAAATAATCTAAGTGCATTGCCCCCTATACCCGCCAGAGATTCTATGGAACACTTGGCTATGGAGCTTCGTGAAAGAGATTATTAGGGGTATATCTATAGTTAATACCCGAATAGTTGTCAAATGGTGAAAATAATTTACAAAAAATAATGGATTGTTCCAATAAATGGCGTATAATAATGATATAATATTATATATTGGTGAAAAAGAAGGATTTTTCCAAGTTTTGTCGTATACTATATATGGTAGTATAATTATCCGGTTTATACTATTGTATAAGGAAACATAATCCCGAAGAATTATTCTTCTTAACAGGGGTGATGAAATGGGAGAGATTGAGACACTTAACAAAGATATTGAGGAACTACGCGGACAGCTTAATAAACTTATAGTAAAGAATATAGACGGGTCAGAGTTATTGATGGTCAGCCAACAATTAGACGAATTATTATTAAAGTACTACAAGGCTATGGGTGAACAAGAGGATAGCAAATAAGAAACTGGATCGGTATTGAATTATACTTAAATCTATGCTAAAATGAAAAAAATTAAATAGTAGTGCAAAGATGGGGAATAGTAGGAATTTGATCCAAACCCGCCCCTGAGTAGCAGTGATGAATAACAGTAGTTTCTGCCGGCTAAAATGCCGTTACCTTTTTTGAGAGAGCTTAATGCTAATTAAGGTGGTACCGCGGATTACCTCCGTCCTTTACGGACGGGGGATTTTTATTTTTTTGACAATTTAAGGGAGAGGATATTTAATGGGCAAGGATAAACAAGAATTTGTGGCTCATATTACCCCCAGGGAAGAGGATTTTTCCAGGTGGTATACAGACATTATTTTAAAAACTGATCTGGTGGATTATTCCCCTGTACGGGGTTCCATGGTAATCAAACCCTATGGGTACGGAATATGGGAAAACATACAAGAGGAATTGGATGGGAGATTTAAGGCAACAGGGCATAAAAATGCCTACTTCCCCCTGTTTATACCCGAGAGCCTGTTGCAAAAAGAGGCAGATCATGTAGAGGGCTTTGCCCCGGAAGTAGCCTGGGTCACCCATGGCGGTAACGAAAAATTGACGGAAAGATTGGTAGTAAGGCCAACTTCCGAGACCATAATATGTGCTATGTACGCAAAATGGGTTCAATCCTACAGGGATCTTCCGATTCTGTATAATCAATGGTGCAATGTGGTTCGATGGGAAAAGACCACCAGGCCTTTCTTGAGGACTCTGGAATTTTTATGGCAGGAAGGGCATACGGTTCATGCCACTGAAGAAGAAGCCCAAGAAGAGACCATGAAGATGTTGGAAGTGTATAGGGAATTTGCAGAAAATGTTCTGGCTATCCCTGTAGTTACGGGGAAGAAGACGGAAAAGGAAAAGTTCGCCGGAGCCGTCAGTACCTATACCATCGAGGCTCTAATGCAGGATGGTCAGGCTCTTCAGGCAGGGACTTCCCACAACCTGGGGCAACATTTTGCAAAGGTTTTTGATATCGAATACCTGGATAGAGACGGCCAGCAAAAATATGTATGGCAGACCTCATGGGGTGTGACCACCAGGCTTATCGGAGCCGTTATAATGGTCCATGGGGACGAAAGAGGCCTGGTGCTACCACCTAAGGTAGCCCCCGTTCAGGTGGTTATGGTACCCATAGCTATCCATAAAGACGGGGTGCTGGAAAAGGCGAACGAGGTCTTTGATGAATTAAAGGCGGCGGGTTTCAGGGTAGAGCTAGACGATAGAGATACCCAAAGCGTGGGCTGGAAATTCAATGAATGGGAGATGAAAGGCGTTCCCCTAAGGTTGGAGATTGGCCCTAAAGATATAGAAAAGAATCAAGTAGTTTTAGTGCGCAGAGACAACCACAAAAAATCCTTTGTGCCCATGGATAGATTAGCGGATACAGTAGCGACTCTATTGGATGAGGTACATTCAGGGCTTTATGAGAAGGCTTTGGCTATGAGAGAAGCCCATACCCATATAGCGCACAATATGGACGAATTCAAGGATGCTTTGGAAAACAAAAAAGGCTTTGTAAAAGCCTTATGGTGCGGGGACAGGGAATGCGAAGACAGTATAAAAGATCAAACCGGAGCCTCAGCCCGGTGCATGCCCCTTGACGAAGAACCTTGGGAGGGTAATTGTATCTGCTGCCAAGAAAAGGCTCAGCATATGATATATTTCGCCAGGGCTTATTAGTTCCTAAAATTTGCCGATGGCCGCTTAAAATTTATTAAAAATTTATGCCGGATTTTACACTTTACAAAAACCCCCGTATAGGCTATAATGTCTTTTAGCGACAGAAAAGCTGCCTATTCGGGGGTATAGCTCAGTTGGGAGAGCGCTTGACTGGCAGTCAAGAGGTCTGGGGTTCAAGTCCCCATATCTCCACCAAAAAACCGCGTAAATGTTGGAATATCCAATCGTTGCGCGGGTTTTTTTATGTAATTAAGGCTATTACCTGATTCTACGCATTATGATTTCTTCATGTTTTGATACTTCATTTTCGATACGGGCTAATTGCTCAGAATGTTGCATGTAGCCGTCAAATAAAGCATCAATCTTTGGCAGAATATCATGCTCAATAGTCATATTTGTTTTGACTACTGCCTTTTCAAGCCTATCGATTTTACTTTCAGCACTAGCAATCTTACTTTCAGCACCAGCGATCCTTTTATTAACTTCTTTAAACCCTTCTTGCATCTCCCCATACATCTGGGTCATAAGTTCAAACAACTTGTCATCATTAGCCAAACTTGTTAACCTCCCCTTTGTTCACTAAGAATAAAGATAGGGCTTGACCCCCTAATTTCCACTATCTATATTATATAGATAAATTGGCTAATGTAAACAAAAATTCATTGGCAAAACACTTTATGGATATTCAATAAAAGAGCCCCCAAAATAGAGGATTTGAAAATTATTTGACGAATTAATGTATAGGAATGCAAAAATTCTTAGCACTAGGGGCGGTATTATGCATAATATTAGGGACTACAAGGTTTTAATAGGTAAAATACCCGGTATAATCTCTTCCAGATTTGTGACAAACGAAGAAAACGAAATTATTGAACTTCATGTTCTGGCAGATACGAATCGTTCGCCAAAACAATTGGTTAGGGATATACAATCCGCTATGTTGACAACTTATGACTTGCGATTGGATCATAAGATAATAAGTATAGCCCAAATAGATGGGGAAGATTCAATCTATAAAAACCACAGGCTCAGCCTGCAGCAAGTCAAAATCACATCCGAAGGCGCCAAATCCCAGGTAGAAGTGATTTTATTAAGGGGGGGTGAGGCTTTCACCGGTATCGCTGAAGGTGGAAATTCATCTGCGAACCGTGTTCGTTTAGTCTCTAATGCCACATTGAACGCTGTTCAGTATGCTTTGGGCAGAAGCTATACCTTTATCCTTTCTGATGTTGTCGAATTACTTATATCCGGGCAGAAGGCTTTTGTTCTTTCTGTATCCCATTTAAACGAATCAGGCGAGGAATTATTATGCGGTTGCTGTTTGGTTACAAAGGATGAGAACGAGGCAGTAGTTAAGGCAACCTTGAACGCCATCAATCGCAGAATAACAAAGTATTTTAGTTAGTTTATTAATAGGCCAAACTTAGCATAAAACAACTCAATATGTCTTTTCAATTTAGCGGAGCGGATATAGCCTGTCTAACTAGCGGGGACAGAGACTTTGAAGAGGAGGCTATATCTTAATGAAAAAGATAGCTGTTAAAGTATTGCTCGGTCTTTCCGCATTGCTGGCTCTGATACTTGCCGGCGGTGCCGGTGCAGGCGTAGGCTGGATCTAAGATTCGAGTTTGGCCTATTATTATTTAGAAGGGAAGAGACATGAATAAAAAGACTATTACATTCTTATCTGTCGTCATCATCGTTGGGTTTTTATTTTTGGGTCTCAGTATTTATAGAAGCATAGGCGAAATTAAGCTTGCTGAATTCATATATTGGTTGGTTTTAGCCAGCCTTTGCCAGTCATTTTTAGTGATCTTTAATGAGAACAGATCTGTCAGCGTAGTATTCGTTGTAATTTTTGCGGTACAGCTTCTTTATGGTACTTATTTTAGTGTATTGATCGCTGCAGGCAGCCAGATATTTTTCGTTTACAAAAAGGCCAGAGGGGATTATAAGCATATTTTCAGTGTACCCATATATAAGATTTTGTTTAATGTTGCTAATTTTAGTATTGCCGCCTATTTATCGGGGATGCTTTTAGATTATTTGGCACAAAGGTATCAATTAAATTATACTATGGTGCCTTTTATTCTTCTTATCGTAGCCTACACTCTGATCTTTGCCGCCCTGAATACAGGCATTTTGATGAAGTTAATGTCCCTTTTAGACAAGAAGGCCTTTATTGATATGTGGAAGGATATGATAACCTGGATTTTCCCCAACTTTGTAGCCATCATTCCCTTTGGTTACTTTATAGCCCTTTTATATCATCAAAGACTTGGGAACGTCTATATTATTTTGCTCATAGGACCCTTATTGCTGGCTCGTCATTCTTTTCATCTCTACCAGGATTCGAAGCTGCAATACTATAAAACCATTAAAGCTCTAACTGCATCCATCGAGGCAAAGGATCCTTATACCGAGGGCCATTCCAGAAGGGTAGAACTATATGCCGGGCAAATCGCCAAGAAATTGGGGTTAGACGGCGTTACTATACATGCCATAGAGGTAGCTGCCCTTCTTCATGATATCGGTAAAATCGGTATCCAGGATTCTATCTTAAATAAAAAGGGCAAGCTTATCGAACCTGAATTATCCCAAATACGAAGCCACCCACAAATCGGGCTAAAAATATTAGAGGATGTTGAACTGCCGCGAAACAGCAAAGCAATGATCGAGCACCATCATGAAAGATACGATGGAAATGGATATCCCAGCGGATTAAAAGGGGATGAAGTGCCTATAGAAGCCTATATACTTTCTGCAGCAGACGCTTATGATGCCATGACATCAGATCGCCCTTACCGGAAGGCAATGACACCGGATGAAGCCATGGATATATTACTAGAAAACCGTGGTACCCAATTTCACCCTAAAGTGGTGGATGCTTTTATAAAAATATTAGCGCAAGAGCAAACTCGGAAAGGACAATAAAAAGAGTGTTGGTGGAGAGTATTTTCTTGGGGCTGATCATTGGGTTCATAAGAAGGGGAAGACTAAAAAACCTGACTGTTTTGATCCTTAATAGATGGTATTATATCTTTATATCTTTGGTCATAAAGGTGGTACATGGTTATATCCTTCTAAGCTTTAATGATTTTCTCACCCCTTTGTACTCTTTTATACTTGTCATTTTGCAATATTTATTTTTATTTTTATTTATTTATAATAATAGAAAATATCCCTATATTTGGTTAGCCAGTTTGGGGATATTGGCAAACTTCATAGTTATGGTATTCAATTTTGGGTCTATGCCGGTAACCTGTAGAATTTTAGACCTTGCCCCTCCTTCTTTGAGGATGACCCTGCTTAGTGAAGGCAGGTATTATACTTATACATTGATAGACCCTAAGACCATACTCTGGTTTCTTGGGGATATAATTCTTATACCGTTTCCATATCGCCAATTTATCAGCATAGGGGATATCCTTCTTGGCCTTGGGATCTGTATGCTTGTACAAAGAGTTATGCAAGATGGGTATAATGGATTCAAAAGAGCCAAGGGGAATAAAATCGATAAAAAAATATGGGATGAACCAGAGTCTTGTCATTAGCCGGGGGTTCTCTTATAATATATGTATGGGGGGAACTCTTGTTTTAAACCCCTTTAGATTAGAAAGATTTGTATTGCAATTGCTTAAGCAATTGCAATCTTTTTGGAAGGAGTTAAGAGATGGCAAAAGATATCCCCAAAGAAAAAAACAATAAAGCGTCGGGAGTTGATATGACTTCAGGGAACCCTACACGGCTCATTTTGTATTTTGCCCTGCCCTTATTAGCAGGCAATATATTACAGCAATTATATAATATGGTAGACAGTATGGTGGTAGGGAATTTTGCAGCCCAGGGGGTTCTGGCTCTGGCTGCCGTAGGCACAGCCTTTCCGGTCATATTTATGATAACCTCTATGTTTATGGGAGTTGGACAGGGCGCTACAATCGTTATATCCCAATACTATGGTGCCAATGACTTGCAGAGTGTAAAGCGGGCAGTGGATACCGTCTATATATTTTTGTTTATTGCCTCGGCTCCTATTGCCATTTTGGGTATCCTAATCAGCCGCCCTGTGCTGATTTTGATGAATACGCCCCCGGAAGCGTTGCCTATGGCGGTGACCTATATGCGGATCATTTTTGCAGGGATTATTGCCAGCTTTGGGTATAACATAAACAGTGGTATCCTCCAGGGGCTGGGGGATAGCAAAAGACCATTATTGTTTTTAGCTATCTCCACAATACTAAATATCATATTGGATTTGGCCTTTGTAATCTTTTTGCATTGGGATGTGGCAGGAGTAGCATGGGCCACGGTAATTGCTCAGCTTTTTTCTTTTCTGTATGGTCTCTATTATATAAACAATAAGGGGGAACATTTTAGGCTATCCTATAAAAACCTGGAATTTGATCCAGGCATATTAAAGGAATCTATACGGATAGGGGTTCCTGCCGGAATCCAAAACCTATTGTTTTCAGTAGCATTTATGGCTCTGCAGGGGCTGATAAATAGTTACGGTTCAGCCTTTATGGCTGGATTCAACGGCGCCAATAAGATAGACGCCTTTGCGTTTTTGCCTTTGGTAAGTTTTTCTGTGGCTACGACAACCTATATAGGCCAAAATGTTGGCGCTCGCCGTATGGATAGGGTGGATCAAGGAGTTAAATCAGCTCTTATAATGTCCGCTATAGTATCCATTTTAATGGCTGCATTTATAATACCTTTAGGTGGATTTTTTATGAGACTATTCAGTCAGGAGGCTGAAGTAATCCAATCGGGAATATACTATCTGAACAGGGTCTTGCCCTTTTTTATCATGTTGGCTACCTTATTTGTGCTAAACGGTGCCTTAAGAGGGGCAGGGGAGGCTCTTGTTCCCATGTTATCTTCTATAATATCCATGTGGCTTGCCAGGGTACCTGCAGCATATTTACTTGCCCGTTATTTCGGCGCAAAAAATATATATTTTAGCTACCCCATAGGATGGGTCTTGGGTATAGCTATAACCTTGCCTTATTATCTGAAAGGAACCTGGAAAGAGAAGGCTGTTTTAAGGCTCGAATAATCCGGGGTTTTATTATACGGGGTGTTTGTATGACCAGACACCATATGCTATAATTATTATCAAAGATTAGCATCTTCAGGCATGTCTATAAAGCTGAAAAAGGCAACATTTTAATGGAATTTAAGAAATCTATTGAGGGGGTCAACACATATGGATAAAAAGTACACTATTGGCGTAGATTTTGGTACTCTATCGGGAAGGGCTGTACTAGTGGAGGTAGGTACGGGGGTAGAGGTGGCATCATATGTAAGGGATTACACCCATGGGGTTATGGATGAATATTTACCCGATGGTAAGACCCGTCTGGAACCGGATTGGGCACTCCAATATCCAAAAGATTATCTGGAGGTCTTTGAAGAGGCGATTCCAGCGGTTCTTAGAGAATCCGGGGTGAGCCCCGATGATGTAATAGGGGTGGGCGTAGATTTTACGGCCTGCACCGTGCTTCCTATAAATAAAGAGGGCACGCCTCTTTGTATGCTTGAAGAATACAAGGCTAACCCCCATTCATATGTAAAACTATGGAAGCATCATGCAGCCCAGGATGAGGCAAATAGATTAAACGAGATAGCCGAAGAGCGGGGAGAAGAATTTCTTGGCCTTTATGGTGGCAAGATATCTTCTGAATGGCTTTTTCCGAAGGTATGGCAAGTACTGGACGAGGCACCTGAGATATATGAGAGGGCTTATAAATTCATAGAGGCCACCGATTGGGTAGTAATGCAGTTGACCGGAGAAGAAAAGCGAAATAGCTGCACAGCAGGGTACAAGGCCATGTGGAATAAACGCAAGGGCTATCCCGGCAACGAATTTTTTAAGGCTCTTGATCCCAGGCTGGAAAATGTGGTAGACGAGAAATTAAGCCGAGATATTTATCCTATAGGTTCTAAGGCCGGTGAAATAACCGAG
>JAAYSJ010000013.1 GCA_012518395.1 Clostridiales bacterium
GTACTAATGGAGCAGGCATTCCATAGAAAGATGCTACAGCCATAGCTAAAATTTCACCCAGATTGCATGCCAAAAGATATCTAAGGAATTTTCTTATATTATCGTAGATTATTCTTCCTTCCCGGGTAGCCTCTACAATAGTTGAAAAATCGTCGTCCAAGAGCACCATGGAGGAGGCTTCTTTGGCCACGTCGGTACCTTTTTTGCCCATGGCTATGCCAATATGGGCCTCTTTCAGAGCCGGGGCGTCATTGACTCCGTCTCCCGTCATCGCCACAATATTTTTATTATCCTTTTTAAAGGCTTGGATTATCCTGTATTTATGCCTGGGGGTCACCCGGGCAAAAACCGATATAGACGATACCCGTCCCGCCAGATGTTCGTCATCCATGGTTTCTATTTCATTCCCAACCATTACTGCCTTTTCATCTACCCTTATACCTATTTCTTTGGCAATGGCCATAGCGGTTATCTTATGATCCCCGGTGATCATTACAGGCCTTATTCCAGCCTTATAACAGCTCCGGATGGCATGGGCAGTTTCCGGCCTTGGGGGATCCATCATGCCTTCCAGACCTACAAATATTAGGTTTTTTTCCAGATTGATATCTGGTTTAGAAGCCGTTAAGTGATCCAGCTTTTTATATGCGAAAGCCAGGACTCTTAGTGCCTGTCCTGCCATCTTCTTGTTTGCCTTAATAATGTCCTTCTTTTTGTCGATTCCCATAATGGATAGGCCATTGTCGTCCAATTTCTGATTACATAGTTCTAAGACTTCGTCAGGTGCACCCTTAGTAAAAAGGAATATCTCCCCCCGGGAGTCCTTGCATATGACGCTCATGCGCTTTCGACTGGAGTCAAAGGGAATCTCACCTATACGTTGATAAGCTATCTGGCTTTCCCTTGTTATTCCGGCCTTATGCGATAAGGCGAGTATAGCGGTTTCTGTTGGATCGCCCTTTAAATCGTCTCCTATATATTCTGCGTTGTTGCAAAGTGCACCTATTATAAACAATTGTTTGAAGGACGGGCTTTTTATCACCTGGGATTTTAATCTGCCCGGATCTGATTCCATTACATCCAGTACTGTACTGTTTGAGTAGATCTGCTTTACCGCCATCTTGTTTTCTGTAAGGGTACCTGTTTTATCAGAACAAATTATATTGACACAGCCCAGGGTCTCCACTGCAGGAAGCTTTCTTATAAGAGCATTTCGTTTTAGCATCCTCTGAACCCCGATAGCCAAGGATACTGTAACAATGGCAGGTAAACCTTCAGGTATTGCAGCCACCGCCAGGCTTGTACCCGATAAGAGCATGGAATAAAAGGACTCACCTCTTAACGTTCCTACCAAAACTATAAGTGCACAGACTACAAGAGTAATGTACACCAATTGTTTGCCGATTTTTTCAAGGCGTCTTTCCAGTGGAGTCCCTGTTTCTTCGGCAGTTTGAATCATATTGGCGATACTGCCCATTTCGGTTTCCATCCCAGTAGCCTCTACCTTGGCCCTGCCCCTGCCTGTGGTCAGTATCGTGCCCATAAAAAGCTTGCTTTTTTTAATAGGGATATCGGATGCTGTCTTTTCAACAGGTACGGATTCCCCAGTGAGGATCGATTCATCGACCTGAAGCCCCATCCCCGAAATCAAAGTACAATCCGCCGGCACTATATTGCCCGGCTCTAACACAACAAGATCGCCGGGAACTATTTCGCCCGCGGGAATTATGTCTTCCCTTCCGTCCCTGACTACAGTAGCATGGGGGGCAGACATTGCCTTTAGAGCTTCCAGGGATTTTTCGGTCCTATATTCCTGAATAAAGCCCAAAATAGCGTTCATTGTGATAATAATGACTATGGCTATAGCATCTGCCATTTCCCCTAAAATAAAGGAAATAAAAGTTGCAGCTAATAGCACCATAACCATAAAGTCTTTAAACTGGCCTATGAACATGGAGATAGCGGATGCTTTCTTCCCTTGGCTCAGTTCATTAGGCCCATACTTTAGCAGTCGCTGATGGGCTTCCTCCCGGGACAAACCTTTGTATTCCCTGGCTACCCCTGCATATTCTTCTAAAATTTTTGACATCCTTTGTACCCCCGTATATATTATCCGTCTAAAGTATATGTTTCGCATTAAATAACGATTATGCTGCTTCTATTAAAAATAGAATTATTATCAGCTGTATAATTGTCATTTTACATTCGGATGCTATAATGCAAAACATTTTCCTTGATTCATATGTCGCGAATAATACATTACTTTTGTTCAAAATCAGATGATCCTACTGATTTTGGAACGATAAATCTTTTTCGCGTCATATATGGGTTGGCTGATTTATATATACGGGGATATAAGTCCAAATATGACCTGTCCCTTTTAGTTATGAGTAATTATTTAGACCTTTCCTCAATCATCTCAGCTAATCTGACAGCATATTCTTCGATCTCACGCTGATCCTTGCCTTCGATCATGATTCTAACCAGGGGCTCTGTACCTGACGGGCGAATCAGAACCCTTCCTTCACCTTTGAACCGATTTTCTATTGCCTTTATTTCTTTTTGTATCTCAGGATCCTGAACATAATCCCGTTTATTTTCATCACTGACCCTGGCATTGACCAGAACCTGGGGATATTTCTCCATTACCTTAGCCAGCTCAGACAGGGTCTTGTTTTCTCTTTTTATTACAGCCATAATTTGTAAAGCAGTAAGTATCCCATCACCTGTAGTATTATGATCTAAAAATATAATATGCCCGGATTGCTCCCCCCCAAGGCTATAACCTTCCTCCAACATTCTTTCCAACACATATCTATCGCCTACGTCAGACTTTACAGCTTTGCATCCCGCTTTATTCAGGGCCTTTTCCAGCCCCAAATTGCTCATCACGGTAGAAACCACCGTATCTTTTTTGAGCACTCCTCTTTTTTTCATATTCAGGCCGCATATAGCCAGTATCTGATCGCCATCTACCAATTGTCCATGCTCGTCCACTGCGATAAGCCTATCTGCGTCACCATCAAAGGCAAACCCCAGATCTGCACCGGATTCCATTACGTTTTCCTGAAGGTTTTCCGGATATGTGGATCCGCATAGCCTGTTTATATTAGCCCCGTCAGGCTCGTTATATATTGCAGTAACCTCTGCACCCAGGTCGATCAAAAGCTCAGGCGCAATTTTCGATGCTGCACCATTGGCACAATCGACCACCACCTTAAATCCTTCTAGACTAAGGTCTATAGTGCTTTTCAGGAAGCTTTCATAATGATTAACGGCTTTTTTAACTCTGACTATTCTCCCTACATCGTTTCCTGTCGGAGCGGGTATTGTCTCTGTTCCGTCAAGTACTATGTTCTCTATTCTTTCTTCCAGTTCGTCGGGCAACTTATATCCCTGACTATTAAATATCTTTATTCCATTATATTCCATAGAATTATGGGAAGCTGAAATAACTACACCCGCATCAGCCCCATAATGCCTTGAAAGAAAGGCTACGGCCGGTGTAGGAATAACCCCAAGCACCCTAACTTCGCCGCCAACAGAACAGATACCAGCGGATAACGCTGCTTCAAGCATATCTCCGGACAGCCTGGTGTCCCTTCCAACTAAAATTACCGGCCTGTGTTTGGCCATGGTGAAAACTATGGCTGCGGCCTGCCCTAATTTATAAGCCAACTCGCAATCTAGCTTTTCATTGGCTAATCCTCTTACACCGTCAGTACCGAATAATCGTCCCATAATCATCCCCTACCTGTTTTTTAATGTATAAATAATAGGATCGAAGCCTTATTCCTCAAAGTTCTCCATTATATAGCGCTGAGCCGAAAGAGTACCCACTGCCCCATCCGATGCTGCAGTTACTATTTGCAAAACAGTTTTATGGCGTAGATCACCAACGGCAAATATACCGGGTACACTTGTCTCCATAGTATCGTCTGTCAGAATAAAGCCGTCAGGGGACATATCCAACTTACCATCCACAAGGCTGTTGTTGGGTCGATTACCAATGGCAACGAAAAAACCGTCCAATGGCAATGAGTATACCCTGTCTTCTTTAAGGTTTCTTACTGTAATACCTTCTACCTCTTCTTCACCAGTTATGGACTCTACTACAGTATCCCACAGAACTTCGACCTTTTCATGACCCAAAACTCTATCCTGAAGGATTTTCGATCCCCTAAACTCATCCCTGCGATGGATCAAATAAACTTTTGAAGCGTATTGGCCAAGAAAAAATGCATCCTCTAAGGCAGTGTCGCCGCCACCTACTACGGCAGTCACCCTGTCCTTATAAAAAGTTCCGTCGCAGGTGGCACAATAAGATACTCCCCTGCCCCTAAACTTCTCTTCTTTATCCAAACCCAAGGTTTTGGGATTGGCCCCCATAGCCAGGATAATGGTTCGTGTTTCGTATTCCTTGTTATCAGTAATGACCTTCTTAATTTCACCTTCCACCTCTATGTTTTTTACCTCTTCGTAGAGTATTTCCAAGCCAAACTTTCGTGCATGCTTCTCAAGAAGCATAGCAAATTCCGGCCCGTCTATAGGGTCAACGAATCCAGGATAGTTTTCAATAGCGTAGGTAGTGGTAATCTGTCCTCCGGCAAACAGCTTTTCAAACATCAATGTCTTCATTCCGGCTCTCATGGCGTACATACCCGCAGTTAATCCGGCAATCCCGCCTCCAATAATAATAATGTCGTACATTTAGACTCTTTCTCCCTCCATTAAAATAACTAATACAATTTCTACCCAAAAACCATAAATCCTAACTTATAACTTGCAAACTCCAACTTCCAACTTCTAACTTCTAAATATTATACCCCAAAGGATATCTTTTGTGAACAACCAGCCTTATAAACCCGTTGTTTAATCTATAGACCCAATGCTCCATTGTTGGATCATTAGCCATTCTCATAATATTCATTGTGTCTGGGCAGTCCCTTCTAATGTCAGCTATTTCTATTTGCCCTTATTCGATAATCTGACCATGATGGGTTTCTCTTAAGATATTCTTAAGACTTTTGTACATTGGTTTTTAAAATATTATGGTGCATAATAGTGTTTATAAGCGAAGGAATATACTGTATGGGGGTCTGGACATGTATAATATATTGATTTGTGATGACGAAAAAGATATTGTATCAGCTCTAAAGATATATCTATCTTCTGAAAATTACAATACATACGAATCCTATAATGGCAAAGAGGCACTCAAAGTAATAAGCCAAAATGATATTCATTTGGTATTGATGGATATCATGATGCCGGAAATGGACGGCATCACAGCTATGGTGAAGATTCGGGAACATAATAACATACCGATTATCCTCCTTACTGCAAAGGGGGAGGACACGGACAAAGTATTAGGCCTTAATGTGGGTGCGGATGACTACATAACAAAGCCTTTTAACCCCGTGGAAGTTTTAGCAAGGGTAAAATCCCAATTAAGGCGGTATATGCACCTGGGAGGTGGTGCTATTAAGTCCGGAAATCTCCAAATTGGTGGCATAGAACTAAATGATAGAACTAAGACTGTGACTCTTGATGGGGACGTGGTAAATCTCACCCCCACAGAATACGGCATTTTAAAGTTGCTTATGGAAAACCCGGGTGAGGTCTTCTCCCCAAAAAATATCTATGACCGGGTATGGCAGCAACCCTCCTTTGGATCGGAAAATACTGTGGCTGTTCACATCCGGCGCCTGCGGGAGAAAGTAGAAATAAACCCTGCTGATCCCCGATATTTAAAAGTAGTATGGGGACAGGGTTACAAAATGGAAAGGGGCGAGGATATATGAACCGTATAACCCATAGTCTGGTGGCCAAGATTACAGCATTGATTCTTGCTATTCTATTCATAATGGGATTTATAGGCGGGGCTTTTGGAATTTATTATATGATGCATTATGATTTCTATGGAACAACCTTAGAAAATGTGAAAGATGAAGTGTTTTTACACATTACTCTAAGGTATGCTAATAAAGCCTTTAATGAATATTTTAGCGTGTATCAAGGGGGAGATCCCTTTAACTTAGAAAGATACAAGGATTTCTTTTCGGAAGATAATACAAACTTTTTATTTACAATAAATGATAAGAATGGGGAGTTAGTACTTGGTAATTATAATAACCAAGAATATCAGTTTAGCTATGCCTTTGAGTATGAAGATGGGGAGTATGTATCTGAGGAAACTGATGATTCCATCTCTTATAGAATAAAGGGAATTTATACCGTCCAATGTTATGTTAATAAGACGCTATTGGCAAAGGATAATTATTTTGTTGCTGATCAATGGATTAATTTTCTATACCCTATGCGTCACACCATAATAATGATAACAATAATATCACTGATAATATCTATACTACTCATAGTTTTCCTAATGTTTGCTGCTGGCCGTAAAAAAGGAAAAGAAGAACTAACTGTCAATGTAATTGATAAAATTCCTTTTGATATTATGTTAGGGGTTCTCTTTACCATCGGTCTATTAGAATATATCATAGTCGAGCAAGTATATTATAATAATCGTTTTGATAGTGTGATACCAGCTATATTCGCAGTTACCTTCTCCGTTTTTAATATACCCTTGGTATTGGTAACCCTTATGAGCTTTGCCACTAGATATAAATTAGGCGGATGGTGGAAAAATACAATCCTATACCGTCTATTCCGCTTTATTTATAGGATTCTTAAGAAAATAGTTCAGGGTGCAAAATATCTATTGCAGCATATATCCCTTTTGTGGAGAGCTATACTAGGCCTTTTGATTCTGTCTATTGTAGAATTTTTTATTATAATTTCTACTGCTTATAGCACAGAAACCCTGCTCTTTTTCTGGCTGGCAGGAAAGCTGATCATAACTCCCGCCATCCTGTATATTATTATCAATCTTCAAAAACTACAGATAGGCAGCCAAAAAATAGCCTATGGGGATTTAGATTATATAATTGATACTAAACATCTATTCTGGGATTTTAAAAGACATGGAGAAAATCTCAATAATATTAGCGGGGGAATGTCCAAAGCTATAGACCAACGCATGAAGAGTGAAAGGTTTAAAACCGAGCTTATAACCAATGTATCCCATGATATTAAAACCCCCCTCACATCAATTATTAATTACATTGATTTAATTAAAAGAGAAGAGATTGAAGATGAAAAGGTGAAAGGATTCATAAACGTACTGGATCGCCAATCCTATCGTCTGAAGAAGCTAATAGAGGATTTGGTGGATGCCTCTAAAGCCTCAACGGGAAACATGATTGTAAACAGCACTCGTACGGAGGTTGGGGTCTTATTAACCCAGGCTGTTGGGGAATACGCAGAAAGAATGGCAGACAATGATCTTGAGCTTATTTTAAATCAGCCAGAGGAGAGTATTGCCATCATGGCCGATGGAAGGCTTTTATGGAGAGTCTTTGATAATCTTATGGGCAATATCTGTAAATATTCACAGCCGGGAACCAGGGCTTACCTTAACTTGGAAAAGTCAAACGGTCAAGTAATTATCACTTTCAGAAATATTTCTAAATATGCGCTCAATATATCAAGTGATGAACTCTTAGAGAGATTTATTCGGGGTGACAGCGCCAGAACTACTGAGGGCAGCGGTCTGGGGCTCTCCATAGCAAAGAGTTTGGTAGAATTGCAGAAGGGTCAATTTGATCTGGTTATAGACGGGGATTTGTTCAAGGTGATCTTAACCTTCGACAAGACTTTACAATAGAAAAGGAGTGTCTTTATTGAAAACTATATCATTCATAAATTATATTATAGCTCTATTGTTCTCCCTATGTTTTTCTTATCAGCTATTGTATCTGGTTGTTCCCCTCTTTAAAAAGAATAAGCTAAAGAAAGGTGGCAGGCTCCATAACTATGGGGTGCTTATAGCAGCGCGAAATGAAGAAACTGTTATATCACAACTAATAGAAAGCATTAAGAAACAATCCTACCCTAAAGAATTAATAAATATCTTTGTTGTGGCAGACAATTGTACGGACAATACTGCTTCGGTTGCAAGGGAAGCAGGGGCAACTGTCTGGGAACGGTTTGACAAAAGGAATATTGGGAAAGGTTATGCCCTGGACTTTTTACTGGATCGAATAGGGGAATCATATCCTGAAAATGCCTTTGATGGTTACTTTGTATTTGATGCGGACAACCTTTTAGATGAAAACTATATCTGGGAGATGAATCAATCCTTTACAGAAGGAAACCGGATTATAACCAGCTATCGTAATTCTAAAAACTATGGTGATAATTGGATTTCAGCAGGTAATTCCTTATGGTTCTTGCGGGAATCCCAATATCTAAGTCGTTCCAGAATGCTACTTGGGACAAGCTGTGCAGTTTCAGGTACAGGATTTCTGATCCATAACCAAATCCTTAAAAAATATGGGGGCTGGAAGTTCTTCCTGCTGACAGAGGATATCGAGTTTAGCATCAGTAATATAATAGATGGAGAAAGGATAGCTTACTGTGAATCCGCCATGCTCTATGATGAGCAGCCCAGGAAATTTAGTCAATCTTGGACCCAAAGGATGCGCTGGGCTAAAGGAAACCTTCAGGTATGCCAAAAATATGGTGTTAATTTAATCAAATCTATCTTTAAGAATAGAAGCTTCGCCAGTTACGACATGGCAATAACAATTTTCCCCGCTACTATCTTGGCCGCATTAAGCAGTGCCATAAATCTCTTTGGTATGGCCTACGGGATAGTTTCTAAAGATAGCATTGTCATTCTTATAAGCTCCATAATGGAATCTATAATGAGCGCATATTTATTGTTTTTTGTAATGGGGTTTATAACCACTATTACGGAATGGAAAAAAATCTGCAGTAGCGCTTTCAAAAAGATATTGTATCTGTTCACCTTCCCATTTTTTATGTTTACCTACATACCCATAGCCTTTGCTGTGTTGTTTAAAAGAGTGGAGTGGAAACCTATAAAGCATAAAAATTCCATTACACTAAAAGAAGTTAGGGAGTTAGGAAGCTAAATACAGGGACGTTTACATATATGTTAAATTTACATCACATTGTGAGAACAATTATATATTTATATATATGTCGCGAAAAAGATCTATCATTTCAAAATCAGTAGAACCATCTGATTTTGGACAAAAGTAATGTATTTTTCGCAACGTATGAATCAAGGAAAATGTTTTGCATTATAGTTTCGGAATATAAGATATTAAATGCAAAACATATAGTTTGGTGATATAATGTAGATTGTTTGAATTGCATATAAGCTGTTGACAAATTATATGTAACCCCTTAGGAAGATTATACACTTAGGGGCTATTAATTAAATGATTTGATCAAAAAATGTTGTTTGATACCCTATCATGAAAGGTTGATACTATAATGATCAAAGCAATTAAGAATCGATCCCTATTTATCTATTTTGTATTTTCTATCTTTAACCTGGAGATACTCCTTAAACTCTCCACCGGTCAGCCTTTGACCATAAACGATTTGTTCTTCCCCCTATTGTTCAGCATACCCTTTTCTGTCCTGCTTTTTGCTATATCTGCATTATTAAATAGAAAAGACAAGCTAATTCCTGCCTTCTTGCTACTACTTTTTACAGGCCTTGTCTTTGGTTCCCAGTTTGTATATTTTCAGTTTTTCCGTACTTTTTATACTCTTTATTCTGCAATTAAAGGTGGTCAGGTAACAGAGTTCTGGTGGGATATACTACTTGTCATATCAAGGAATTGGTTTTGGATAGTATTATTTCTTATACCTTCCTTCCTGATCTTAGTCTTACGGAATAAGGCTTTATTCTGCAAAAAACTGGGTTTTAGATCTGTTTTATTTCTTGTCCTCATATTTATTCTGTCCAATGCCCTGGCAGTAGGTGCAATGTACACCGGAAACAGAAGACCCAACACCCCCTACGACCTATACCGGAATGTAGGCAGCCCCCTAAATACGGTCCAAAGGCTAGGCCTTTTAACGGATCTGCGGCTTGATGCCCAAAGACTTATCTTTGGCGATAACTTCTCATTTCTAGCTTGGCTTCCCAATCATAGGGGAAATGGAACAACTGGGAATAATGGTAATTCTATTGAGGCTTATAAGCCTACGCCCAATGAGCCCTCTACGCCCGAACATCCTTCTGAAACCCTCCCGGGAGAGAAGCCGGAAGAATTGCCAAAAGAACCCAATATTCTGGATATAGACTTTGATAACCTCACAAAAAACGACAACAATGAGGAAATCATAGATATGAACAATTATTTTAGTTCTGTCCCCCCCACATATAAGAATGAATATACAGGGAAGTACGAGGGGTATAATCTCATTCTATTAACAGCAGAAAGCTTCTCACCTTATGCTGTGCATCCGGATATCACCCCAACCCTGTACAAAATGATAAATGAGGGCTATAATTTTACAAACTTTTATAACCCCATATGGGAGGTCAGTACTTTAGATGGCGAGTACGTTGCCTGCTCCGGTTTACTTCCCAAAAGAGGAGTATGGAGCCTTTATATATCTGCGGACAATTACATGCCCTTTTTCCTGGGAAACCAACTAAATGCCCTGGGATATAAGACTATGGCCTATCACAACCACACCTATGATTATTACAGGAGGGATCTATCCCACCCTAATATGGGTTATGATTATAAGGGTATAGGCAATGGTTTAGTTATATCAGATTTATGGCCTCGATCTGATCTTGAAATGATGGAAAAAACTATCCCTGAATATATAGACAATCAACCCTTTCACACCTATTATATGACGGTTAGCGGCCATATGCAATATAACTTTATCGGTAATAATATGGCCATGAAAAACAAGGATGCTGTAAAAAGCTTGCCCTATACCGAAGCAGGGAAGGCTTATATCGCAACCCAAATAGAACTTGACAAGGCTATGGAGTATCTTTTAAACAGCTTGGAAGATGCAGGTATTGCAGATAAAACTCTTATCGCTTTGAGTGCAGACCACTACCCTTATGCGTTGGAAGATGAAGAAATTGACGATTTGGCCGGTCACCAGGTTGAAAAGAATTTCGAACTTTA
>JAAYSJ010000141.1 GCA_012518395.1 Clostridiales bacterium
ACTACTGGGAGGCGATCCTTGGCAAGATGCTGTTGCCCTTCATCGGCAGCTTGTCTATGTGCCGGGGGATGTGACCTTGTGGCCTAACTTAACCGGTGGCGAGGTGATTGATTTCTTGGGCCGCTTGCACGGCAAAATTAATCCTACTCGCCGTAGAGAGTTACTGAACAGGTTTCAACTTAATCCTAAGAAAAAATGCCGTAGTTATTCCAAAGGAAACCGTCAGAAGGTGGCGCTGGTTTCGGCATTTCTTTCCGATGTAGAGCTGTTGATTTTAGATGAGCCAACCAGTGCGCTTGATCCGTTAATGGAGCAGGTTTTTCAGGAATGTATCTTCGAAGTAAAGAAACAGGGAAAAACCGTTTTTCTCTCAAGCCACATTCTTGCAGAGGTAGAAGCGCTTTGCGACCGGGTTGGAATAATCCGACAGGGAAAAATTGTTGAATCCGGAACTCTTGGGGAACTGCGACATTTGACGCGCACAACTGTCACGGTGGAGCTTGCTAAGCCTACAAACTTGAAGCAACTGCAAGGGGTTCACGATATAACGCAAAAGGGAGAGAAGTGGTGCTTTTCCGTAGACGCCAATGCCATGGATACGGTTATGAATGTACTTGCGCCAATGGGTATCAAATCGCTTATGGCAGAACCTCCTACACTTGAAGAACTGTTCATACGACACTACGGAGATAAGATTGAGGGAAAAGGGGTGAACTGACATGAAAGGAAATCATTTTGCCGGTACAAGCAAGCTGCTTAAACTTTATTTGCGACGAGATAGAATTATTATGCCTATATGGATATTGCTTCCCGTGTTTCTTATTAGGGGCCAGATCTCCTTTACAAAAGCAATGCCGGATTGGCAGATGTTTCTTGCAGAATTGTCTGAAAGCCCTGTTACCTCTGCTATTCTTGGGCCTATTGTACCGTTAAGCATAGAAGGGGCCATCCTGTGGCGAGGCCTGGTGCAGGCTTCCATAGCAGTTATGTTCGGAGCGGCATTGACGATGATTCGGCATACCCGCACGGAGGAAGCATCCGGAAGAAATGAATTGATCCTTGGAAGGCCGGTAGGAAGATACGCCAATCTGACGGCAGCCCTAATTATCTCCTGTGGTGGAAACATGCTGGCGGGGTTGTTGACTGTTGGAGTTTTGATGGGCAACGGCTTTGCGGGAATGGGTTCCCTGCTTGCCGGACTGACCCTTGTCGCTTCCGGATGTGTCTTTGCTGGAGTTGGCGGATTATGCGCCCAGATTTTTGAGAATAGTGCCAGTGCAAGAGGGGGCGTATTTGGCGTATATATGTTAACCATGGTTGCCATGGTTCTAAATAACATAGGTGGTGGAGTTACCTACTGGGCATGGCTTGCCCCCGAAGCATGGTTTCGTATCACCATTCCCTTTGGAGAAAATAAAGCTTGGACATTGTTGGTTTTTATCGTGTTTTTTGCCCTGCTGATGATGTTTTCCTATATGCTACTTGTTCGACGTGATATGGGTGCTGGGCTTATCCCGCAGAAAGAAGGATCGGCTAACACATCTCCCCGTTTTAACTCTCCTTTTATCCTGGCCTGGAAGCAGCAAAAAGGAAGTATTCTGGTCTGGGCAATGGGTATGGCTTGGCTTGGAGGAATTATGAGTATGGGTACGCCTAGTATATCAGAAGCCATCAGTTTCACCTTCGGCCATATGAATGCTCTCTGGGCATCTGCTATAGTAGAGTTAGGCAATCAAGAAGCTTTTATTGCCATTCTAATCTATATGCTGGGTCTGATGGGCGGATTGTCTATCTTTGCCATCACAGCGGTACAACGTCTGCGGCGGGAAGAAAAAGAGCACTATGCCGAAATGGTATTGTCAAGACCCGTGAGCCGGATCAAATGGATGGGAAGCTATATGGCGGTTGCCTTCGTGGGTAGCGTGTTGATACTTCTTGTCTTAGGCACAGCTACTGGCCTGGGATGGAGCATTGTTGCCGGTGAGTTCAGTCATTTTCCTCGTGTATTAGCGATGAGCCTTTCAAAAATTCCTTCCGTCTGGACAATTATAGGCATTGCTGCCTTGCTATACGGCTGGATACCCCGTATTGGCTCCATTCTCAATTGGCTTATATTGGGCGTGTTTATTTTCATTGAGATGCTTTGGGAGGTCGGAATCGTTGGATGGTCTGCAATGCAATGGACGTATTTTGCCTATGCCCATTACAGTATTCCAATTCAAGAGCTTTCAACTATGTCACTGATTGTGTTAACAGTTATTGCAGTAGCACTTACATGGTTAGGGCTTATTGGATTCAAGCGTAGGAGTATTAGTTAAAATAAGGTATTATATGAATTTGATTTTGATTGAAGGACTTTAAGTAATATCACAAAACTAATAATTAAGTAATACAAAAAATAAAGGGTTAATGCTAAGGGCAAACCTGTCGAAAGGCAGGGACGCAAAGACATAGGGTCTAAAGTGCTTACAGCACTATGACAGCCAGTTGCTGCATTAACTATGTGCTTACGGCCTGCCTTTTTTATGGTAGGTTTTTTTATTCAGATTCCTTTATTTTGAGAAATAATTTTAAATAATCAACAAGAGAGCAGTGGTGTTAAATCATGATAAAGAAAAAAATCATGTCTGTAGCCGACAGGCATTATATGTCTTATATCTGAAAAATAGAAAATGATGAGGATTATTGTACTTTTGTTAGCATTATCTTGCTCAAATTCAGCCTATTGCTCAACGAATGCATTTTTTCTTGATTAAAAACACTATTGACAAAATGAATTCCAATTCATATAATAAAAATATGAATTGGAATTCATAATTATGAACAATTATTCATTTTATAGAAAGGAAAGTGAACTATGCCAAAGGAAACATTTTTACGACTTAGGGATGATAAGCAAGAACGCATATTGCGTTCGGCTATCCATGAGTTTGTGGAGAACGGATTTGACCGTGCGAAAATCGGAGATATTGCCAAAAATGCGAATGTTGCGACTGGTAGCATATATCAATATTTTCAGGATAAGAGAGAGCTATTTGTCTATTGTGCAGAGTGGGGACTTAAGGTGCTTTTTAAAAAGTTCAATGAGCACATGAATATTGCCGATAAGGACATATTTGAGTATCTTGAAGATTATTTGGCTATCGTAAAAGCGATGGATAAGGACCGAGAGGTTATTCTATTTATGCAGCTCATAGAGAAGGAGCCTAGCTTAAGAGATGACTCCATGAAAGCCATGTATAACGTGGGTGGTGAACACGGAAAGAAGCTGATTGAAAACGGCAAACGCAGGGGCACAGTAAGAACAGATATAGACGATGATCTGCTGATGGAGTATTACACCGCCGTAGCTGAACGCTTTGGAATGCGAATCAATCGGCATTGGGATTTCATAACTGAGATGACCGAGGAGCAAAGCCAAAATATTCAAAAGGAATTCACTCAAATGTTGGATATTTTAAAAAATGGAATGGGGTGTTAATGTGTTTTTATCTGTATCAAATCTTACAAAAAGCTATCATAACGGAATCACGACCCAGGTGTTGAAAGGTGTGAACATGGAGCTGCAAAAAGGTCATATAGGGGTAATCCTAGGGCCATCCGGCTCTGGGAAATCAACACTGATGAACATTATAGGTGGCGTAGACAGAGCGGATGGCGGTATGGTTAAGGTTGATGACCTACAGATCACCGGGTTAAGCGACGATCAACTGGTTGAATACAGGCGAGACAGCGTGGGTTTTATTTTTCAATTCTACAATCTCGTACCAAATCTCACCGTGGCTGAGAACGTTGAAGTGGTATCAAACCGGATTGACCCCTTAATATTGGACAAAAACTCACGAATACTTTCTTTTTCTTAGTTTATCTATATTTTAATGTTTTTCGCTTTTTTTATTATACATAAATATTTATCCTCATCAAGGGTAAAGGCTACGCCCTTGCTATCGCAAGCCCTTGATTTCAGCTAAATATTTATGTGATTTGCTCCTAAGCGAAAAAACATTAAAGTCTTACTACTAAAGGTTTTGCTGTTCCGCCTAAGGTCTTTTGATAGAATTCTAATGGTGAAATATATCCCAAAGAACTATGAATTCTAACCTTATTGTAAGATTTCATATACTCAGATACTGCCTCATAGGCTTCAGCATAGGTTTTAAATTCGTACCTTGATAAACATTCATCTTCTAATAATCTATGGAAAGATTCTATAT
>JAAYSJ010000142.1 GCA_012518395.1 Clostridiales bacterium
GGCCAGTCCGAACCTGTCTGCATCTTCCACTATCATTAAGTTGGCATTGGGAATATCCACTCCCACTTCAATAACAGTGGTGGATATTAAAACGTCTATGGTCCCACGCTGAAATTCATCCATCACTCGGGTCTTTTCTTCCGCGTCCATTCTGCCATGGAGTAATCCCAACCTTAGCCCAGATAGGGGTTCCCCCTTAAGATCTTCATACATCGTCACAGCTGACTGCGCTTGAATAGTATCTGAATCCTCAATCAAGGGGTATATAAGGTAGGACTGCCTTCCATATTTTGCTTGTTTCCGAATAAAAGCATAAATTCTATCCCTCATAACAGTAGGCACATGATAGGTCTTCACCGGTATCCTTCCGGGGGGTAATTCGTCAATAACAGATATATCCAGATCACCATAAAAAATTAATGCCAAAGTCCTGGGAATCGGGGTCGCTGACATTACTAGTACATGGGGTCGGCACATGACTTTTTGCTCTAAAATCGCCCTTTGACCCACGCCAAACCTATGCTGTTCATCAGTAATTACCAAGCCCAACCTTTTAAAAACTACATTATTCCCCAGCAGAGCATGGGTACCTATTATTATATCCAATTTGCCTTCCTTAAGGGCTATCATTACCTCATTCTTGTCCTTTTTTGGCATACTTCCTGTTAAAAGCCCAATCTCCAATCCCCATGGCTGCAAAAGGTTTCTCAGGGTCTTATAATGCTGCCTGGCCAAAACCTCAGTGGGAGCCATGACCGCACCTTGATATCCGCCTATAAAAGCAGAATATAAGGCAAATGCTGCCACGACGGTCTTTCCAGAGCCCACATCCCCATATACAAGCCGGTTCATTGGAGATCTTCTTTTAAGATCACCCGCTACTTCCTTTAATGCTCTATTTTGCGCCTTGGTTAATTGAAAAGGTAAGGCTCCTATAAAATCTGTGATGGTATTAGTGTTTAATTCTATTACTGGCCCCTTTCCATCTTTTACTTCCTTTCGTAGGGCATACATTGCCATCTGAATGTCAAAGAGCTCCTCAAATACAAGACGCCTTCTAGATCGATCTAATGATTCTTTATCCTCTGGAAAGTGAATATTCTTTAGTGCATAGCATCTATCCTCTAGATCATACTTGTCTCTAACAATTTGGGGTAAGTCCTCTTCAAACTCGTCCCCAATTCTTTCTAACACATGACATATCAAATCTCTTAATATTTTTTGTGTTAGACCCTCGGTCAACGGATATATAGGTTTCATCCGAAACCTGTTATGGACATCCTCATTAAATTCCTCAATTCTTGGGTTCTGTATCTGGAGTTGACCAGACCGCAAAACAGCTTTTCCGTATACATAATATAGCAATCCCTTGCGATACTGGCTGACCCTATACGGTTGATTAAACCAAACACAAGCTACTGAACCGGATTTATCATATGCCATCCACTTCGTTATGGACATATTCTTGCGCTTTCTAACAACCTCCGGCCTGCCTTGCAACCTCAGGCACAATGAAACCATTTCACCGTCTTTAGCTTCTGTCGCTGCAATTACCCCATAATGCTCTTCATAATCTTTGGGAAAATAATAAAGGGCATCCCTGAAAGTATGGATGCCGATTCTAGCCAGAAGCTGACCTTTTTTAGGGCCTATTCCCTTTATGGATCGGACAGATCTTTCTATGTAATCCAAAAAAGCACCTAACTTCCCTTAATATATTCTGGTAATTTAAATTAAAGAGCCGGAGTGATACCCCGGCCCAACACATCCACCTCTAAAGATAAACTATGATCAATATTAAAACCTATTCCACGGAAATAATATAATAATATAACGGCTGACCACCCGAATGTATCTCAACATCTAAATCAGGATATCTTTCGGCCAGGTAATCTTCTAATCCCTGGGTATCCTCCGGTTCCACATCCTGACCATATAATATGGTTGCAATTTCACTGTCATCATTAATCATCTTGTCCAACAAAGCCTTGGTAGTGTTATCGATTTGCTTATCGGAAACCACAATCTTGCCATCAGCCAACCCGATTATATCGCCTTTTTTTATTTCTATACCATTATACTCAGAATCCCTAACTGCATAAGTAACTTGCCCTGATTGAACCTTTTCCATAGCCCCTTCCATGCTGGCAATATTCGTATCCAAATCGGAATCCGGATTAAAAGCCAATATAGCAGCCAAGCCATGAGCAATTGATTTACTGGGAATGGTTATTATATTGGTTTCACTTATATCCTGAGCCTGCTTGGCAGATAGTATGATATTGCTATTGTTCGGGAGCACAAACACGTTTTCCGCATTGGTATCTTCAACTGCCTTTAATATATCCTCTATACTGGGATTCATAGTCTGGCCACCTTCAATAACCCTGTCTACGGAAAGGTCCCTGAAGATGGCAGAGATACCTTCACCCATAGCAACTGCTACTACCCCAAATTCTTTTTTGTCAATTTGGACTATGTGTCGATGCTGTTCCCTCATATTATCTATTTTTATATCCGATAATTCACCGAATCTCAAAGCCAACTGCAAGGCCTTACCAGGCATATTGGTATGCACATGTACTTTTATAAGATCCGTATCACCTACTACGACTATAGAGTCGCCAAGATTTTCTAGCTTGCTCTTAAGTTTTTCTGTGTCCCCTTCCTCTACGTATGGGAATAGATTCTTTATAAAAAATTCAGTACAATAACCATATTTAATATCCGTTTCAATGACCATCTCCGGACTAATGCCTATGGATTCTTCCTGGATTATGCTAATAGAACCCGGATCAAATGTATCTTTTAACGCCTGGACAGCCCCCATAAAGATATACAGGACTCCCAATCCCCCCGAATCTACCACCCCAGCCTCCTTAAGCTGTGGGAGCATATCCGGGGTCTTCTCCAAGATATCCTTGGCTACCTTTATAATTTCCTGGCTATAGGATCCAAAATCCGAATGGTTCTTTGCGATTTTAGATGCCTTTTCCCCTGTTACCCTTGCAACGGTTAGCATTGTACCCTCAACGGGCTTCATAACCGCCTTATAAGCGGTCTTTGATCCTTCCTGAAGGGCTAGGGCGCATTGTCGTGTATTCATACGCTCAATATTCTGGAGTCCTTTAGAAAAGCCTCTTAAGAGCTGGGACAAAATGACCCCGGAATTACCCCTGGCACCTTTCAGGGCCCCCTTAGCTACTGCTTCTGCAACAGGTGCAACAGCACTATTATTCATCCCTTGAATTTCCTTAACAGCAGCCATCATTGTCAAGGACATATTGGTTCCCGTATCCCCATCGGGAACGGGGAAAACATTGACGGCGTTAATAGCCTGTTTATTGTCCTCTAGGAAGTGAGCCGCTGCCAAAAACATCTCTTTTAGTTTTATTCCATCTATATATTCTATGTACAATATGTTACCTCCTCATTGGCAGTAGCTTATACCCTGACACCTTCTACTGTTATATTAACCTTCTTCACGTTCATACCGGTATAGTTTTCAACGTTATACTTAACCGTTTCGATAATATTCTCAGCCGTGGCAGCGATTGAAATACCGTACTCTACAATTATAAAAAGATCAATTGTTATTTCATCCCCTTGAGTATATACCCTGACACCCTTTGATAAGTTCTCACGACCTAACAACTCTACTATTCCATCAGTAGCGCGCTTTGAGGCCATGCCTACAATGCCATAACTTTCAATAGCCGAGATTCCCGCCAAAACAGCTATTACATCATCAGCTATTATCATTTCTCCTAAGGAATTAGTCTTTTTAGCACTCACTAATCTTCCTCCTCTCCTATTCTGCCCTTAAGGTATATTATAGACTGCCCATATGGTTATTCCCCATGATGATAACAAATCACTCATAGGTAACGTTATTTCTAATTATATTCTATAATAATAGATCCGGCCACGCAATATGAAAATTCTATATTTGAAATTTTAGAATAATAATAGATTGTTTTCTATTTTTCTTGTCAAATCTTTATTGGGGTGTTACAATATAAATGTTCAAATCAGTGCATAATTTTAGGCACTGGCTTTTTATGTTTCTGTTTTCAAAGGAGGTGTCGAAAATGGCCAGGGTTTGCGATATATGTCAAAAAGGTAAGTTATCGGGGAAGAACATCAGTCACTCTAATAAAAGAACTAATAGGTTCTGGCAGCCAAATCTTAAAAAGGTTAGAGCCATGATCAATGGAAGTACTAAAACTATAAAAGCATGTACTGTTTGTATTCGCTCAGGAAGGGTAAAAAGAGCCCTTTAGCTCCCCTAGTAATAGAAAAACGTGCCGATGTGCACGTTTTTTATCTATTTAGGAATCTTTTGTCTGAAGATTTGTATGAACCTACTTAAAAACTTTGGCAGCTTTATCACATAAATTCTCACGGGGTCACCTCCGCCCGAAAAGAATCAAAATACCCAGCCCTACAAGGAATAACCCAAATAGAGCCATCCAAGCCCATATGGGAATATAAACGAAGACTAATAAGACTCCCCCGCCGATCAAGATAATACCCACTATTTTTTCAAAATTCGGAATTTTCCTTTTACAATATCGGCCCATCATAATATCACATCCCCATATAATAACTATGTTATATCTATGCGTTCCCATAAGGTAATGTGACATTAAAATTTGGTCCAGGTAAAAAGCATTTACGCTACGCTTTAATCACCACATATCCTTCCTGGATTCTAATAATTCCCCCAATAATCTAATATATCTTTCATAGCGTTCTTTAGAAATTAGACCCTCGGCTACTGCATGTTTTATGCCACACCCTGGCTCTTGGTCATGCATGCAGCGATTAAACCTGCAATTATGCATATAATCCATAAAATCAGGGTAGAGGCAGGATAACTCTTCAGGCTCTAATTCCTCTATGTTCATGTTGCTAAAACCGGGAGTATCAACCATCATACCCCCAGCGGGAAGTACTAATAATTGGGTATGTCTGGTAGTATGTCTCCCCCTATCAATTCCAGCACTTAAACCGCCGGTATCAAGAAGTTTTTCAGGGTTTAATTCATTGATAATGGACGATTTGCCCACGCCTGATTGGCCAGCTAAAATAACAATATTATCTCCAATTTGCTCCTTTAAAGCTTCAAAGCCTATCCTTTCCTTACAGGACAAGGGAACAATTGGGTATTTGGCAGGCTGGTAAATACCAGCTATTTCTTTAACGTATTCCTCATCTACCAAATCAATCTTATTTATTATCAATAGAACCCGTATATTCATGCTTTCAGCCATTATCATTAGTTTGTCCGCCAAATAATAATCGGGTTCTGGTTTAATCGCTGCAACTACAATGCCTAATATATCAATATTGGCCGCAACAGGTCGGATAAGCTGGTTCTTTCTGGGAAGGATCGTTACAATAGCACCATCACTTACAGAAATTTCAACCTCATCCCCTACCATGGGTGATATGCCTTTCTTTCTAAAAATGCCCCTGGCTTTGCAGCGAAATATTCCATTATCAGTTAAAACGTCATAAAATCCTCCAACCCCTTTTATTATTATCCCCTGTTCCATTAATCGACCCCATTCTCTTTTTTAGTAAAATCAATATCTTTCCGCAGGAAAAGTTCACCGTCTATATAGACCTCATATCTGGCTATTCCAGTGCCTTCCAGCCTTATGGTCAGCACCTCATCTGACACACTGTGGAACCTATTATACACTTCACTAGTTTGGTTGTTCTGCACCTTCTTTACGACAACATTAACAGTTTCCTTATCAACAATATCCGATAAATCTATATCTATATCTTTTGGATAAACTGGTTGTGGTCCCAAGCTGACAACCAGGTCAATTGTCCTGAACTCGGATACGGTATCCCCTGGATTTAAACTTTGGCCAATAACTATGCCTTTGCTTGCCGTTTCGTTATACTCTTCCTTTACCTTGCCCACTTTCAGTTTATCATTACTTATCATCTGGGTTGCCAGTTCCAACTTTTGTCCTAAATATCTTCCTACAAGAGCAACCTTTTCTTCAGGCCCTAAGCTTATTGTAAGCCATATCTCTGTGCCTTTTGGAACCTTTGCATCTGCCTCTAGGGATTGTCCTATAACAGTATCGGCGGGGTATTCGCTATATATATATTCATGCTCCGCCAAAGTTAAACCCTCATTCTCCAGGGTAATCTCAGCCTCTCGCTTATTATTTTTTAGCACATCAGGTACTATTATTGTTTCCGGTCCCTTGCTCAATACCACTTTGATGGTATAGCCGGCCTTGACCATAACACCTTCTCCGGGATCTTGAGAAATAATGAATCCCTCCTGAATGCCAGGGTCAAAATTTTCTCCTACAACGTCTATATATAGATCCTTAGCAGCCAATACTCTTTCTGCATCCTCACGGGAAATATTGATTATATCCGGTGTTTCTATCTCCGTAGTCTCAAAGTTCTTTTTGTAAATTTGGGTGCCTATAAAGTATGCAAGACTTATAACCAATATAAAAGGTATAATGATCATAGCAACCTTTGCCCATGTCTTGCCCTTAGAACCAATTGGTTTTGTCTCAGGCTCTAATCCCTCTTGCTCCCTCCCCCCGGACTTTTCGATTCTAACAGGTTGCAGTATCTGGGTTGGAGCATCGCTATTGAAGTTCTCTACGACGAAGTCCCCATTGGGCTCCTCAAGGGATCGCCTCAGATCCTGTATCATAGCCCCAGCAGTTTGGTAGCGGTTTTCGGGCTGCTTCTCAACAGATTTTTGAATAACGTCTTGAAGACTCTTGTATACCCCCGGGTTAATCTCTTTTGCCGGTTTCATTACCTCTTGGATGTGCTTTATAGCTATCGATATAGCAGTATCTCCTTCGAAAGGTAATACCCCTGTCACCATTTCATAAAGGACTATTCCAAGGGAGTATAGATCCGATTTAGCGTCGACATGACCCCCTTTTGCCTGTTCCGGTGAAAAGTAATGAACGGAACCTATGACATTAGGCCCAGCCAAGGTGACTGTTGTAGAGGTTACAGCCCTGGCTATTCCAAAGTCTGCCACCTTTACTGTGGCATCGGTTCCTACCAAAATATTTTGTGGCTTAATATCCCTATGAACGATGCCATTTTTATGAGCGTGTTCAAGGGCAGCTCCTATACCCAAGGCTATTTTAATAGCCTCCCTGGATTTAAGCCTTCCCTGTTCCCTGATATATTCTTTGAGGGTCTTTCCACATATATACTCCATAACAATATAATAAATATCGCCCTCTTGCCCCACATCATATACATTTACAATATTATTATGAGTTAAGCTGGCTGCTGCTTGGGATTCCCTCTTAAACCGGGATACAAAGTTCTCGTCTTCTACCAGCTCAGGCCTAAGGATCTTTACCGCTACAAATCTATTTAAAAGGTGACACCTGGCCTTATAGACGATGGCCATTCCACCGGCACCCACCTTTTCTATCAGCTCGTATCTTCCTCCTAAAATTTTACCCAGCAATGGCATCACCCCTCTTTCACCGCGGCAGAGCATTTGATGGCAACAACTGTAATGTTATCAAGGCCACCCTGTTCTACAGCAAGGGAAACCAAAGCGTTGGACAGTTCCTGCATCGTAATGCCAGATTGTATTAGATCAATATTTTGCTGCAAATCAACATGGATGACTAAACCATCAGTACATAATATTATAATATCACCGTCTTCAATGGATAACCGATAATAATCTATATCTGTCGTTAAATCAGTACCCAAAGCCCTGGTAATGATATTCCGCTGGGGATGGTTTTCTACCTCTTCCAAAGTTATGGTGCCGTTGTCCAATAGCTCTTGTACCAATGAATGATCCTTGGTCACCTGAATTACCGTTCCATTTCTAACAAGGTACCCACGGCTATCACCTATATGTCCTATATGGACCGTATCACCCTCAAAGTACGACAATACTAAGGTGGTGCCCATACCCTGCAAGGCTTCGTCTGATTCCGCACATTTAAATATTTTGTTATTTGATTTCATAAATGATTCCCGTACAAGATCACCCGGACTAGCAGAATAACCGCCCTGTTTCATATGTTGGGCTAAATATTCCATTACAGTTTCAACAGCCATGCGGCTGGCAATCTCCCCGGCATTATGGCCGCCCATGCCATCAGCAATCATGGCAACGTTTTCTATATCCCCATTTATCGGAATATAGAAATAGTCTTCGTTGGATTTTCTAACCTTGCCCCTGTGGCTGGCACCACCATACTGAATAATCATATACCTCACCCCATTGCTGTAACTATATGTCTCACATTAAAAAACGGTTATGCATTTCTTATGAAAGTAGAATTTTTATCAGCTGCATAATTATCATTTTACATTCGGATAATATAACGCAACATATTTACCTTGATTCATATTCAAAAACTATTTCCCGGGACATCAAGGTATCCTCTTTTTAATTGCCCGCAGGCTCCCCCTATGTCCTCCCCCAGCTCCCTGCGTCTTGTAACCTGCAAACCGAGGGATTCAAGGGTTTTTGTAAAAGTTTCTATTCTATTCTCGGTACTACGCTTATATAGCCCGTCCTGTATTTCGTTAATGGGTATGACATTAATGTGGCAGGGGAAGCCCTTTAGAAGTACGCCCAATTCCTCTGCATTATCCATTCCGTCATTTAAATGATCCATAAGGGCATATTCAAAGGTTATCCTTCTGCCTGTTTTTTCGAAATAGTATTTACCGGCCTCAATAATATCATTTACCTTATATGCAGAGGCCACGGGCATTATCTTCCGCCTTATCTCATCATTAGACCCATGCAAAGAGATCGCCAAGGTTATAGGCAAACCCTCTTGGGCTAATTTTCTCATACCGGGCACCAACCCGCAAGTTGATAGGGTGATATTCCTATAACTTATACCAAGTGTATCCGGATGATGAACCAATCGTAGAAATTTCATTACATTATCATAGTTATCCAGGGGTTCGCCGCTACCCATAAGAACAATATTACGGATACCCCTCTTTTCAGATTCATTATCTTCGCTTATATCAGTATTGGCTAGTAGAACCTGACCCATCATTTCGCCTACTGTTAGATTGCGTACCAGACCTTGTTTTGTTGATTCGCAAAAACTACACCCCATCCTACAACCAACCTGGGTGGATAAGCATAGGGTATTGCCATATCGATATTTCATTACAACACATTCTATTATATTATGGTCATCAAGTAAACACAAATATTTTGTTGTTTCACTGTTATCGGATTGATGTTTCTCTATTTCATCAACCTTGGCTATAGTGTACTTTTCCCTTAGTTTTTTCCTGATGGTTTTGGGTAAATTGTTCATATTATCAAAATCTTTTACACCTTTATATAACCAATTCACGACTTGTTTGCCCCTAAAAGCCTGTTCATCCATTTCCAACAGTCCTTCTTCGATCTCGTAAGGCATTAACCCTAATATATCAATTAATTTATTCGTCATAGACCATTTCTCCTTAACCTTGCTATAAAAAACCCATCTATCATATCACGCCCGGGAATAAGTTGAATCATGCCACCTTTAATAGCTGCCTGCTTAAGCCCATTAGGTAGCATATTCCCCAGATCCTCTAAAGCGAACTCGGGATGCTCTATTAGGAACCTATCGATTATTCCATGATTTTCTACAGGATTTATGGTGCAAGTGCTATATACCATAATACCTCCTTCTTTCACATATCTACTACAGGTTTTTAGGATTTCCCATTGCAGATCGTATAAAGAATTCAGATTTTCTTCTTTTATCCGAAGTTTTATATCAGGCTTTTTATGTATTATTCCCCAGCCAGTACAAGGTGCATCTATTAAGATCCTATCCATTTTCCCCTCAAAGCCGGGATCAAATATCCTTGCATCTTTCATCCCTTCACTTATTATGGCTGCCCCCAGTCTATTTTTATTTACCTTGATTAAATCTACTCTATGCTGATGTATATCAAAGGCATATACCTTACCCATCATATCCATAAGCTCGGCTATATACAAGGCCTTACCCCCTGGGGCGCTGCAGACATCCATAATCCGTTCACCAGGCTTAGGATCTAAGGCCCTGCATACCAATATAGAACTTTCACCCTGAACTGTAAACAGACCCTTTCTAAACATCTGGTTCTGGCCAATATTCCCAATACCGTGAATCCTTAAAGCATTTTCACAATAATGCCCATCTTGTACAACGACCCCGGATTCTTTTAGTTTCTCTACGAGCTCTTCCTTATAGGTTCTTCGTGTATTTATTCTAATGGTGATCCAACCCGGGTCATGTGAGGCTTTAACTATCGCCTGAGCTGATTCCTGCCCGTACTCCATGCCCCACATCCTGGTCAACCATAATGGAAACCCATGACGGGCTGATAATGCCTCCATGTCGGTAGAGTCATCGCTTAATATCTTCAGACTTCCTTTTTTGCGCGATATATTCCTAAGAACCCCATTAACAAATCCCTTTAACGAACCAAGCCCTATCTTCATACAAAGGTTGACGGATTCATTGCAAGCTGCTGAGTCAGGCACCCTTTCCATAAACAGGATTTGATAGGATCCAAGTCTGATAATGTTTTTTATCCATGGATTCATATTCTTTTTGCCAACAAAATCTTTTATTATCTTATCTATAGCTTCCTGATTTTCCAATGTACCATATACAAGACGTGAAACAAAGGATGCGTCACGGTTATCCAGCCCACCCCGCTCCAAGTGCTTTTTTAATGCGATGTTTATATAACTGCCTTTTTCATTAACTTCTCTTAATATCTTAAGGGCTGTATAGCGGACTTTATCCATATTCCCCTCCTAATATAAAAAAGGGCTCCAAAGCCCTTTTCTTTTATCTTCTCCTGCGATTTCTAAGTGTCAATAACCTTAAAAATTGAGCAATGGCTGTAGCAGCTGCAGCTACATAGGTTAAAGAAGCTGCGCTTAGAACCTTCCTGACTCCCTTTTCCTCATCTCCATTGATTAAACCTTCGCCAACCAAAAGTTCGATTGCCCTACTGCTGGCGTTAAACTCTACAGGGAGAGTAATAAGCTGGAATATAACTACAGCCAGAAAAAGGTATATACCTATATCCACCATAGCAGTTGCTCCCATAAATAATCCTAAAAATATTAGGAAAAATGAAATTCGTGAACTAAAACCAGCTACAGGAACTATAGCATTCCTAATACTTAGAGGTGTGTACCCGTTGGCGTGTTGTATAGCATGGCCTGCTTCATGGGCAGCTACCCCTATGGATGCCACAGAACTGCCTCTATAGACCTCTTGGGAAAGTCTAAGGATTTTCTTTCTCGGATCATAATGGTCGGTAAGGTGCCCACCAATCATATCTATTGGCACATCCCTGAGACCTTGTGAATCCAGGATCCTTCGGGCAGTCTGGACTCCTGTATAACCACCACGACTTGAAACCCTAAGATATCTTTTAAAGGTGCTTTGTACCTTATATTGAGCATAAAAGGCCAGAATTAAGGCTGGCAATAAAATTAAAAAGCCCTTAATTTCATAAAAAAGAAACGGCATCTGGATTTTCACCTCCCTTGATTTCAAACAATCCAACCATCAGGCAATATCAAAGCCTTAAAGGGAAAATATCCCCGACCCATTATCTGCCTGGACAAATTTATTCCAAAATAATTCCAGTCTTTACTTTATTTCCCCTTAAAAAATCCAAGTCATCCATGACCCTTTTTCCGGGGGCTTGGATCCTAGTCAGCCTAACGAAACCGTTTAATCCAGATACTACCAGTCCTTTTTCCTCTTCAGCAAAAATAACCATGCCTGGGGTGTTCCTCTCTTCTTTAATATACTCCATTTCACCAATCTCAACTATCTTTAGCCGTAACCCGTCCATGAAGGTATAGGCACCTGGCCATGGAGTAAAAGCCCTTACGTGGTTCCTGATTTTGGATATATCCATAGACCAATTGATCCGACCCATAGATTTATCAATCTTCTGACAATATGTCGCTTCCTCATGACGCTGGGGTATTCCCTTTGGCCTGCCCTTTGTAAAAAGCCTCAAAGATTCCTTCAGGACCTCCCCCCCCAATATAGCAAGCCGATCATGGAGATCCCCGCTATTATCATTAGGAAGTATATCAATTTTCCGTGCAAGTATAATATCCCCTGTGTCCATATCTTCATCCATATACATTACAGTAATGCCGGTCTTTGTTTCCCCTTCAAGAATGGCCTGTTGAATAGGGGCAGCCCCTCTATACTTAGGTAAAAGAGAAGCATGAACATTAATGCAACCATAACTTGGGATATCCAGCATACTTTTGGGTAGTATTTGTCCATAGGCTGCAGTAACTATTAATTCAGGCGCAATGCCATCAACAATTTCTATAAAATCTTGATCCCTGGCTTTTCTCGGCTGATAAACCTTATAGCCCTTCTCTATACTCCACCTTTTAACAGGGGAAGGCATCATATGTTTTCCCCGACCCCTAGGCTTATCCGGTTGCGTTACTACACCTACTATTTCATGTCCTTCCGATTCAATTGCATTAAGAGATGGAATTGAAAAATCAGGTGTACCCATAAATAAAATTTTCAAAGTCTTTCACTCCTTGGTGACTGCATTAAAATCAATCCGTTTTTTCTTCCAACCTCATTAAAGTATCGGGTTCCACCTTGTCTATATATAGAACACCGTCGAGATGATCAACTTCATGGCATATAGCCCTGGCCAACAGGTCGTTACCCGTTATCTTTATCCTGTTTCCTTCCCTATCAAGGCCTGTAACTGTAACATTGGCTGGGCGTTTTACCTGCCCAGTCCAACCAGGTACGCTGAGGCATCCTTCATCTGCAATCTGTTCGCCGTTTACCTCCACTACCTCCGGGTTTATAAGCTCCAGCAAGCCCTCCCCTATATCTATAATCACTACACGCCTTAATACCCCGACTTGGGGGGCTGCAAGACCAACACCACCTACATGGTACATGGTTTCAGCCATATCATCCAGTAGATTGTGAATTCTTTCATTAACCTCGTCTACCGGCCGCGATTTCTTTCTAAGTATTTTATCTCTTTCAAAATGTTTTATCTCCCTTAAAGCCATAGATTACATTCCTCCCTTTCTGCGGCAGCCTATAATCAATCCCGTTACGCTACCCGGGTTATCAAATTTATAATAAACTAGTTGGATAAAAATCAATCGCTATGGTCTCTGCCCCATGGGTGAACCCTTTTATACATTCATCTATTATCTCATGATATCTTTCTATAAATATTCTTTCTTTATTTACCCGAATAAGGACATGCCACCTAAACTTATTCTTTATCTTTTCCAGGGGGGCAGGGTAAGCACCCAATTCAATGGTTCCTTTCCCGATCAAGCTGTCATTGTCAATTCTTTGTCTTATCCATTGTTCGATAGACGTTGCCATTTTAATCACTGATCTTTCATTTTCTCCGGATATCAGCAATCTTATTATATGGCAAAAAGGTGGATACATGAACTGTTCTCTTATCCGGATCTCCTCATGATAGAATCCTATATAATCGTGACTTGATGCATGGCGTATAGAATAATGATCAGGTTGGTATGTCTGCACTATAACTCTGCCTTTTGTTTTCCCCCTTCCGGCTCTTCCCGCTACTTGGGTTATAAGCTGAAAAGTCTTTTCGCTGCTCCGGTAATCCGGAAGGTTAAGGGATGTGTCTGCAGCAATAACACCCGATAAGGTCACATGGGGAAAATCAAGACCTTTAGCTACCATCTGGGTTCCAAGTAAGATATCATATTTCCCTTCGCCAAAATCATTTAGGATCTTTTGGTGAGCACCTTTTGCAGAAGTAGTATCCATGTCCATGCGTACCGTCCTGGCGATAGGAAGAAGCCTATTCAACTCATGTTCTACTTTTTGAGTGCCTATTCCAAAATGCTTTATATAGGTGCTTTTACATGCAGGGCATTCCTTTGGATAATGTCTGGTATCCCCACAATAATGACATTTCAATATATTGTTTTTAGCATGATATGTAAGGGATATATCACAATTTTTACATTTAACAACATATCCGCAGGATCTGCACGACACAAATTGGGCGTAGCCCCTCCTATTAAGCAATATTATTGCCTGCTCGCCCCTGCGTAAAACATCCCTGAGCCCATCATATAATGCTTGACTAAAGACACTTCTATTTCCTTTTTTTAATTCCAATCGCATATCAACAACCTCTACTTCGGGCAGAGGCTTATTGTCAATTCTGTGATCCATGGAAACCCTGATATAACGATTTTCTGCACTATTATAATAGTCTTCAAGAGAAGGCGTTGCGGTACCCAATACTAAGGTCGCTCCTTGTTCCCTGCATCTTTCTATGGCTAGTCCTGTTGTATGATACCTGGGTCTTGCTTCAGATTTATAGCTATCCTCATGGGCTTCATCTATTACAATTAGTCCTAGCTTTCTCATAGGGGCAAATATTGCAGACCTGGCCCCAACGACAATCTTAACTAAACCATTATAGATCCTCTTCCATTCATCAAACCTTTCACCTAGTGAAAGGCGGCTGTGTAGGACTGCCACATTATTTCCAAACCTTTGCTTAAAATGTCTTACGGTTTGCGGGGTTAAAGCAATCTCAGGAACCAAAATAATTACTCCCATACCCTTTCTAATGGTTTTCTCTACTAAAGCCATATATACTTCAGTTTTTCCGCTACCCGTCACGCCATGCAGCAGAAAAATGCTGCCAGGGTTTAACATTCCCTTTCCAATAATGTCTATAGCGGTTGTTTGTTCTATATTATGGACAATATTATTTTGGATAGTATCTAATGGCTGATCCCAAGGATCCCTATACACACGCTGATCTTCAATGGAAATCCAGTCTCTTTTCTCCAGATTTTTAAAGCTGGAAAGAGGGGCTCCCCCTGCCATATCTGCTAATTCCGTTAAGGGTATCCCATCCCCCTGATCCAGTATCCTTAGAATCTCTCCCATATATTTTGATCTGGTTTCTACTTGGGCTATCTTTCCTTTTAAATCTCGTTCTATCTTTAAAAAAACTATTTTTTGTGTTTTCTCCGGTATATTCCTACGTAACCCGGGGGGAATAAAGCACCTGATCGCCTCTATGGCCATACAGTGATATTCATTTTTCATCCACTTTATAAGAGGAATCAATTCCTTTAGGATCACAGGATAAGTATCCATTATCCTTTTCACATATTTTATTTTTTCAGGTGGAATATCAGTTTCCCTGTCGATGCTGATAATATAACCTTCAATACCTCTATTACCAGGTCCAAAAGGGACTAATACCCTCATACCAAGCTGAACCTTCTCCGTCATCTCTCGGGGAATCCTATAATGAAATAACTTGTCCAGCGCAGGATGGGCTTGGTCTATTATAATTCCCGCATACATCTCTACAGCCATAATTTCCAAGCCCCCCTGTCCAATTTAATCTACCTGATCCTTTTCATTACTTCGTCAATTATCCGGTGAGCAAACTCCTTTTTATTCATCATAGGGATAGGGACGGATCCTTCCCCCCTAATAAAGAGGACGCCCCGATTCAGGTCGCTTCCAAAGCCTGATTCATCGCTACTAACATCATTACCTAAAATAAAATCCAAATTTTTTGATTCGAGTTTTCCTATAGCGTGGTTCTCAAGATCATGGGTCTCGGCTGCAAAGCCTATCAAGACCTGCCTTCTTTTTCTTTTGCCCAATTCCCGCAATATATCAGGGTTTCTTACCAACTCCAATATCAAGGAGTCATCGGTCTTTTTAATCTTTTTAGACGCCGTCTCTTTTACTCTATAATCTGCCACAGCGGCAGTCATAAATACCATATCAACTCTATCGAAGATTTTCAGTACAGTATTATACATATCTATAGCTGAATCTGTCTTATATACTCGGGCATTAATGGGTGGTTCTAGATTTGTTGGGCCTGTAACCAGATCCACTTCAGCGCCTCTCATAATACAAGACGCGGCAATAGAGTAGCCCATCTTCCCTGAGGAAGGGTTGGTTATATATCTGACTGGGTCTATGGCCTCATGGGTGGGTCCAGCAGTAACCAAGACCTTAAGGCCTTCCATATCTTTTTTGCTGGAAAGGTGGTATTCTATATGCTGTATTATAATACCTACATCCGCAAGTTTTCCCTCCCCCCAATCACCACAAGCCAGCCTTCCTTTACCTGGTGGTATAAAACCAAATCCCCATTCCTTCAGTTTTTTGATATTATCCTGCAAGACGGGCTTCCCATACATCACAGTGTTCATAGCCGGTGCAAAGACGGTCTTTGCCTCCATAGACAACATAGTAGTAGATAAAAGGTCATCAGCTATGCCTGCTGCCGCCTTTCCGATGATATTTGCAGTTGCGGGTGCAATAACAAATAGATCAGCCCATTTTGCCAGGGAAATATGTCCTATTTCGTATGTCTCTGTGGCACCAAAAACATCAAGATAAACCCTGTTCTCCGTCAGGCTTTGAAAGGTTAGGGGATGAACGAATTTTGTAGCCGAGGGTGTCATGATTACCTTCACCTTAGCCCCCAGCCTAATAAGTTTACTGGTCAAGTCTGCCGCCTTATAGGCAGCTATGCCGCCGGTAATACCCAAGAGAATATTCTTTCCTCTAAGTATATTATCCATCTACTTTGCACTTTCTTCTGCTTTAGTGCTGTTTATCTTTCCCATTTCCACCTCATGGATCGCCACTGATACTGGTTTATTAGATTCGGTTTCTACCAAGGGCTGTTGACCTGCCACTAATTGTCTTGCCCTTTTAGCTACTTGAACCACCAAAGAATATCTATTATCTACTTTATCAGTTAATTCATCCAAAGAAAGAAATATCATCGCAAACTCCCTCCCGTAATCTTCTATAAAAGTTCTTATTTCGATCAACTCTGCATTTTTCAGCTATAATAATGGACTTGATCCTGTCTGATGCATCTTTTACGTTGTCGTTTACTACTAAATAATTATATCGGGTAATAAAATTTAATTCCTCATATGAACTCTTGAAACGCTTCAATAATTCTTCCGCAGTCTCAGTGCCCCTGCCTACGATTCTATTTTTCAGTTCTTCCATAGTGGGGGGCACAATAAAAATAAAAACACCTTCTTCAAACCGCTCTTTTACCTGAAGGGCCCCTTGAATATCTATTTCCAACAGAACATCCTTTCCCTTCAGCAAGTTTTCTCTAACTATATTTTTCGGTGTTCCATAGTAATTATCATACACCCTTGCGTATTCCAAAAATCCCCCTTCATCAACCAAGCCTTTGAAAGAATCTATATCTGTAAAATAATAATCCACCCCGTCAATTTCCCCCCTCCTGGGCAAACGGGTGGTCATGGAAACAGACAAGAATGTTTCGGAATTGCTATTTAGGTATTCCTGACACACTGTGCCCTTCCCCGCTCCAGAAGGTCCCGATACCACAATCAGCAGGCCCTTTTCCCCCATTGACATTCCCTCCATTATTCTTCTTCCGATGGCGTTATATGGATGTCCTTTGTGTTAAGCCTGCTAGCGACTGTCTCCGGCTGAACTGCAGACAAAATTATATGGTCACTATCGGTTATTATTACAGCACGAGTCCTTCTTCCATAGGTAGCGTCAATAAGAGTACCCCTATCCCTGGCATCCTGTATAACCCTTTTTATAGGGGCTGATTCAGGGCTGACGATGGCAATGAGGCGATTGGCCGAAACAATATTACCAAACCCTATGTTTATCAATTTAATATTCATAACGCTTCCGCCTTTCATTCTATATTCTGTACCTGTTCTCTGATTTTTTCGATTTCACTCTTGATATCCACTATAGTATTGATTATTTCCAAATCGTTTGCCTTTGAGCCTATAGTATTAGCCTCCCTGTTCATCTCCTGAACTAGAAAATCCAGTTTTCTTCCAATGGGGCCTTCCTCAACAAATATCTCAACTAATTGTTGCAGGTGGCTTTTCAGCCTGACTATTTCTTCTGTTATATTGGACCTATCCGCAAAATAAGCCACCTCTGTATTAAATCTGCTTTCGTCCAATTCAGATGTCTGAAGTAACTCCGAAATACGACCTTCCAACTTTAGCCTGTATTCTTCTACAACTACAGGAGCCCTGGATTCTATCCCTTCTACCATTGTTGAAATAGCATTTCCCCGCATCACAATATCCTTTTTAAGCTTTTGCCCTTCCCTAAGTCTCATGTCCTTTACCTTGTCCAAGGCTTCCTCTAAAGCTTTCAATACCATTTCTTTGATCAAGGCCTCATCCTGTTGTTTTTCCGTCACCAGAAACATATCTTGTATGTCTACCAGGGCTGATAATGGTATATCTGATTTAACGCCATAATCATGGGATAGCGTTCTAAAACATGATATGTAGGATTCTGCCAAAGGCTTATTCAGCTGAACTTCTACCCTGTTTCCTACAGTAGAAGACGGTACTATATGTATCTCTACCCTGCCCCTATTCAGCTTCCCTTGGGTCAGGCTTCTGATATCCTCTTCTAAAAAACTTAAAAGTCTCGGGAGCCGCGTATTTACATCCAGAAACCTATGGTTCAATGTCTTAATCTCAATGGTAAATTCCATACCCTGTCCTTCAGCCCTGGATCTTCCAAAGCCTGTCATGCTAGCTGCCATACTTCTCTCCTCACCGTCTTGTTACAACGTCCCTATTATATCAATTTTGCATATATTTTCTTGTATTATAGCATATCTGTCTAGCATTTAAAACTTATCTTTTCCCCGCCCTGCTTTTAATATTAAACTATACCCGCCCTAACGACCCTTTTGAATTTCCGCCTGAAACAATCTATTGGCCAACTGTGGATTGGCCTTCCCGCCAGTCATTCGCATAACTTGCCCTATCATATATCCCAGGGCCTTATCCTTTCCGGCTCTAAAATCTTCCACCGGGCCTGGGTTTTCATCAATAACTAGGCGTATCACAGATTTTAGTTCATCAACATCAGATATTTGCGCCAACCCCTTACTTTCAATCACTTGACTTGGTGCCTTTCCAGTATCACAACATATCACAAGTATTTCCTTTGCCATGGATCCACTTATTGTTCCTTTATCGATATGTTTTTGCAGCTCTGATAAATGGAGGGGGGTGAGTCCCAACTCATCGAGTCCTATGTTTCGATCCTTTAATAACCTCGAGACTTCCCCCATCAACCAATTGCTCATAACTTTTGATGATTTTGGGGTTCTTTCGGGGTCATATAATCCCAAACATTCCTCGAAAAAATCTGTCATGGTTTTCGATTGGACAAGTACGCGGGTATCATATAAGGGCAATGAATACTCCGATATAAACCTTGCCCTTTTTGCTTCGGGTAGTTCTGGCATATTAACCCTAATCTCCTTTACCAAACTATCGGGTACAATAAAGGGCGTAAGATCCGGATCCTGAAAATATCTATAATCCCATAGATCCTGTTCTTCCCTTAAAGTAAAACTCCGATTCTTTCGGTCGTCCCACCGCCTGGTCTCCCAGCCTACCTTAGCTCCGGATTCTACCAGGCTTATCTGCCTCTCTTCCTCATGCCTTATGGCTCTGGAGACAGCCCTAAAAGAATTGAGGTTCTTCATCTCTGTCCTGGTTCCAAGCTCTGTCTCCCCGGCCGGCCTAATAGAAAGATTAACATCGCATCTTAGGGAACCCTCCTGCATCCTTACATCAGACACGCCTATATATAGCAATATAAGCCTCAGCTCCTCGAGAAATGCTGTTGCTTCCTCGGGCGTATTTATATGGGGCTCCGTTACGATTTCTATAAGTGGGATCCCCGCCCTATTATAATCTATTAATGTTTTTGAAGAATCACCATCGTGCAAAAGTTTTCCAGCATCTTCTTCCAAGTGGATACGGGTAATTCCAATTCGTTTTTTTATTCCGTCATACTCTATGTCCAAATATCCATTTCTGCATATGGGGTTAAATTGCTGGGTAATCTGATAAGATTTTGGCGAATCCGGATAAAAATAATTTTTTCTATCCATAGAATTATATTTTGAGATACTACAATTTAGTGCTAAGCCAGCCTTAACGGCTAATTCTACTGCCTTCTTGTTCATTACAGGAAGAGCTCCAGGCATCCCTGTACAGATGGGGCAGCACTGGCTATTGGGCTGACTACCGTACAAAGTCTTGCATCCGCAAAATAATTTAGATTCGGTCTTTAGTTCTACATGTATTTCCAATCCTACGAAAGTCTCGTAGTTCATTGTACTTCCTCCCTAAATCCGGGTTCTTTTATATTAAAATCAGTATTGCTTTCATATGCATAGGCTACTCTGAGGGTTTTTCGCTCACAAAACATATCCCCGATAAATTGTATCCCTATGGGCATGTCCTCGTTGTCTCTTCCGCAGGGAATAGTTATAGCAGGCAACCCAGCCAAGTTGGCTAATAGTGTATATTTAAAAGACTTATCTATGCCTGATAAATGGGCTGTTTCGGAATCTAAATTAAAGGACAAAATTGGGCTGGCAGGGGTAAGAATTGTATCGCACAGCTTGTACGCTTTCTTAAAATCTTCCCTTATAAGTTCTCTGATAGATAATGCTTTCTGGTAATAAGAGTCATAAAACTTCGAAGAAAGAAAAAGATTTCCCAATATTATACGTCTTTTGGTCTCCTTATTAAACCCTAAGGATCTAGCATTGAAATAAAGCATATCAAGGTTTTCTGATGCTTTTCTATCTCCGCCATACCTTATTCCATCATACTTCCCCAAGGAACTTGCGGCTTCAGAACTTTGTATAATATAGTGTACAGCGGACGCATATTTTGAATGGGGTAGGCTTATATCTACCAAACAAGCGCCCAATTTTTCTAGGACAATCAAAGCTGAATCCACAGCTTTGCGTATCTGGGGATCCCAAGTATCATCAAATATTTCTTTGGGTATTCCAATAGCAAAATCCTGGAGATTGTCCACTAGGGCATTGTTAAATCCTGTATCTTCTATTTTGATAGATCTAGCATCTTTTACATCATAGAAAATGATTTCCTCAATTAAATTAACGCAATCTTTTACATCCTTTGTAATACACCCTATCTGTTCCATAGATGGTGAGGAGCTCGCCAACCCATACCGTGATACCAGACCATAAGTTGGTTTAAATCCCACAACACCACAGAAAGCAGCCGATTGGCGCAGGCAGCCTGAAGAATCAGACCCTATGGCATAGAACACTTGACCCGTTGATACGGCGGCTCCACAGCCCCCGGCTCCCCTTCCCGGCGTCTTTTTCAGGTTCCAAGGATTTTTTGCGCTTTTAAAAGGGGGGATGTTTGGAGCAGCGCCTATACCGAATTCGTCCATATTTAGTTTTCCCATGATAACGCAATGGCTCTGTCTTAGCCTTTTAATTACCGAGGCATCATATGGCGGCATAAAGTCAGATAAGACCCTGGAAGCAGCAGTCATTCTGTGATCAATAGCACAGATATTGTCCTGTATGCCCATAGGAATTCCCATAACAAAGGGTGTTCCATCTTCCAAGGCTTTTTTACTATCAATTTTACTAACCTGCTCAATAGACCCTTCTATATTAAAAGAAATAAAAGAATTTGTTTTCGCCTCCGTAGCTACTATCCTGTCTATAACCCCTTCTAAAATTTCCTGTAGAGATATATCCCCGCTTTTTAGCAGGGATCTAGCCTCATGTATAGTCAGTTGATAAATTTCCATATAGTTAAATCCCTTCGAGCTATTATTACTTTAATGATACTTAGCAAGAATTCCCCCACCTCTAAATTACCTTATTCACATAGTGAAAATGTAGGTGGTGGGAGTATGTCACTCTAATACCTTAGGTACTACTAAATAGTTACCCTGAACATCTATAGCATTTCCAAGCATCTTTTTCTGGGACAATGACTTAGATACGATATCCTCCCTTAGGCTCTCAAGCTTGCAAGGCTTATCTGGGGCAATAGGATTATGCCCAAGATCCAGTTCATTAATAATATCCAACTCATCCAAGATGTGGTTTAAATAATCTAAAATCCCAGCCATTTCCTCACTACCAACGCTAAGGTTTGACCATTTCAATGTTTGGTTTAACATTTCGGCAGACATTTTCACTTTATATTTCCCCCCTAAGAAAATCAGGCCTTCCAACTATCTTTAAAAAGATACGCCTCTTTTGCATCATATATAGCTTCTTCCTTTCACCAATTATATAGCCAATTTCTTGCCCTTGTCAAAGGAACTGCGTTTAGAAAAGTCGAATACTAGCTGTGTATTTTTACATCATACCATGATTATCCTTCATGGATCTATAAAGACCTTTGTTGACAGTAAAACAACAGTTTGTTGACAAAATCTGTATAAGATAATATAATTTTGTCAATATCATTTTTATTAATATTCAAATTTTTAGGTTTCATATTATTTATATTGGGGGCATAATAATGGATATTTTTATGAAATGTTTTAACTACAACACGGCCAATGAAATTCGCGAACAAGGCATCTATCCCTACTTTCATGCTTTAGAGTCTAAGCAGGATGTAGAAGTGATTATGGAAGGCAAACGCAGGATAATGCTGGGCTCCAATAATTACCTTGGGCTTACTACACATCCTGAAATCATTGAAGCAGGAATAAAGGCGTTTGAACAATACGGAAGTGGCTGTTCCGGTTCACGTTTTCTAAACGGTACTCTATTATTGCATTTAGAACTTGAAAAAGAACTTGCTGCCTTTTTGCGGCAAGAGTCTGCTTTAACATTTTCTACGGGGTTTCAGAGCAATTTAGGAATAATATCCGCCATTGCGGGTCCTAAAGATTATATTCTTTGCGATAAAGAAAACCATGCCTCCATATATGATGGATGTATGCTATCCAGGGCCACATTGCTACGATATCGCCATAATGATATGGGGGATTTGGAGCGCAGACTAAAACAGGTACCGGAGGGTGCGGGTAAAATAATAATAACGGATGGTGTTTTTTCTATGGGAGGGGATATAGCTAATCTTCCGGAAATAGTATCCCTTGCAAAGAAATATAATGCACGTGTTATGGTAGACGATGCACATGGTCTAGGTGTCATAGGTGAAGGCGGGCGAGGTACACCAAGTTATTTTGACTTGGAAAACTCTATCGATATCTATATGGGGACTTTCTCTAAGTCTTTAGCCAGTCTTGGCGGATATATGGCTGCAGATGAAGTAGTGGTGGATTATGTAAGACATCATTCCAGGCCTTTTATCTTTTCTGCTTCTATGACTCCCTCATCCTGTGCCTCAGCTCTTGCTGCCTTGAGACATTTAATTAAACATCCGGAACTCCCGAAAAAACTAATGTCCAACGCTGAGTATTTTAGAAAACGCTTGATGGAAGAAGGCATTAAGATCAGGGAATCATCGACACCTATTATACCAATCTATACCTATGAATTAGTGACTACACTTATTATTGCAAAGGAACTTTATGATGAGGGCGTATATGTGAATCCTTCCCTGCCCCCGGCTACTCCGCCCAAGGAGTGTTTATTAAGAACCAGCTTAATGGCTACACACAGCTATTCATTGATAGATGAAGCAGTCATGATTATTAAAAAAGTGCTGGAGAAGTATGATTTATGAAAGACAAAATTGCTATTGTAAGCGGGGGAAGCAGCGGAATAGGATTAAATATTGCAGAAAATTTGGTTAGAGAGGGATATACAGTATATAACCTTAGCAGACGCAATTTCATACACTCAAACATATTGCATATCCCGTGTGATGTTTCTGATGAGAATGTTGTTAGACAGGCTGTGCATAAAGTTTTTGATAATCATGGGTGTATAAGTCTTTTAGTCTGTTGTGCTGGTTTTGGCATAGCGGGAGCAGTTGAATTTACCAGTTTAGAAGATGCAAAAAAACAAATGGATGTGAATTTCTTTGGTACGGTCAACTTAATTAAAGCCGTAGTACCTTTTATGCGGAAAAATAAATATGGAAAAATAGCTTGTATTTCCTCGGTTGCCGGGGCTATACCAATACCCTTCCAAAATTTTTATTCAGTATCTAAAGCTGCGATCAATGCGTATACTTTTGCCCTAATTAATGAAATTAAAGAATTTAACATACAAGTCACCAGTATACTACCCGGAGATATTAAGACAAATTTTACTGGTGTAAGGAAAACCTCATTGTTCGGTGACGATATTTATAAAGGGCGCATACATAGATCTATATCTAAAATGGAAAAGGATGAACAGTCGGGGATGGCTTCGGAGATTGCTGCAAAAAAAATAATGAGGATAATAAACAGAAAGAATTGGAAGCCCCAATACTGTGTAGGGTTTCAATATTCCTTCCTAACTGTACTATCCAGGTTGCTCCCAATAAGACTAACCGCTTATGTTATTAAAAAAATGTATGCAGAATGATTAAAACAAGCATCGGGTAGGAGGTAGACGATTAGTTCGTCTACCGACCTCCCACACCACCACTCATGCGGTTCCGCAAGTGGCGGTTCCAAAGTTTACAATTATTTAGCAGAATAACATTCCAGCAGACTGAGATAC
>JAAYSJ010000143.1 GCA_012518395.1 Clostridiales bacterium
CGGTTTTAGTAGCTTCATAGATTCCGGCCTAACTCAAAGCTTTGTTAGGTTCGTTCCCCGCTAAATTGACGCCTTATCCTATAGTGCGGGTACTAAAGGTAAGACGAAGCTGCTTTAAGCAGCAGCTAAAGCGTAATTATCGTTGTTTGCTTTTAATTTAAGTTCCAGGTTTTTATGCGGCCCCGGAGTCCGCAGCTCGCTTCTTGCACCCTCATCATCCCCGTCGAAACCAATACGCCCCCATAATAATGTTCCTTTATATCTTTTGGTTCTCCCGAAAAGCTCTGTCCATATCCCTTTGAGCATCCCTTCGGGCAATATCCTGGCGCTTGTCGTATTGTCTCTTACCCCGGGCAATGGCTAATTCTATCTTCACCAGCCCGCCCTTAAGATAAATCTTAAGCGGAATCAGAGTAAGTCCCTTTTGTTGGGTATAACCTAGTAGTTTGTTAATCTCCCTTTTGTGAAGCAGCAGTTTACGTTCACGAACCGGATCCTTATTGGCTATGTTGCCCATCTCATAAGGGCTTATATGCATGTTGTTTATAAAGATTTCGCCATTCCTTATATCTGCATAACTGTCCTTGAGATTCACCCTGCCAAGGCGTATGGATTTTACCTCCGTACCCGCCAGCACTATCCCGGCTTCGATAACTTCTTCTATAAAGTAATCATGCCGCGCTTTGCGGTTTTGGGCAATGAGCTTTATACCGTCCTTAGCCAATTTCCACACCCGTTTCGATAAAATAACCCTATCTGTCCGCTTTCAACAAATAGGGGTTCAACAACTCAACTGCATAGTTATTTTAACATGAATGTATCAGGGTGTCAAGATGCCCGAAATTGATAATATGGTAATAATTAGTCGATTAGAATGAAATCTATATTTTTCATCACCATATCCACATTTGCTACCTTAACCCTTACGCCATCACCTAATCTGTATATCTTGCGATGTCTTTCGCCTATAAGGCAATAATTCTTCTCGTCATAATTATAATAGTCATCGTCAATGGAGCTTATCCTGACCAGCCCTTCCACTGTGTTGGGCAGTTGGACAAATAATCCGTACCCTGTTACCCCAGATATGATGCCATCGAATTCTTCATCCAGTTTGTCGCTCATAAATTCTGCCTTCTTCAAGTCATCGGTTTCCCTTTCGGCCTCATCGGCCAAGCGCTCACGGGCGGAACAATGCTTTGCCAAATCAGGCATAGCTTCCTCCAGCTGCTTGACTCTCTTATTGTTCAGTTTTCTATGGATTAATTCTTTAAGAACCCGGTGGACTATAAGATCGGGATAGCGACGTATAGGAGCAGTAAAGTGACAATAGTTTTCAAAGGCCAATCCAAAGTGTCCCAGATTTTCATGGCTATACCTGGCCTTTTTCAAGGATCTAAGCATAACGGTACTGATGATCCCTTCTTCAGCGGTTCCTTCAATATCCTCCAGCAAGCTTTGAAGTGCCTTTGAGTGTACCCCGTCCTTGGCACCCTTCAACCTGTAACCGAAGTTTCTTATAAATTCATTGAAGGCAATCATTTTCTCTTTGTCCGGGTCTTCATGAACCCTGAACATACAGGGAGCTTCTTGCCAGCGCATATACTCCGCCACGGTTTCATTGCAAACCAGCATAAACTCCTCAATAATCTTATTGGATATACCCCTCTCGACAGGCAAGATATCAATTGGCCAACCCTCTTCATTTAGAATAATTTGGGTCTCTTCAATATTAAAATCCAGACTTCCCTTTTTCATTCTCTCAGTTCTTAATATCTCGCATAGTTCTCTGCAATTTTCCAATTCGTCAATAAAATCCTGATACTTGGCAATCAGCTCTTGATCCTTGTCTTCCAGAATAGACGTTACTTCCTCATATACCATTCTCATCTGGCTTTTTATTACCGTTTCTTCAATGGAAAAATCCTTTACTTTTCCCTTGTTATCGATCTCCATAATAACCGAGATCGTCAGCCTGTCTTCACCAGGATTTAGGCTGCATATGCCATTGGAAAGCTCTCTTGGCAGCATAGGCAATACTCTATCTACAAGGTAAATGCTTGTCCCCCTTTTTTTGGCCTCCTTATCTATCGGGCCATCTTCAAAGGCATAATGGTTCACATCTGCAATATGTACCCCCAATTTGAAATTGCCGTTTCCCATCCTTTCTATGGATATGGCATCATCTAGGTCTTTTGCATCTGCCCCATCCATAGTAAAGGTTTTAAGATCCCTGAGATCCGTGCGCTTCGCTATAATTTCTTCCGTTAGTCTCTGGGGGATCTGTTTGGCGGCGGCTAAACAATCATTAGGAAATTCCTCAGGAAGATTAAATTGACGAATGATGGATAATATATCTATGCCAGCTTCATCTTTATGGCCTAATACTTCCACAATTCTACCTTCTGCGTTTCTTCTTGGCTCGGGCCATCTTATAATCTCTGCTACTACCTTGAAATTGGAATTAACATTTCGGGCATTTTCTTTTGATATAAATATATCCCCGCTAATTTTAGGATCATCAGGCACTACAAAGCCAAAACCCTTGCCTCTCTCAAAAGTCCCGATAACAGTGGCGTTAGCTCTTGATAATATCTTTAAGACCTGTCCGTCCCTGGAACGGAACCTCCCTGATCCATCCCCTATTACCCGGATCATGACTCTATCGTTGTGCATTGCACCGTTTAAATCTTCCGGAGATATAAATATATCTCCCTCGCCCTCTTTATCGGGAATAAAAAAAGCAAACCCCCGGGGATTGCCCTGCAAACTCCCTATCAAAAATCCAAGTATCTCGGGAAGGGCATATTTTTTCTTGCGAGTCTTAACCAGCTGCCCTTCCTCCACCATGTTCTCTAACAAATTAAGGAAGGCTCCTTCTTCATCCCCTTGGATCTCCATAATCTCTACAAGCTGTTTGAAAAGTAGGGGTGGGGCATTTCTTTCCCTTAATATTTCACAAATTTTCTCTCCAGTTTCCATAGTCATTCCTCCTAAAGCCTATAGTCTTCCCATATATTACAAATTTAATAAACCGGTACCAATCAGACTAATTTTACCGGCAAAAAGCAAAAACGACCTTTAAAGGCCGTTCTTTTGAATTTATTTCAGAATAGTCAAAAATATTGATAGAAGAATAAAACATATAGCTGAGATAGTTGTAAGCCTTTGCAGTCTGCCTTCGAGGCTTCTACCCTTATTCTTCCCAAAAAAAGTATCTGTACCTCCGCCTAGAGATGCCGACAGTCCGGCAGATTTTCCAGACTGGAGAAGCACCACAACAATCAGGAATAGTTCAAATAAAACTAAAAAGATGACAGCGGTAATCCTTAGTGCATTCATACTCATATCCCTCCCTCTGCCGATAACGCAGCCTAATAACAAAGGTATTGTATCATAGGGTATACCCAAAATCAAGAAAATAAAGTCCATGGGCTTAAAAAGCGTAAGGGGGATTTTCTCCCCCCTTATTCTTTTACTTGCCATATAGTAAACGTTCTAATGAATCATATATAATCTTTTTTAAATTGGTAATCTATTATTTATTCTTCAGGTTGAACCATGCATCGAGGCCAGGATATTCGGCTATTTCGCCCAATTCCTCTTCAATCCTTAATAGCTGGTTGTATTTTGCAACCCTGTCACTTCTGGAAGGTGCACCTGTTTTAATCTGGCCTGCATTTACTGCTACTACCAAATCCGATATGGTAGTATCCTCGGTTTCGCCTGAGCGATGGGATACAACTGCGGTATAACCTGCCCGGTTTGCCATGGCTATGGCATCTAAAGTTTCAGTCAGGGTCCCAATCTGGTTAACTTTAATGAGGATAGAATTTGCTACATCTAACTCAATACCCTTAGATAATCTTTCAGTGTTGGTCACAAAAAGATCATCACCAACTAATTGGATTTTATCTCCCAGCCTCTCGTTTAAGAGTTTCCAGCCATCCCAATCATCTTCATCTAAGCCATCTTCTAAGGAAATAATAGGATACTTATCAGCCAGTTCAGCATAATAATCAACTAATTCTTCAACGGTTCTCGTCACGCCCTCACCAGGGAAATGATACTTTCCGTCTTCTTTATTATATAGTTCCGTTGCAGCAGCATCGATGGCTATACGGATATCATCGCCTGGTTTATAGCCTGCTTTTTCAACCGCCTCTAAAATTACCTCTATAGCCTCCTCATTGGTCTTCAAGTCGGGGGCAAAACCGCCCTCATCACCTACAGCTGTACTATAGCCTTTAGCTCCCAACACTGCTTTCAGATTGTGAAAAACCTCTGCACACATACGTAAGGCTTCCTTGAAACTCTTTGCACCAACGGGCATAACCATAAATTCCTGAATATCAACGGTATTATCCGCATGCTCCCCACCGTTTATGATATTCATCATTGGCACGGGCAGCATCTTACCGTTTACCCCGCCAATATATTGGTATAGGGATAGTCCAAGACCATCGGCTGCAGCCTTTGCCACTGCCAAAGAAACACCTAAAATAGCATTTGCCCCTAATTTACCCTTATTATGGGTGCCATCCAGGTCAATCATAATTTGGTCTATTCCTGCCTGATCCAAGGCGTTAAAACCTACGATTTCAGGAGCAATGATGTTATTAACGTTCTCAACGGCCTTTTCTACGCCTCTGCCTAAATATCTGGTTTTATCACCGTCTCTTAATTCCACAGCCTCAAAGGCACCTGTAGATGCCCCTGAAGGAACAGCTGCTCGGCCGAAGCCACCGCTCTCTAAGTATACCTCTACCTCAACGGTTGGATTCCCTCTGGAATCTACGATTTCCCTAGCAAATACATCAATAATATACATTAAAGTCTTCTCCTTTCTAAAACCAAAAATTCTTTTTGGTCCTTCCTCCAATCCAGTGCTTTTCCCTTTAGTGATTTACGACCTTAGCAAATCCTTCGGGTTTTAAACTAGCACCGCCGATAAGGCCACCATCGATATCGGACATAGCCATCAGCTCAGAAGTATTATCCCCATTCATACTGCCACCATATTGTATTCTGATGGCTTCTGCTGTATCCCGGCCAAATATATCCTTTACAATGCCCCGGATAAAGGATGCCACTTCATTAGCTTGCTGACTGGTGGCTGTTTTACCGGTTCCTATAGCCCAAATAGGTTCATAGGCAATAACTACAGCTTTCGCCTGATCGGCATTGAGCCCATTCAGGCCGGCTCTTACCTGTTTTTCCACTATTTCCTCTGTAATACCTTGTTCCCTTTGTTCAAGGGTTTCCCCAACGCACATGATAGGGATCATATCATGTTTTAAAGCTGTGACCACCTTTTTATTGACGGCTTCATCAGTCTCCGCAAAATACTGTCTTCTTTCGGAATGTCCTATTATAACGTATTTAACTCCCAATTCTTTTAACATATCGGGTGCTATTTCCCCAGTAAATGCTCCGTTCTCTTCAAAGTGCATATTCTGAGCTCCCAGGGCTATATTACTACCCTTTAGGGCTTGGGCTGCCGCCGCCAAAGAAATAAACGGTGGGCATACCACTATCTCAGTCTCAGAATTTGCAACCAATGGTTTTAACTTGTCAATAAGCTCTACAGCTTCAGAAGGGGTCTTGTTCATCTTCCAATTTCCCGCAATAATGGGTTTTCTCATAGTCAGTTCTCCTCATAAGCAAACTATACCGCCAAAATACTCTAAACGATATCGCTAATAACTTTCTATATCTTATTTGTCCTTAAGGGCGGCTACTCCCGGGAGGATCTTTCCTTCTAAAAATTCTAAAGAGGCGCCGCCTCCTGTGGATATATGGGTCATCTTATCGGCATAACCCATCTGCTTTACCGCTGCAGCAGAATCCCCGCCGCCTATTATGGTAGTTCCCTCGCATATACTCATATATTCAGCTATAGCCTGTGTACCTTTTGCAAAGGCAGGCATTTCAAATACGCCCATGGGCCCGTTCCATACTACGGTACCTGCGTTTTTAATTTCTTCACCGAAAATCTCTCTGGATTTTGGTCCTATATCTACACCCAACCACCCGGCAGGGATATTGTCACTGTCCACTGTCTTATGTTCTGCATCGGCCTTAAATTCCCGGGCTACCACGGTATCCACAGGTAAAAGTAATTTTACACCTTTTGCCTTTGCCTTTTCTTCAAGAGATGCTGCCAGTTCAACTTTATCTGCCTCCAACAGGGAGTCCCCTATCTCATATCCTCTGGCTTTAAAAAATGTATAGGCCATACCTCCGCCTATAATCAGGGTATCTACCTTTTCTATCAGATTTTCAATAACACCTATTTTATCCGACACCTTGGCTCCGCCCAAAATAGCTACAAAAGGCCTTTCAGGGTTACTCAGTGCCTTGCCTATTATATCCAGTTCCTTTTTAATAAGATAGCCGGCTGCCCCGGAAAGATAATGGGTCACCCCTTCCGTAGATGCATGAGCTCTGTGGGATGTACCAAAAGCATCATTGATAAAAACATCGCCAAAGCTTGCTAACGCTTTTGCAAACTCAGGATCATTTTTGGTCTCTTCTTTGTGGAAGCGCACATTTTCAAGAAGAACTACTTGGCCATCTTGTATTTCACTTACTGCTTTCTTAGCGCTATCACCTATAACATCGTCAGCCATAACAACATCTATGCCAAGGAGTTCCGATAATCTTTTTGCTGCCGGTTTTAAGCTAAATTCCGGTTTTATCTCACCTTTAGGTCTCCCCAAATGAGACATTAATACTACCTTGGCTTTATTGTCCAAAAGGTATGTAATAGTTGGAAGGGCGGCTCTTATCCTGGTATCATCAGTAATATTTCTATCTTCATCAAGGGGCACATTAAAATCCACCCTCACTAAAACTCTTTTACCCTTTATATCCATATCCTCAATTGACATTTTATTCATGGAATCCACTCCTTGTAAGGCCAGATTATAGGATTTGAGCGCCGGATATTCGAAAATACGGTGGATTCTGATGCCCATCTGAATCTATTTCCCAATTCCGGCGCTTCATCCTATCTATTGCTCACGCTAGATTCCGACCTTTAATTCTGCTTACTAACTAAAATTTACAATCCCTTATCAGCTATATAATCAATAAGATCAACTATTCTGCTTGAATAGCCCCACTCATTATCATGCCATGATACGATCTTTGCCATATTTCCTTCAATAACCATGGTAGAAAGAGCATCCACGATAGAAGATCTTTCGTCCTTTTTATAGTCCATAGAGACCAGAGGCCTTTCCTCGTATCCCATAATACCTTTTAAGGGGCCATCAGCGGCTTCCTTAAGAGCAGCATTGATTTCTTCTGCTGTTGCAGGTTTTTCCAGCTCTACAACCAGATCAACAACCGAAACCGTGGGTGTAGGTACCCTCATTGCAAAGCCATTTAATTTACCCTTAAGCTCGGGAAGCACCAGAGCAACGGCCTTAGCGGCTCCTGTAGAGGTAGGAATTATGGACTCTGCGGCAGCTCTTGCCCTTCTTAAATCACTATGGGGTAAATCAAGTATCTTCTGATCGTTAGTGTAGGAGTGAATGGTGGTCATAAGACCTTTTTTGATTCCAAAATTATCGTTAACAACCTTTGCAAAGGGTGCAAGACAATTTGTGGTACAGGATGCGTTTGAAATTATATGGTGATTATCAGCATCATATTTGTCTTCATTTACGCCCATAACAATGGTGATATCCTCATTCTTGGCAGGAGCTGAAATTATAACTTTTTTTGCTCCGGCTTCGATGTGCTTACCTGCAGTTTCCTTGGATCTGAAAATGCCTGTACACTCCATGACTACATCTACACCGAGTTCTTTCCATGGAAGATTGGCAGGGTCTCTTTCGGCAAATATTTTTATTTCCTTACCGTTTACAACTAATGCGTCTTCTTTTACTTCTACGTCACCCTCGAATCTTCCGAATAATGAATCAAACTGCAATAGGTGTGCCAGGGTCTTAGCATCTGTTAAATCATTGATAGCAACAAACTCCATCTTATCAGCATATTTTTCTACTGCTATTTTGAAAGCGTTTCTCCCTATTCTCCCAAATCCATTGATAGCAACTTTTACAGCCATTATAAATCCTCCTTAATGTTTTTTGTTTGCCTTTTGTAATGTAATAAATATATAAACAAAGGTCCCCTGTTTAACTCAAAGTTTATCAAAAATTACCCTTGTTTAATTCCTCCATGATGTATAGTATAGCGCTTATTGGTTAATTCTATGAGCAATTAGCCCATTACGCACCAATTTATTGTATAATAAATCACATAGTTTTTCAAGGAAAATTTAGAATAAGGTAGAAAAATTTAGTTGCCTTAAAGCCTCATATAGTACTATAGCAACTGAATTGGACAAATTCAAAGACCTTAGGCTCCTACGCATAGGTATTCGTATACAGCGGTCATGATACTTATTTAACAATGTTTTAGGTAGTCCCGCCGTTTCCTTACCGAATATGAGAAAACTATCCTCACTATAAGCCACTTCTGTGTAAAATTGTTGGGCTTTGGTGGTAGACAAATAGAAATCCACCCCCTGATATTTCGAAAAAAAATCTTCCAAGGATTCATGATATCTGATATCCAGGGAATGCCAATAGTCAAGCCCGGCTCTTTTAAGATGATGATCGTCCACAGAAAAACCCAAGGGCTTTATTAAATGCAAAACTGCCCCTGTCACAGCACAGGTTCGGGATATATTGCCTGTATTTTGTGGTATCTCCGGTTCAAACAAAACAATATGTAAAGGCATCTTATAACCTTTCAAAGTATATTTATTTTATCTACCAATTCTATCAAATCCAATATAAGAAAAGCAAGATTAAATAATAAAAAAAGCCCCCTGTTATAGAGGGCTCATCCAACCGATTCCTATTAATGGTTAATCCCGAAATCATTGACTAATTAATATCTATCCTAGTGCTTTTCGGTTTAATCTCTTTTTCTTTTGGTAGGGTGACATGAAGCAGTCCATTTTCATATTTTGCGCTGACCTTATCGTTTTCTATACCAGATACAATAAATGATCTGCATACTTGGCCAACCCTACGTTCCCTTCTGATGTAATTGTCCTTCTCTTCACTATGCTCTTCTTTTTTCTTGGCGGAAATGGTTAATCTGTCGTTTACCAAGTCGATATTTATGTCTTCCTTGTTGTAACCAGGCAATTCAGCTTCAACGATATACTCATTTTCTTCTTCTCTTATATCTGCACAAAAGCCCCTTGCCATTTCCATAGGCGCTGCACTACTAGCAAAAAAATCATCAACTAAATCTCTTCCAAAAAAATCCCTGAAAATATCCATTGGAGTTAAACTCGTGCGTCTCCTAAAAGGTACCATATCTCTCATTTGAAATTCTCCCTTCATTCTATTTATTATATATTTTAACTTCAGGAAACCCTAAACCTTTTAAAGAATAGTCTTCCCAAAGAATTTTTCATTAACCTTTTATTGATTTATATTATAGCACCAAGGTCAAAGTAAGTCAAAGTAATATAAATGTTAAAAATATTGGATAAACCCCAACAAGGTCTACCCATTTAAATTGCATTCCCTAATCTAATCATTCCTTGTTTTAGCTCTATATATCGCTGCCATTCATATCCAGCCTAATAGTTCCCAAAGACCTTATCCCTAATTTTGTTACGGATCCCACCCCAAATACAGACTCTATTACTTTTATATACTCTGCCACCTTTTGATCGGGCAGAAAAACCTGTATTGTTCCGGCAAATCCCCCGCCATGAATTCTGCAGGCGCCCTTTCCTATTTTGTTTATATAATCCTCAGTGATAGCCAGACCCAACGTTATGCCTTGTTCCTCAGGATTATGAGTAGTAAAACAGTTCTGTAACAATTTCCATGAGCTATTCCCCGATTCTTTAACAAGGGATAAAAACTCATCGAACCTGCCCTTTTCCAAGGCTTTAGTCTGAAGGATAACTCTATTATCTTCGTCAAAAAAATGCATGGCTCTTAATACAGCTCTGTCTCCTGTCTTTTCGCGAAGAGATCCTATATTTTTTAAAAGTTCAGATTTTGTTAATTCCCTGCATACATTTTTGTCAAATACATTGGCGACTTTCATCATTTCAATAGGTATGGAGGCATAATCATCGGTGAGATCTGCATGATTCCCCCCAGTGTTGACTATGAGAAGCTGATAGTCCTGATCCTCAAAGTCAAATTTAATTTCTTTGACAATAGGTTTTAAAGGGTCTTTAAAGTCGATACTGACAAACCCCCCCACAGCGCAGGCTATCTGATCCATCAAGCCGGAAGGCTTATCAAAATAAACATTTTCTGCGTATTGCCCAATTATGGCCAATAACTCTGCCCCCATTTTGCCTTCGTTGTACAAGTGATTTAGTATAGTGCCAAAAAGCACCTCTATAGATGCCGAGGAGCTCAGACCTGACCCCCCTAAGACATCACTGGAAATATAAGCATTAAAGCCTCCAATTTTATAGTCTAAGTCTTTAAAACGGGCTGCGATGCCCCTGATGAGAGCATTGGTAGTCCTCTTCTCCCCATCTTTAATTTCAAGATCATAAGTATCAACAATAAAAGGATCTTCATAACCCCTGGAATGAACAGTTATTATAGAATCCCCCGATTTGGTTGCAGCGGCTACAGAATCCAGATCCACCCCTGCCGCTAAAACTCTTCCATGGTTATGATCAGTATGATTGCCCCCTATTTCTGTACGCCCCGGGGTACTGTAAAACTGAACCTCAGCCTCACTCTCGGGAAACAGTTCTTGAAATTTATTAAATATATGCCTATAGCGACTTCTTTGATATTTTATAATTCCCTTATGATCCCCATAAAGCTTGGCAAAAATATTGTCCATACCTTTCACCTCTTGTTTTCAACCTTAATTCCGATTATCATCCCCAAATTTCTAACTTCCAGCTTCTAAGACCTAAATCGTATCCCCAATGCTTTCTAACAACTCCCTGGCCTCACTATAACCCGGGTCAAGCTTTAGGGCTTCTTTTAGGCATCTTTTAGCATCAGATATTTTCCCACTGTTATATGCTGATCTTCCGGCCCTAAGCCATATTTCCTTATTGTCTATTACCACACCGGTGACGTATAGATAATCTTCCAGAGCATTTTTAAAATCCTCTAGGACTTCATAGATTTGACCCCTGAAATAATAGTAATTGGCCTCTTTAGGATAATAGTCGATCAATGTACTAGCTGAAACCAGTGCCTCTCTTGGTTTACCCGACCCCAGCTTATTATTTATGTCTTCAATAAAGACAGTTTCAATGAGTTCTTTAGCCCAAGGATCTTTTAGATCCCGATTGGAAAGCTTGCTTATATACTCCATCGCTTCTGATATTCTGCCGCTTTGAGCCTCGATGTGAGCCTGATTTAAGTATATGATCCCCCTGTACTTTACCCTTCCATAACTTAAGCCTGCAGCAAATACCAATATGATAGCAACCCATATAAGGATTTTTCTTTTATATTGTTTTCGGGAATCCTTATATAATCCCAAGGCGCATCCTATTGCAAACCCTCCAATTAAACCCCCTATATGCCCCCAGTTATCTATGCCTTGTTGAGTAAACCCATAGACCAAATTAATGCCGATAACTATCAACAATCCAGGGCCAAATACCTTCTGGAATACTCTTTTCCTTTCCTTTCTAAAATATAGCAGGGAGCCCATGAGGCCGAATATGGCGCCAGAGGCTCCGGCAGCGGGATTAGGGCTGAATAAATAACTCAAAAGATTTCCCATAAGCCCGGAGATCAAATAGATTATTATAAATTTCACCTTGCCAAAGAGCTTTTCTACCACAGGGCCATATATATATAGGGCATAGGAATTAAAAAAGAGGTGCAAAAGCCCCACATGCAAAAACATGGCTGTTAGCATCCTCCAATATTGTCCCATGGCAATAAGGCCATTGATCTTAGCCCCAAAAAACTGTAACTGGATATTTTGATTCCAGCCCTTCACTAGGCCTGTCAGTGACATTACGATCCATATAGCTATATTCAATCCTAGTATTACATGAGTAACAATGGCGGGCTTAGGGTCGGTTTGGATCGGCTGATGTTTGGGCTGCGGATATTCTTCCTCCACATCCCTGTCTTCCAGCACTACATAATCTCCCTCAATGATATCTGGCTCCCGCCAATCCCTATAATCCATTATAATTTCCTCTCATAATATATTGTCACTTCTGCTGCAAAAATTTAATATTTTAAAGGAAAGCAAATTTATGAAGATCATCGTCCTATTTAATCATTATAGAATATAAATCCATAAAATAAAAGGACAAAACAAAACTCCCCCGATAACTAGGGAGTTTTGTTTATATCATTTATCGTTTTTCTTTTAAATCAAACTATGGGATCCCTTGTTGATTATCTCAATTAATCCCCCTCTTTAGGTTCTTCTTCCTTGGGTTCTTCTTTCTTAGGCTTCTCACTTTCTTCTGGTTTATCCGACTCGGCATCCCCAGGCTTTTTCTTCGTGCCTACCCTTTTCAACCCGACATTCCGACGATAGCTTGAATCGTCTTCTTTGACCCGATTGATTTCCTGGCCGTCCTTATAGTATACCCTATAGGATACGGCCTTGATCCCCGGTCTGGATACGATCTCCGTTTTGGTCTCACCTTCATACATATCCGGATCATCTACCGTCTTATACTCAGGGGTATCGGTGCGACTGATCTCCCAACTAATAAGTTTGACCTCATCAAACTCCTCCGATTGCTTGCCATATACCTCTACATGAAGGCTGTTTCCCGCAAAATATCTTGTGATAAATATGGGGGTATCCATATTGTTCTTAAACTTAAAGTCTGCATATGGATAGTTAACAGTAGCATCAGTCCCTATGGGAGTATAAGAGGACGGTATGGAATGGGGATACCTTTCCACTATTTCTAAATCTGCCCTTACAACTGCGCCATAAAGGGTGGTGGAGGTTTGACAGTTCCCGCCGCCGGCCTCGTCTTCATATCTATTTCCATCCTTTATTACGGAGGCCATTCTATAACCATGTTTTAGATCCCTGGGTCCTGTTGCATCATTAAGGGAAAATACGTCCCCCGGCTCAAGACGAAGGTTATAGTAGGCTTTAGAAGATAGCTTAATATTGTGCACCCGATTGGCGGTGCTGTCCTTAAGAGGCGTGGAATAGTAACCAATCCTGGAAGTCCAGGTCTTAAGCTCCTCCAACGTATATGTTGGTTCCAATACCTCAATAGGTATTTCATAATCAGAAAAATCCCCTGCATCTACCCTGGCAATCAATTCTTCCATAGTCTCAGATGTCAACATACCTTTTCCTGCTTTATCCGGAGTAAAGGAAAACTTATCCTTCTGATCAGGGTGAAATTCAATAGTTGCATCTATGTAATCTTCGTTAATCTCGTGGGCTATAGATTCTATTTCGTCTTGCAACAAAGATACATCGTAAGTAAGTATTGTTTCGAATCTTTTTTCTTCTTTGGTAAGATTGTAGATCTCTTTTAATCTTTCTACTACAGTACCCTCTCTGCCTACTAAATAGGCCATATCTATAACCTCTTCAACATTGATCTGGCCATTGATATCTTTATAATCATATTCCCATCTTTGATCTTCATGGGTCAATACAATTTGCATTTTATCTAAATCAGGTTGATTATGTTCCCATATTTTAGATAGACCTTCTTCCTTTGTCATATCTGCCAATGGGATTCCGTCCACAAATACACCCTCATAAAAGGTTTCAATATTCAGTATCTGATAGATATATACAGCTGCTACACTGATAGCGGCAATCAAGGCCAAGAGTATAAATACTAGAAAAATAGTGCCCCAAATATTCTTTCTGGCTTTTGTTCCGGCTTCCATTCCCATTTCCTCCGTTGTTAATTATAATATTTATCATAGATTATGCGGTGGGAAATGTAAATAGACTTATTCATCGTAATGGAAAAATTAACAGATAATGAGGCAAAAAGTAACCAAGTTCATATTATTTTAAATAGGTTTAATACTTTCGTAACAATTTTTTACTGCTTTTGTGTAGGTATGCTATGGTTTAATCTTAGATATGTGCTGTTTTATTTTATCGGCACCCTGATAGGGCGCATAACCATAGGAAAATAAATGATTTTGCGCCGCCTATCTTGGCCTTTCATCCTATAATGGAAAGTCTTTATCGCAATACATATGGCTTAAATGTCATTCATTTTATAAGAAAGAGTATATAGACTCTCACTTAAGTGGACGTTCTCCAGGGCAACATCTTCCGGAACCTCAGCATCGATAGGGGCAAAATTCCATATGCTCTTAATACCGCTCTTTACCATCCTATCGGTCACTTTCTGGGCATGATCTTTAGGTGTGCATATTACGCCCATCTTTATGTCGTTATCTACTATAAATTCCTCCAGGATATCAATATCATAGATCTGAATACCCCTTATAGCCAGACCAATAAGCCTGGGGTTAACATCAAACATTCCCTTGATACTAAAACCTTCCCTTTCAAACCCAACATAGTTTGCCAGAGCCTGACCAAGATTCCCAGCACCGATAATTATTACATTACACTGTTTATCCAAGCCCAGGATTCTCCTGATTTCAGCACAGAGATCGCTGACATGATAACCATAGCCCTGTTGCCCAAACCCGCCAAAGCAATTGAAATCCTGACGAATTTGGGAAGCTGTCAATCCCATCCTGTTACTGAGTTCTCTTGATGATATCCTTTGTACACCGTTTTTCTCCATGTCCATAAGATACCTATAGTATTTCGGCAACCGCCTTATTACCGCCTCTGAAATCCTGCTGTCCCTTTGCATAATTCAGCCTCCTTCCAGCCTCCTTGTTACTATATGCTATTATCTGTCAACCTCAACCAAGAATTTTTCCAGCCTAATCCTTATGCCTCCAAATATCAGTGGGGTTTAGCCAGTATCGGATGTAGTATACGGCTCTATTTAACCTGCTTGCCAAGTGGCAACCACATTTTTGAGTCAATTATATCCAATTTCGTTACTTTTGTAACGAGACCTATTCAAATAATGATTACCTTTCTTACGTTCATTTTAGCTTTTTAGCATTATACCTTTAAATTTTAGCGTTCTTCTGCTATTATTAAGACAATGCTGGATGAGTTCGGTCTGTTTTTGTGCATAATGTCAGAGCCGTCACCTCTTCCTTTCTTGATTATACCATAAAAACTTTTATTAATCTTATAAATAACAATCTAATACCGTAGTTTTTATGAGGCGCAATCAAGAATGTCTTTCCGTTATATGTAGGAGGTTTAGTACTATGATTATTCTTACTTGCGACAAAATTTCCAAATCTTTTGGGATTGATATAATTTTAAACCAAATCACTTTTAGTGTCAATGATGGAACCTGCATGGGGATTATAGGTGGAAATGGTGCCGGAAAATCCACCCTTTTTAAAATCCTTGCAGGATTATTACCCCAGGATGATGGTGATATCTATATGGCAGCCCATACTACCTTGGGCTATTTGCCCCAAAATGATACGCTACAATCGGACAAAAATATCTGGGACGAACTGTTACAGGTTTTTTCCCCCGTTCTGAGCCTGGAAGACGAAATGAGGCAGATGGAACATGCCATGGCTCATTGCGTTTCTATGGATACAAATGAATATTCGGAGCTTCTCAAAAAATATTCAAAGATTCAGGAGACCTTTGAAGAGCAAGGTGGTTATAGCTACGAGAGCTATATAAGAGGTGTACTTATTGGTCTGGGGTTTTCCCAAGAAGAGTTTTATATGCCCATAGCCCATCTAAGCGGCGGTCAAAAAACCCGGGTCTCCTTAGCAAAGGTTCTTCTAAGAAAACCAAACCTGCTGCTCCTTGACGAGCCTACCAATCACCTGGATCTGAGTGCCATGCAATGGCTGGAAGGATACCTTTCTACCTACCCTGGTACTATAATGATAATCTCCCATGACAGATATTTTTTAGACACCCTCTGTGATAATATACTGGAGATAGAAAATACGAACTCTACGGTATACAGTGGTAATTACACCGATTATCAGAAGCAAAAAGCCCAGAGTCTGGCACAACAAGAAAAGGAATACACCCTACAGCAAAAAGAGATCCGCCGTCAGGAGGCTATTATAGAGCGCTACCGCTCCTTTAACAGGGAAAAGAGTATCAAGGCAGCCAAGAGACGGCAAAAGACCCTGGATAGAATGGAAAAAGTGGATAAGGTTCAGTATTCCAAGGATATCAGTTTCTCCTTTGATGTAAACAGACAAAGCGGGCGGGACGTTTTAAGCGTGGATTCCCTTGGCAAAACCTTTGATAAAGAACCTCTTTTCAAAGATGTTGCCTTCGATATAAGGATAGGCGACAGGGTTGCTATTATCGGGCCAAACGGCTGTGGCAAATCCACTCTGCTAAAGATCATCTTAGGCAAACTTTCACCGACATCAGGAACTATCAAAATAGGCACAGGAGTCGAGACGGGATATTACGATCAAGAACTCACCAGTCTTAATGGGGAAAACACGGTGATAGAGGAATTGTGGAGTAGTTTCCCTAAGATGACGGAAACTGAAATAAGAAATGCTTTAGCGGCCCGTCTTTTCAAGGGCGATGACGTCTACAAGAAAGTTTCCTCCTTAAGCGGGGGGGAGAAAGGCCATCTGATCCTTACGAAGCTGGTATTATCCAATAAAAACTTTCTTCTGTTGGATGAGCCTACGAACCATCTTGATATGACCTCCAGAGAAAAGTTGGAACAAGCCCTAGCTGATTATCCGGGTACTATCCTGGCAATATCCCATGATAGATACTTTCTCAACAGGATAGCCAATCGAATATTCAAGATGGAATCGGGAAACATTACACAATACATGGGCAACTATGATGACTACTTAGAAAAAGTGCGGTTATTGGAATCTTTAGCTGTCCAAGAAATAGAGGATAATAATCCCCGAACCACACAGTTAAAGAAAAATCGCCGCCAGGAAAGACTGGAAAGGGAAAAGATAAGAGCCAACAAAGAGAGGCTGGCGATTTTGGAGCAACAAATCCATGAAGCGGAGGAAGAGATCGGAGTTCTGGAAGAACGAATGTCGGATCCGGATCTCTATGACAATGTAGATGAAATGCTTAAAGTACAACAAAAATATACCAGCCTTAAAGAAAGGCTGGATAAATTGTATTTCGAATGGGACAGTCTATATAGTCTATAATCAATTTCCTTTAATCAAAGCTGACAACCGACATCGGCAGCTCTGACAAAGTATAGGGTCAACTGCCCTAAGAATTCATTTTAGTGTAATTTAACATACCGCCTGCCAGTAATATTTTCTTCAGTCTCTCTGAAAGGGGTAACAGAGTCTCGATATCTTCCCCCTTAGTTTCGTTTCTAACTATAACCCTATCCCCGGATTTTACCTGGGTTATTGCATCCTCAATAACCAAGAAATCATCTGGATCTATTCTGTCATAATTCTGCTCGTTGACAAGGGTCAATGGCATTATCCCTGAATTTATAAGGTTCGCCATATGGATTCTGGCAAAGGATTTTGCTATAACAGCTTTTATTTCCA
>JAAYSJ010000144.1 GCA_012518395.1 Clostridiales bacterium
AGCCTTTTTAAACCAAGGGGATATCCTCCTTCCCCAGATCATCCGGGAAATCAAAACCTCGGAGGATGAAACCATCAGGCAATTTGAAAGACAGATCTGGCGCCCTGAGGCTATACCGCAGAAATGGATCGATATTATTTTGCCCTCCCTTTATAGCGTAGTGGAGGACAAAACGGGGACAGCCCACAGTATGGCAATCGATGGACTAAAAATTGCCGCTAAAACGGGGACAGCCCAAAAAGATGATGAAGGGGAAAATGAAATAGGATGGATTGCAGCCTTTACCCCAGAAACCCCCAACCCCCTGGTAATAGTTGTGACCCTTGAGGTTCCTGCAGGTGAGGGAGGAGTCAGACTGGATATTGCAAAAGCTATCCTCGAAGAGTATTACGGGATAGCTCCTGCGGAAGATAGCGATACAGATTCTGAGACAGATTCTGAGGCAGATTCGGAAACAGACCAAGAACTGGATTCAGACGAATAGGCCTTCACTTATCTGTTTCCCTGAAAAGATTTCGTATATCAATATATCATTGAAAATACCCCCTATCATCCCAACTTTCGGTATATAGGGGGTTATTTTCGTCAATCCTTCTTAATTCAAAGGAATATTAAATAATTTCGAAGCGTTTTCTGATGTTATCCGCCCTATTTCTTGGGCGTCCATTTTCTTTAACTCAGCTATCCTCTCTGCTACCAGAGCCACAAAACCAGGATCATTTCGTTTCCCTCTATGAGGGTGGGGTGTCAGGCAGGGGCTGTCCGTTTCGATAAGCAGCCTGTCAAGAGGCATCTTTTCTGCTATCTCCACGGGTCTCCTGGCATTCTTAAAGGTTACAGGCCCGCCTAGGGAGATATAAAAGCCCAGGTTCATCGCAATCTTAGCGGTCTCCCAGCTTCCAGAGTAAGAGTGCATAACGCCCCCCTTAATCAAATCCTTCTTTTCCCTTAAGGTATCCATTACATCCTTATGAGCTTCCCTATTATGAACGATTATGGGCAATCCCAATTCCGCTGCCAGTTCAATTTGTTCTATAAAGACCTTTTTCTGTACATCCTTGGGACAAAAATCGTAATAATAGTCCAGCCCAATTTCCCCTACAGCCACTACCTTTTCGGTTTTTGCCATTTCCCTTAGATCATCCAGATAATTTGCCTTTACCTTTCCCGCCTCGTGGGGGTGAATACCTATCCCGGCATATATAATATCGTATTCTTTTGAAAGGCTAACACACTTTTGGGTGGTATCTATATCAATACCGGGACATATAACCCGGGATACCCCCCTTGAAGGAAGACCCAGGATAAGTTCTTCCCTATCCTGATCAAAGACTTTATCGTCCATATGAGCGTGAGTATCTATAAACATTCTTTCCTCCTCAACTAACACCCGATCCAGATTCTATGGGACTGTCGATAGTAACAAGAGCCAATTTCCCTTTCTCATCAGACGCGGCGAGTATCATACCTTCAGAAAGATTCCCCCGCAGCTTTACGGGTTTTAAATTTGCCACCAGGATCAGATCCTTGCCTACCAGTTCCTCCGGTGAATACTGATCTGCTATACCGGATACTACCTGTCTTGTTTCTTCTCCCACCTTCAATTGTAATTTCAAAAGCTTATGGGACTTTTTCACCTTCTCGGCGGAAATCACCCTGGCTACCCTCAAATCTACCTTGGCAAAATCGTCTATGGTTATTTCAGGTGATTCCCCTGAATCCTTATCGTTTTGTTTATTCTGATCATCGGTTCTATCCGCTTGTTCCCCTTGACCGTCAGCAGTGGTGAGATTCTTTTCAAGCTCTTTTAATTCTTTTTCTACATCTAGTCGGGGAAATATAGCCTCACCTTTTTGTACCCTTATCCCAGCGGGGATTCTACCAAAGCCTTTCAGGCTCTCCCACGCCTTTAAATCCTCGTTTTGCTTAATTCCCAATTGCTCCTGTATCCTATCAGGCGTTGCGATCATAAAGGGGCTTATCAGAACAGAAATAATTCTAAGAGCCTCCGCCAAATTATATAAAACTGTGCCCAACCGGGGCTTTTGATCTTGGGATTTGGCCAGAATCCAAGGTGTTGTCTCATCAATATACTTGTTGGATCTGGAAACCAGCTTCCAAATCTCTGCCAGAGCATTACTAAACAGCAGCTCATCCATGAGTTCCTCAACCTTTTTAGGGGTATTCTCCGCCATCTGAATTAATTCTTGGTCCACATCAGCGCCCACTCCCGGTTCAGGGATTACGCCATCAAAATACTTGTCTATCATGGCTACTGTCCGGCTTAGAAGATTGCCAAGATCATTTGCCAGATCAGAGTTTATCCTGTTTACCAAGGCTTCGTTGGAGAATACGCCATCGGAACCGAAGGGCACTTCCCTTAAAAGAAAATAGCGAAGGGCATCTACGCCATACCTTTTTTCTAATACCACCGGATCCACGACGTTTCCCTTGGATTTGGACATCTTCCCGCCCTCAAGGATAAGCCAGCCATGGCCAAAAATCTGTTTCGGAAGTTCTAATCCCAGAGCCATAAGCATAATAGGCCAAATAATAGTATGGAACCTTACTATCTCTTTCCCTACAAGATGTACGTCTGCAGGCCAGTATTGTTTAAACCTGCTATCGTCTTCAGTGAGATAACCTAAAGCGGTGATATAATTTGACAGGGCATCTATCCAAACGTATATTACATGCCCCTCATCGAAGGTGACGGGTATACCCCATTTAAAAGACGTTCTTGATACACAAAGATCATCCAATCCAGGGCGCAGGAAGTTGTTAAGCATCTCGTTTTTCCTGGAGTTAGGCTGTATAAATTCATCATGCTCTTCAATATGTTTTATGAGCCTGTCCTGGTATTTAGACATTTTGAAAAAATAGCTTTCTTCTTTTACTAATTCTACACCCCCGTCACAATCAGGGCATTTTCCTTCCGAAAGCTGTATTTCAGTCCAAAAAGATTCACAAGGGGTACAATACCAGCCCTCATATTCGCTCTTATAGATATCCCCCTGGTCATATAGTTTTTTAAATATCTTCTGCACCACCTCCACATGGTTCTGATCGGTAGTCCTTATAAAACTATCATAGGAGATGTCCAGGGTTCTCCAAAGATCCTTTATTCCTGCTACTATATGATCCGTATATTCTTTGGGCGTCATACCGTTTTCTCTGGCTACCCTTTCAATTTTTTGGCCATGCTCATCAGTTCCTGTCAGAAACATCACGTCAAAACCCATAAGCCTCTTAAACCTCGCCATTGCATCTGCCGCCACAGTGGTATAAGAATGCCCTATATGGAGCTTATCACTGGGGTAGTAGATCGGGGTAGTGATATAAAAAGTCTTTTTATCTTTCATTGTCCTCTACTTCCTCTCGTCCTTTTCTTTCATTTTTCTATTTATTATGCTGAAATAACAAAACCCCTCGATCTCCTTATAGGGACGAGGGGTATTCCTTCGCGGTACCACCCTAATTCGCCTTTTTAAAAAGGCATCTTCACACGACAATGATCGTTTGATATCCTAACGGTATCACCCGTAGCCGCTTACTCGTTCTTTCGGCGGCTCCGCTCCGGGGCCATCTTCGGATATGCTTGCCGCCACCGGCTCTCACCTATCCGGCTCTCTTTTAGGCGACTCCCCTATCCTACTCTTCCCTTCCCTGCGTTTGTTTACTGCTATTATTCCTTATTTAGTATTAATATAATCAAAATGGTCCGAAATGTCAACCAACCGGCCTTTCTTTTTTATAAGATAACTATGATTTCGCTACAATGTCTGCTTTTATAATTGAATTTGGATTAGCGAAAAATGGTTTGTTCCAGACATCTTCCAAATTACACCCTTGTAGAGGCGGTTTTTGACGGCCCGCCATTAGCTTCTTGGAATGACATAAGGCGGGCATTCGCCCGCCGGATAGTTCTTGAAGTTTAGTAACCTTTTAATTCATTTGGCTCAATGGGTGCTGCCATAGCCTCTGATACATATGCCGTTGTTGGCCACAACTGCATGATTGAATAAGGAATCAAAGTCGTAACCGGCCCGTAAAGGGTCAATCTGGAGATCATTTTCTGCCATGAAGAGGCCGTTCCACTTGTCATAATCCCATGTCTTTGAATTCGATATCTGCAATTTTTAATATCTTTTGGTCCAAGGGTAAAGGCTTTTGGCGGTACATTTGCAATGTCCCCGCTTTGTCCAAATGTACCATGTAACGAATTCTGTATGATAGTCAGAGGATGGGGTGTTACCATTCTGGCTCCCATCTCAAGGAATTCTTCTACGCTGTCAGTATGAAATTCCGGTGTTAAGGGGTCAACAAAAGCAACATGACCTGCCCAACCAGGGCCTCCATAAAACACATCTGCTCCACCATTGCCCCTATCTTCGATAATCTTTGAATAATCCGCGGCATTTTCATTAGTAGGATAAAGCACATTTTCCATCGGCATTCTAAGAGACTCATCGATTTGATTTACCAGATACTTTATGCATGAATAGCTAAATCCTGCTTTGTAGGTAAGAGGTGCAATATTATCGTTTTCATCTGCCCATTCGTCCATTATTATTAGATGCACATTGCGGCAGTTGATTTTATAGCGATTAACTAATTCTGCAACCTGAGAATAGCCGCTGGGATCGGGGTTTGGAAGTACTAAGAGTACGGGCTCATCCAATTCATCGGATTTCTTCATACGCATGACCATATCCCCAAGAACGATGCCAGAGTAATCAGGAACAATTTTGATTTCAAAATCCGGGTTAGAATGCTTCTCCATATCCTCCCTTTTTATGTTCCTACAACGTTCTAACACCTCTTTGTCCTTAAAGGGTACCCATGGGGCCGGGGAAAAAGTAAATTCTTTCATTTCTATTCCTCGCTTTCTTAAAATATCGTCAACAATTGCTTTGCAATTGCAACATACAGGTTTAGGGAATTAATCTATTAAGTGAGCATTCTTTTGTTTCTATATAAATATATACTGCTGCTTCCGAAGCAATATTAAAACACTGGGGGTCTTATATTCACCGCCACGGATATCCCTATTGGATCCTTATTAAACTAGTTTTAGGTTTGAATTGAGCTTGCTGATGCCAATTATAGCACATTTTTTGGCAGGAATCAACCCGGGAATCTCACGGGACACGGTAAAAGCATGAACCCACCTCTTTCCAAATCTTCCAACTAGGAATTTTTAAAAATGCCGGGGCGGCAATTATGCAGAAGTGAAGTTATCCATTGTAAGAAATGTATTCCGGCATTGCTACGAT
>JAAYSJ010000145.1 GCA_012518395.1 Clostridiales bacterium
ATAGGTTCCAAGGCCGGTGAAATAACCCAGGAAGCGGCAAAGCTTACAGGTCTTAGGGCCGGTACTGCCGTAGCCGTAGGAAACGTCGATGCTCACGTGGCCGTACCTGCGGTAGGAATCGTAGACGAGGGTAAAATGCTCATGATCATGGGCACTTCTACCTGTCACATTGTTTTGGGCAATGAGGAAAAAATCGTACCCGGAATGTGCGGAGTAGTAGAAGACGGTGTTGTCCCTGGGTTTTTAGGATATGAGGCAGGCCAGTCCTGCGTAGGGGATCATTTTGATTGGTTCGTTAATAATTGTGTTCCCTCAGATTATTTTAGAGAGGCCAAGGAAAAGGGCTTGAACATCCATGATCTGCTGAGCGAAAAAGCTAGTAGATTTAGGGTCGGAGAAAGCGGATTAGTAGCCCTTGACTGGTGGAACGGAAATCGATCAGTCTTGGTAGATGTGGATCTTACCGGCCTTATTATAGGTGCTACCCTTTTGACCAAGCCCGAAGAAATTTACAGGGCGTTAATTGAAGCTACTGCTTATGGAACCCGTATGATAATAGACACCTTCGAAGAAAGCGGTGTACCAATAGAAAAACTCATTGCCGCCGGCGGTATAGCGGAAAAGAACCCCTTCCTCATGCAGATATATTCCGATGTGACCAACAGGGAAATAAGGATTTCCGGTTCTGCTCAGGCTCCGGCCTTAGGGTCAGCTATGTTTGGAGCAGTTGCCGCTGGCAAAGAAAGGGGAGGCTATGACTCCATCGTCGATGCAGCCAGGGAGATGTCTAAATTGAAGGATATAGTATATAGGCCTGTACCTGAAAATGTAGCTGTTTATGACAAACTATATGCAGAATACAAGATCCTTCACGATTACTTTGGCAGAGGCACCAACGATGTAATGAAGAGGCTGAAGGATATAAGAAAGCAGGCAATGTCGAAATAATATTCGAGGAAGTGAAGATATGTTTTCCAGGCTAAAGAAGGAAGTATGGAAGGCCAATATGGGTCTTATGGAGCATAGGCTAATTACCTTTACATGGGGTAATGTTAGCGGTATAGACAGACAAAAGGGCGTTATGGTTATAAAACCTAGCGGGGTGCCCTATGCAAAATTGCAACCCAAGCATATGGTAGTTTTGGATCTGGACGGGAAAAAGGTGGAGGGGGATCTAAAACCCTCCTCCGATACCCCAACTCATCTGGAGCTATATAAAAGCTTTACTGAAATAGGCGGAATTTCCCATACCCATTCACCTTGGGCCACCTCTTTTGCCCAGGCTGGTCGTGGGATAATGGCTCTCGGGACTACTCATGGGGACTATTTTTATGGGGAGATCCCTTGCACCAGAAAGATGACAAAAGCTGAGATAGAAGGCGAATATGAGAAAGAAACAGGGAAGGTAATTGCCGAAACATTCGAAGGGATCGATCCCGTTACCATACCCGGGGTATTGGTAAATATGCATGGAGCCTTTACCTGGGGCAAGGATGCCGATGAAGCCTTGCATAATTCGGTGGTCATGGAGGAAGTAGCCAAGATGGCTTACAGAACCCATACACTAAACAGCAGTATAGAGCCTATGGATCAGAATTTGTTGGACAGGCATTTTTTGCGCAAGCATGGCCCAGGAGCCTATTATGGCCAATAATAAGTATGATTTAGGAGAGGTATTTGAATGAGAGTATTGTTGCTTACCGTTACGGCGGGACATGGGCATACCCAAGCTGCTAATGTTGTCATGGATTACCTTAAGAGGCTCAATATAGAGTGTTCGGTTTTGGACACATTGGACTACATAAATCCCATTCTTGGTGAATCTGTGGACAAGGGATACCTATATTCTACCCGATATACTCCTAATGTTTATGGCAGGCTTTATGATATGGTGGACAATAGGGATAAGACGGAGAGCAGATTTTCTATCCCCCATATAATGTACAGGGTGTTTTCTAAAAAACTAGTAATTGCTTTGGAACAATTTAAACCCGATTTAGTGATATGTACCCACAATTTTGCAGCTGCCTTTATTAGTTATTTACAAGAGAATGGGGTGTACAATGGTATAAGCATTGGTATAGTTACCGATTTTACTATCCACCCTTTTTGGGAGGAAACAGATTTAGACTATTATGTTACCGCTAATGAACTTTTAAACTGGCAGGCAGTAAAAAAGGGAATCGATGTTGAGAAAATTTGGCCAATAGGTATACCTATACACACAAAGTTTGCAAATAAAATAAGCCCGTCTAAAGCCAGACAGACCCTGGGAGTCGAAGATAGCCCTACTGTTTTGGTTATGAGTGGCAGTATGGGTCATGGAGACATCGAGTCTGCCATTGAAGAGATGGACAGCATGGATATAGATTTTCAGATCATATCTGTGTGTGGAAGCAATAAACATCTGAAAAAGAAAATCGATAAGATGGTCACAAAAAAAAGGCTCTACAATTTTGGGTTCGTTGATAATATAGATGTGTTTATGGACGCAGCTCATTGTATAGTAACCAAACCGGGAGGGCTCACTATCTCAGAAAGTCTGGCAAAGGGGCTACCAATAGTCATTATTGACCCTATACCAGGGCAAGAGGAAAGAAATGCAGAATTTTTATTAAATAATGGCCTGGCTCTCATGGTTAGTGAGACCTTCCCCATAGATGAAGCCATGTATTTGCTGATGGTAAATGAAGACAGGGTAAAGACCTTGGGCAGGATGGCAGAGGTCTTTGCAAAGCCTAACGCAACAGTAGATTTATCCCATCGCATCATGGAATTGTTGGGATAACCTTCTATAAAATATCACTTCAGAATAATCGAAATATGTAAAATAAATTTAATATTTGACACTAAAAACAAGAGAAATTCTATCCATATATAAATTTTGTATTGGATTTAACTGTAATAGTACCAGATATTGTATATATATCTTTGCAAAAAGGCCTTCAATTATTAAGTTATTTAATATATATGTAACATATATGTAAAATAATTTTAAAAACCCCTTGAAAAAAATTAATTCCTATTATAAGATAAGAATAGCCGTTTTTAGGGAATACTGACTAAATTTGTGGAGGGGTTTTTATGTTTATTCCAAAATCCGAAAAACACGTAAAGGCGTATACAGCAATGAGTCTGTCTGCAGTAATGCTTTTTTCAACTCCCTCTCTGGCTTCAGCGGCAACCCAGCTAAGGTTGGGCAGCTCAGGGGCAGAGGTACGGGAAGTGCAGACAAAGCTCAAGGATTTGGGTTACTTTAACTATGACAGCATTACAGGATATTACGGAGTTATTACACGGGATGCTGTTATAAGGTTTCAGGCCAGCAAGGGAATTTCTCAGGACGGTGTTGTGGGGAAAGATACCAGGGGACACCTTTTTGGTGGATCATCAGGCTCTGTTTCAAGCGTTGGACTAGGTACCGCTACATTAGCAAGGGGCAGCAAGGGTGGAAATGTAACTGAACTTCAGAAAATATTAAAGGGTCTGGGCTATTTATCCGGCAAGGTGGATGGTAGTTTTGGGCCTCAGACTGAAAAGGATGTAAAAACATTTCAAAAGGCTTATGGTTTGGCAATAGACGGTAGAGTTGGCCCTAAGACCAAGGCAAAAATTAGCGAGCTTATCTCCGGGGGCTCCAAAGAAACCGGGAGAGGTTCTGAATCCGGCGACCGAAAGGTGAGCACTACCGCCCTGTTTAGAGGTAACAAAGGGGCTCAAGTCACTGAACTACAGAACAAATTAAAATCACTTGGCTATCTGTCGGGGAAGGTAGACGGCAGTTTCGGTCCCCAAACTGAAAAAGATGTCAAAGCGTTTCAAAAGGCTTATAGCTTAGAAGTGGACGGCAGAGCCGGCCCAAAAACCATGGCAAAGCTCAACAGCCTTATTTCCGAAGGTTCTAAAGGGAAGGAAGAGAAGCCTGGGGAAACAAACAAAGGTTCTTCATCAAGCAATAGCAATAAAACTACCGGGGCATTAAAAAAAGGCAGCAAGGGCGACAGGGTAACCGAATTGCAGAAGATGCTAAAAACTCTTGGTTATCTGTCGGGGAAGGTAGACGGCAGTTTCGGCGGACAAACTGAAAGGGACGTAAAGGCATTTCAAAAGGCTAACGGCCTGGCAGTAGATGGTAGTGCTGGCCCAAAGACCATGGCAAAAATAAACGAGCTTATCTCTAAGGGTTCCGAAGAAACCGGCAATCGCGGAGAAGACAGGCCGGAAACATCAGCACCAAGCGGGAAAGTCGAAATGATCCATTGGTCAACTGTAGATACTCTTTGGACAAGGGTAAACCATATATCCGATAAGAGTAAGGGTGAGGCAAGGATCACCGATATTGATACAGGGAAAAGTTTTATGGTAGTACGCTCCGGCGGATATAATCATGCTGACGTTGAGACTGCATCAGCAGCAGATACGAAGATATTCAGATCCATATACGGTGGGGTCGATTCCTGGAATAGGCGGGCTATAATTGTAGAGGTAGCGGGGAAGAGAATAGCCGCCAGTATGGCCGGGTATCCCCACGCAGGAAGAGACGATATGCCGAACAGGGCGATGGTTTCAAACAGAAGCGGGGATTACGGTTATGGCCAGAATCTGGATCTAATTAAAGGCAACAATATGGATGGGGTTTTTGATGTACACTTCTATGGAAGCAAGACCCATGGTACCAATAAAGTGTGCGACAAACACCAGGCTCAGGTAAAAAGGGCAGCAGCAAGCAACTAAAATTACATAAAAGATTTCATTGCTGTAATTTAAATATGTAAAGTGAAATGGATTTACAGGGGCAGGGTGCTTATAATAGCTATCCTGCCTCTTAGATTAATGTCTTAACCCGTTATGGTCCTATCCCCATGGCATCTCGGATTTCTTATGAAACGGGTCAAAATCCTTTATGGAAAAGAGAATTAATGCTATTATTGCATTAATGAGGATAAAGGCGGGAGGAGTTTTCATGGTGCTGGGGATAGGAATAGATATTATCGAGATTGAAAGGGTTAAAAAGTCCATGGATAATCCCCTATTTATAGATAGGATCTATACTAAACAAGAACAATTGTATTTAAAAAGTAGAAATAATAACCCCAGTACAGCAGCAGGATATTTTGCAGCCAAAGAGGCAGCAGCAAAAGCATTGGGTACAGGAATCAGTGTTATCAGTTGGACGGATATCGAGATATTGCGCTTCGATAATGGCAAACCCGATATCAAACTCTACGGTAAGGCAAAAGAAATAATGGATAGAATGGGCGGCAGCAATATCCTATTATCTATTTCCCATTCCCGGGATAATGCCATTGCCCAAGTAGTAATCTGCTAGAGGGAGGAGTGGTTTTAATGTATGTGGTTACCCCAGAAGAGATTAGGGCCATAGATCATCGGGCTATTAACAAATTTATGATTCCCAGTATCGTTCTGATGGAGAACGCTTCTATTAGAACCTTAGATGTTATTGAAATGGAGTATCCCTATTTAGGTCGAGGGAGCAAGATTTTAATACTGGCAGGCGCGGGCAACAATGGTGGTGATGGGCTGGCTCTTTCCAGACATTTTTTATTAAAAGGTTTTTCTGTCATAACTGCCCTCTGTGCCCCGGAAGAAAGGTTTGCAGGTGATGCAAAGATAAACCTAGATATTTATAGAAAACTAGGGGGTACTCTAATATCCCTTATTGATGAAAACCACTTAGAATATTTAGACGAATGCATCGGAGAGGCAGAGCTGATAGTAGACGGTATATTTGGAACCGGATTATCCAGGGATATTGAAGGGGTTATATTAAAGGCTATAGATATGATAAATACATCGTCAAAACCAGTGGTGGCGGTAGATATACCCACAGGAATAAACGGCGAAGACGGTAAGGTCATGGGCGCAGGAATTAGGGCTAATCACACTGTAACCTTTGGCTACCCAAAAAGGGGACAGCTTTTATATCCGGGTCGAAATTATACCGGAAAACTCCATACAGTACTTATAAGCTTGCCCGAGGATAGCGCAAAAGCTTTGGGGGTAAAAACATTCGTTTTAGATGATGATGAGATTGGCCATCGCTTGAAGGAAAGACCCAAGGAGGGGCATAAGGGAACCTTTGGTAAGGTTGGGGTTATCGCAGGCTCCTTAGGAATGGCTGGTGCAGCCCGTTTAACCTCCATAGCGGCTCTTAGGGGAGGCGCAGGTCTTGTAACCCTGGGGTGTCCTGATAGACTATGGCCTATATTTCAGACCGGAATAGCCGAAGTCATGGTTAGTCCATTAGAGGATGGGGGAACCGGGCATTTAACTAAAGATGCTATTCCTGCTCTGAATGACTTTATTGAAGGTAAAGATGTTCTAGCCATCGGCCCCGGGCTGGGTTCAAAATCTGATGGTTTTACAATTCTTGAGTATATTTTGGGAAAGATAAGTATACCCATAGTAATGGACGCAGATGCGCTTAACCATATATCAAAGGATATAAACTTGCTGTCTAATTATAAGGGCTCTATTGTTATAACCCCACACCCGGGTGAGATGGCCAGGCTAACAGGCAAAAATGTAGAGAAGATTTTACAATCCCCGATAGAATCAGCTACAGAATTTGCCCGGAAAACTGGGACAGTTGTCTTACTCAAGGGTGGAACCTCTGTCATAGCCCACCCCGATGGGGAAGTATATTTGAATACTTCAGGAAATTCGGGGATGGGAACAGCAGGGAGCGGTGATGTTCTCACAGGCTTAATTGCTGCTTTGGTAGCCCAAGGTTATTCAGTATTTGAAGCAGCTGTCTATGGGTGTTATATTCATGGCAGGGCAGGGGACTATGCAAAAAGGGAATTAGGAGAGATAGGCATGGTGGCCGGGGATATATTAGATAAACTACCCATGGTTTTTAAAGACCTTTATTAAAAGAATTCCTTGACTTGTGACTGGAACGGTAATATAATTAAAGTTAAGTTAACTGAAACGGTCAAATCAGGGGGGTACATATCAATTATGAAACCATCAATAAGAACACCATTTTTTGAAATCGGCACGAAAAATTATATTTACGGTGACACTTTATTAGAATATGCTAAAGCAGCAGATGCAGCTGCCGCAAAATACGATATAGACGTACTATTTATTACTTCACCTATAGAGATCCGGAGGGTGGCAGAGAATACAAAAAATCTTATTATTTTGGCTCCTTATATGGACACTCTTTATCCGGGTAGGGGGATGGCGGATATTTTGCCTGAAGGACTAAAGGATGCAGGTGCAAAAGGTGTAGTTGTAAACCACAGTGAAAAGCCTATGTCATTGCCTGCCATAAAAGCAACCATCGATAGGGCCAAAGAATTGGATTTCTTGGTATTTGCCTGTGCAGATACCATAGCTGAAGCCAAGGCAATCGCACATCTCAGCCCGGACATCATCAATCCTGAACCGACAGAGCTGATAGGCAGTACAAACGTAAGCGATATGAGCTATGTTCTTGAATCTATCAAA
>JAAYSJ010000146.1 GCA_012518395.1 Clostridiales bacterium
AAAAATACGGTGTATCTGCAAACGAGGTTGAAAGGGATTTGAAATCAGCCATAGACTATGCCTATAGTAAAAAAAACAGGACAGCCAGTGAAAAGGCTGCCCAAGGGAATATTACCTCCAAAGATAAAATACCTACTCCAGATGAATTGATTAAAGATATAGCCAGATTGATCATGACCCAGAATATTACAGAGTTATCTTAAGATGATCATTTAACCCGTCCCTATGTGCATTGATTTGCGTGATCACCTTCATCTAGCTGCATACTCCAATACCGACTGATCCTTTGCCAAACTTTGGAAGGCTCCGTCTGGAAATATCATGTCTGCCCCTGCCAATAGACCCCTGGCTATGGCTACCCAGGATTTCTCCTCCCGCAGGATTAAAATATTTCCTTAAAAGCTTTAGCAAAGTAGATTTACCCCCGCCACTAGGCCCTACTACCAAATACTTTTCACCCTTCTTGAAATTTATGAAAGATATTGGGACAGCAAAAAGCCCGGCTCCCAAACGTTTCCAAGAACCGGGTTTGTCAGTCAATTACCCGAGGCACCCCAAGTGTATATATTTAACTCAAAAACTCAATATTCTTTACCACGGACAGGTTACAAAGGTTTCGTTAACAGAAAAAGCCAAGTGCCCAAAAGCGATCCTTACTTTAACACTATCCCCAAAGCAAAAGCGGCTAACAACAATACAACCAAAACCGTGATTATTTTATCCATGGTAACGATAGAAATATCCAGCTTATCGTATTGCCTGTATCGAAAAGGTTTTCTCCCTTCCGGTATACTTTGTTCTTTATGATCAGTATTCTGTAGATTCTTATTTTTCATATGCTATCTCTTCTCCAAATATTTACGCACGTCGATAGCAACAGCTATTATAATAATAAGTCCTTTTATAATGTATTGCAGGTAAGCATTAATACTCAGGAAATAAAGGCTGTAGTTTATCGCCTGGAGTATTATACTGCCAATGACTACACCGATAACAGTACCAACTCCCCCGGAAAATGATACCCCGCCTATAACACAGGCTGATATAGCATCTAACTCGTAGTTTATACCCGTATTAGCGCCAACTGATTGAACCCTGGCTGCTTCCAAGAAAGCTGCCAAACCATAGTAGATGCCCGCTACCAAATAAACCAGCATGATGGTTTTAACTACGTTAACCCCTGATACCTTAGCCGCCTCAGGATTGCCTCCTACAGCAAACATATCCTTACCCAGTTTGGTCTTGTTCCATATTATATGCATAATAAAGGCACAGATTAAAAAGTATATCATAACATAAGGTATTTTTACATTGCCTATACTGAAGGAACCCGCTGCCTTATTTAAGAAGTTGTCATTAAAAGTAGACAAAGCCTGTGCAGAACCTGAAGGTTGCATTTCTATATAGATACACGTCAGGCCATAGGCGATAAGTTGTGTTCCTAGTGAAACAATAAACGCGTGCAAATGAAGCTTAGCAACTCCAAACCCATTGATTAAGCTAAAAATCACTGCAATAGCAATAGATAAAAACAAGGGTATCAATAGATTTATCTGCTGGGTCATCTGTGGATACATCCTGGATGCATAGGTTACCGACTGTACCAAAGAGGCCGTTACTGCAGCAGAAAGACCTAATACACGACCTATGGAAAGGTCGGTGCCCGCAATAACTATAAGCCCTGCACATCCTAATGCCAATATACCCTTTGTGGAAGCCTGCTTAATTATATTGATAAAGTTGGTCAAGGTAGCAAAACTTGGCTTTATGCTTACGACAGTTACCAATATTGCACCTAATATAAAATATAACGCATTATTAATTAAGAATTCACCAATGTTTTTATTACCAACACGTTTTTCTATTTCCATGGTATATCCCCCAGTTCATTATACGTATTTGGCAGCCAGGCGCATTATAGTCTCCTGCTCACCTTCTATATCGCCGAAATGTACACCGCGTTCCAGTATGCCACTGAGACGACCATTGCTCATTACCAATATTCTGTCACAAATCCCCAACAATTCGGGCATTTCCGATGAAACCATTATAATACCCTTGTCCTGGGCTGCTAAATCCAATATAAGTTGGTATATTTCGTATTTCGCACCTACGTCAATTCCCCGGGTAGGCTCATCCAGCAATAATACCTCCGGCTCCATTAAAAGCCAACGGCCGATTATGACCTTTTGCTGGTTTCCCCCCGAAAGATTTTTGATCCTTGCCTTTTGGTTAGGGGTTCTTACCCGCAGGTCATCGATCACTTTAGCTGTGTCCTTTGCCATCATCTTGTCAGTAAGCAAAAATCCCCTTAAATAGGCCCGGATATTGGAGATAGTTGAATTGAATATAATATTCATTTCAGGGAAAAGTCCCGTTGATCGCCTCTCCTCTGTAATTAAAGCAAAGTGATTCTTTTTTGCCTGCTCCGGGCTACTATTCTTTACAGGCTTACCATGAAGGATTATCTCACCTTCACCTAGGGTCATGGATCCGAATAAAACATTTAAAAGCTCGGTACGCCGAGATCCTACCAGCCCCGCTACTCCTAATACTTCACCTTTTCTCAGTTCAAAGCTCACATCGACACAAGTCGGCGGATATTTCCCTGTAATACCCTTGCATTCCATGAGTACATCCCCGGGTTTATTTACCTTTGGCGGAAACCGGTTTTCCATATCACGGTTTACCATTAAGGTGATAATCTCATCGGTGGTTATATTAGCAGAATCCCGGGTAGCCACCCATTTGCCGTCCCGTAATATAGTAACCTCTGAAGATATTCGTAGAATTTCATCAATTCTATGGGAAATATAGACGATTCCAACTCCATTATCACAAAGTTTTTCTAATATTCTAAAGAGGTGATTTACTTCCTCATCAGTGAGGGATGATGTAGGCTCATCCAGTACTAAAATTTTTGCATCATAGGAAACCGCTTTTGCTATCTCGACCATCTGTCTCTGGGAAACTGACAGCCTGCCTATCATCTCCCTAGGGTCAACATCTATATCCAGATCCTCAAAAATTTCCTTTGTTCCCTCGTACATTTTTTTGTGGTCAACCAAGCCGCGTTTTAAAGGGAACCTGCCCAACCACACATTTTCCATAACATTTCGGCGAAGTACCTGATTAAGTTCCTGATGCACCATAGCTACCCCGTTATCCAGGGCATCTCTGGGGTCTGTCAGATCAACAGGTTCTCCCTCCATCAAAATAGTGCCCGAATCTTTTTTGTAGATGCCAAAAAGACATTTCATCAGAGTACTTTTACCGGCTCCATTTTCCCCCATCAATGCATGGACTGTTCCCGGTTTTAATCGAAATTGCACGTTATCCAGAGCCTTGACTCCGGGAAACTCTTTATTTATATCGATCATCTCTAATACATATTTAGCTGGTTCCATATTCAATCACCATTCTTTATAAATAGGAGTGCTTAAAGTAATATGCATTTTAAGCACTCCCCAAGTGTTTTTAAACTACTCTATACTATTATCGGAGTCTAAATTTTCTATGGTCTATGGCTTTATATATTATTAGTCTGTAATCTTGGCATATGGAATCCGAACGGAATAACCGTCATCGGACATCTTATAATCTGTACCGTCCAACCAGTCTCTCCCTAAGGCTCCGTTGATTGCAATACGGATATTAGCCTTACCCATGGCATCGCCATCCTGCATAACTGTTGCAGTCATTTTCCCATCTTTAATAGATTCAAGAGCGGCATCAACAGCATCTACGCCGATAACTACTACCTTTGGGTCTCCTTCTTTTCCGGTGTTATATCCAACATCGTTGAGGGCAGCAATAGCTCCAAGACCCATCATATCGTTGTTGGCGAATACGACCTCAATCTGATCGCCAAAGTTTGCAAATGCAGCTGTCATCTGATCTTGTGCCTGAGCCTGATCCCAGTTTGCTACCAAAGTTTCACCCAACTGTTCCATTACGACGCCATTGGCCTCGGCAGTTTCAACTGAATATTGTGTACGGGCAATAGCTTCAGGGTTGTTGGGCTCGCCCATAAACATGATATATTGTATTTTTCCGTCTCCGTTTTTGTCTATAGAAGGATCAGCCTTTAGAAGGTCAGCCAGAATCTCGCCTTGCATATCTCCGGCTTCACGAGGTGTGGTTCCGATGAATATAGAACCGGGTTCTGTTATAACGCTGGATTCGGTAGGTTCTTTATTATAAAACAGGAAGGGTACGTCTGCTTCTAAGGCCTTGTCAACTAGGCTCTGCCCAGAGGCAACTTCAGCAAGGTTGATTATTACAAAATCGGGCTTTGAGCCAAACATAATGTCAGCCTGCTCGTTTTGAATAGCCATGCTGTCATTGGCGTCTTGCATATCAAGGTTAATTTTAATACCCATCTCGTTGCCAATCTCTTCAGCATACTTAACCATTGCAGTCCGTACAGTGGATCCATAAGCGTCATCATATTTCCATACAAGAACGCCAATGTTTAACTCGGTTTTCTCCCCTTCAGCTGCAGGTTCCCCAGGTGTTTCTTCAGGAGCCTTTTCCGGAGTTTCCTGTCCGGATCCTTCCGGTTGACCAGTTTCCCCCGCAGGCGCCTTGCCGCAAGCTGCTAAGGATATTACCAATACCAGGGATACTATAATAGCCAATACTTTTTTCACTTTACTTCCCCCTTAGATTTAGTTTTTTTATTATTCCAAAGAATGCGTTATCCTTTGGTATAATTCGAAAAAAATTCATATCTGAAATGCAAAATGTGTAATAGATTCTATACCCCTAACGATTTGGTTTCTTTAGTATACAATAAGGGATACTCTTTTGCAATACGTTTTATTTACATAAACTTCCCATATGTTTCTATCAATCTATTATCCCAGCATTTGTATACGCCAGGCAACCTATACAAAGATGACTACCTGGCAAATGCTGTACAATCTCATTTAAAAGCGCAAAGTTTCGTACCCCAGATAGGTTTTAAATGCCTCTTCAATGGGTCCTGCAAGATGTCCAAAAGTAACCCCTACATGATGCCTATAACCAGTCTTTCCGATTACTAATAATTTGTCCTGGAGATTCTCAATTTCTGCTACACCTGCGGTTCCAAAGAATTCTTCCTCCACAGGCTCCCCTGTAATCCTGCCTTCACCCAGATAGAAGGCCAGCTTGCCGTCTTCGGTCTTTGCACTTGCATATGTCATGGGCGATGCAGCAATCCTTCCCACATTGCATCCCCAGCCGCAGCCGGCTCCATAACTTTTTGCAAACATTTTATGCTCAACGATTTGCCCTTTCCCCTCCATCAACTTTTGTGGGACAGGACCACAATGAAACAGTATACACTTATCATCGTCATCGCCATAGTTATTATTCCAATCCAAGACCGTAGCAGGTACCTGAGATGCTGCGCTTAAGGCATGCATAGCAACCGCGTTGCAAACATCAAGTTCACAGGATGCTGCGATCCCTCTGTCATTCAATTCACTTAAGATAACGCAGGGAGAAACCCTGAGCTCCTTTTCTATCTCATCCCAACATCTCAATGCTATGGTATCCAGCTTATATTCGTCAATGAGATCGTCTACTGCAACAGCTAACTTTGACAATGTTTCCAGTTTCCCGTCTGGTACGCCGCCCCAATTGGCGTACTTTGACAGATGATCGCGTTTTTCTATAAATCTATCAGATTCAGCTTTTATGTTCTTTATCCTCATAAAGAGCTCTGACAGATCGAAGGTTTCAGTGGTTATACCATATTTCTGTAGTGCCAACTCATCAAAGCGAACGGTTTTAAAGGCAGTTGTCCTTGCACCGATAGCGCCTACAGAAAATCTCTTCATACTTTTAACGACTCTGCAGACAGCAGCAAAATCCAAAACATGTTTTTCAAATTCCTCAGATTTGGGATGTACTACATGGGGTTTATACACGGTAAAGGGGAGCTTGTGTTGATAGAACACGTCCATGATAGAGAATTTACCGCAATAACTGTCCCTCCTATTGGCAAAATCCATTTTCCCTATTTCATCGGGATAAGCCTGAATCAATATGGGAACACCGCAATCCCGCAGTGCTGCTATAGCACCGTTTTCATCACCAAAGTTGGGCAGACACAGGATTACACCATCGTAATTTCCCCTGTTTTCTTCCAAAAATGCGGCATACCTTCTGCCTTCTTCAGCAGTTTCCACAGCTCCATACCTCGTTGCATCCTCGTCCATGATGAGGGTCTCAAATCCCAGCTTTTCAACGGTTTCTTTTAATTCCTCTCTTGCACCGGCAATGAGAGAACCGGGAAAGAAACCCCTGTTGCCAAAATAGAGTGCAAATTTTGTTTTCTTCATATCGGAATCCCCCTTAACTTTATCCCATCAAGTGAATGATGGATATTAGCTTATTTTTAAGTAAAATTATGTGCAAAGATATGGTCATCCGAATAATTTAGATCGAAATCATATATCCAATTACTTTGACCTATGCCAAGGCTACTATATACGATACTTAGTTTTTAAATACCACAATCCATAAACCATATAAGACAGGGGTATATAGCAATATATTTTTAATAGATATATTAATTATACAGGTATACTATAATATAAACAGTTAAACCTGTTCGCGATATTGTAAAAAATCTAATAATTTAACAACATTAAGATTGATTTTATTATCAATACTTTATGATAACGCCCGCCTGTTCTCTTTGCGATAATGGCTGGCGGTAACCCCTTCTTCAGCACGAAAACATCTGGAAAAATAGTTATAATCACAAAAGCCCGTTTTAAATGCAATCTCTGTAATGGGTATCTCCGTTTCTGTCAGGAGCTGACATGCTTTTCGGATACGACACCTGCGCACGTATGTGGAGATACTACCTCCTAGGTAGCGCGAAGCAAGCTTATATAAATATGTCCTCCCAAAACCGAAGTATGAACAAATATCCTGTGATGTAATTGGTCTATCCAGATTATCTTCAATATAATCGTCTAATATCTCCAGGAATTGCTTTCGGGGCAACGTAACTATACGGCCGGACCATACATAAACAGAAAGTGACTCGAGTATGGTCGCTGCTGCACGAATCTCCTCTTCACTCTTCCCTGACATTGTAAAAATCGTCTCTAAAAGATCCGGAGCCCCGTTTTCTAAACATATTTGGGCGAGTTTCATACGGGTGTGTTTCGCTGTCTCATGGGGAATTATTTGCCCAAACATAAAATACCCAACAATTTTATCTTCCGAATATAACTGCACAACAGCCTCAGTGAAACCCGCATGACAAACATAAATTATCGGTATGTTGTTTTTTTTGCAGGCCTTGAATGCCATATTGTCACTGTCTATACATTTTTGTAAGAATTCTGGGTTTTTACGCATCGACTTGCAAAATTCACAATCACCAGCGGGGTATGACATAATCTCGGTAAATCCATTATCAAACAACACTATTCGGATACCCGTCAACGTGTAGAAGGCACGCATAAGTTTTTCCATTTTATTTTGATTTACTTGAATCATAGCAGCACCGTACCTTTTTCTGCTATTATATCATATCTGAAATATATTGCGAAATTATATTTCTATGAACAAATATACCATGTTATGAACGTTTCCTTCATGCCTTGCCATACAAGGTAAAATTACGGTTTACCAACCGCATATCTGAAAAATAGAATCCATGGTATCAAAATATTCCAAACTATTTATCGCCAAAATATAAAATCGTCATATCTATATTGAAGCCCTTTTTATAGCTTATGGTAGACTAGTACGCAATGCGGTCATCATTGCAATAATATAAAAGTCAGTACTCTAATATAAAAACATACATTATCGTCTCAGCAATCCTTTTTATCCTTGGTCTTATTGCTGGACTTGGGATAACCCTTTGGCTATGCTGCGCTCAAGGCATGCATTGCTACTGCATTGCAAGCATCCAGTTCGCAGGACGCTGCGATTCCCCTATCATTGCACCGGCAATCAACGAACCAGGAAAGAACCCCTGTTGCCAAAATAGAGCGCAAACTTCATTTTTTTCATGTCGAAATCCCCCTTACTTACTAGTTATTATTTATCAGTAACACCATAGAAGTCAAGTCAACAAGAGATATTAAAAAAAATGGAATTTTGTTGTCAAAGATAGTATAATTATAACGATATACATTATATGGGTAATTATACAGCCATATATTCTGCTATTGTAGATCAAATCCTACAAAATATAATATTCTCAATAATTTTTATGTAATTATAAGGGGGATACAAAGTGCGGATCTTAGGCGAAAAGAATATGAATGAAAAAATATATGATATACTACAAAAGCTAAATTACCAAAGGCACCTTTATTCAATACGTATTTCTTTTATTTCCATGATGCCGCTTATGATAGTCAGCGCCTATGCTGTAATACTAAACAATCTGCCTGTACCCGTCTATCAGAATACAATGGCAAGGGTATTTGGGGCTAATTGGAAGGATCTAGGAGCCATTATCTTCAATTCAACACTGCAAATCGCAGCATTAATACTTGTATTTTCCATATGCGCCAACCTGTCTAAATGGTACAGTAAGAATAAAAAGGTGGACACCCATCCCAACATAACGGCTATCCTGGGAATAGCCGTATATATGATTTTTAATATGAATGTTAAAGATCCCTTTATATCTTTTGCAAATACCGGGGTAACTGGTTTTTTTGGCGCTATTCTGGTATCAATAATAGTTACGGAAATATTTATCAGACTGTCCAATATCAGAACCAAGTTCTTTCACGTTAGCCATGACCCGGATATAGAAGTGCCTATGGCATTTTCTTCAATAGTCCCATCAGTGATTATACTGTTCGGTTTCGCATCTATAAGGTGGAGCCTTATCTCCATGGGCATGGAAAGCGGTTTAAACGATTTATTGAACTATATTCTAAGCCTTCCATACAGGACAATAAGCCCTAATATTCATACAGCAATCGTCTATAATCTATCCACCCATATCATGTGGTTGTTTGGTATCCACGGTAATAATGTTCTTGATAGTGTAGCAAAAGGCTTTTTTGAACAAGGTCTCCTACATGATCCGGGGCGTATAATTTCCAAGAGTTTTCTGGATGCCTTTGTCTATATGGGGGGCAGCGGAACTACCCTTGGGTTTTTGATCTCCCTGATTATTTTTAGCAAGAATAAGAGTAATCGGACCATCTTTAAATTCGCTATTCCCAACTCAATATTAAATGTAAATGAGCCTTTGATCTTTGGAATCCCTATCGTTTTGAATCCAGTCTATGCAATTCCATTTGTGTTAACGCCCTGTATAATATCAATTACCACTTTTATAGGATTTAAAAGCGGAATAATTCCGCCAATAATTAATGATGTCACCTGGTCCACCCCAATAATTATATCAGGGTATATCGCTACGGGCTCTTTGATGGGAAGCCTGATTCAAATACTCAACCTGGCAGTGGCCATATTTGTATATATGCCCTTCGTAAGACTCTCTGACAGGCTGTTGGATCTGGAATTTAAATCGGCATACAGCGAACTCGTTCAAATAATCACTTCAAATAGTTCACCGGAAAAGAACCTTTTGATACGATCTGATAAGATTGGGTCTATAGCCAGGCAGCTATCCAATGAAATGGATACAGCTATTTTGAATAATGAAATGTTTTTACAATACCAGCCGATTATCGATGCAACAAATCATAAGATCATTGATGTAGAAGCCTTGCTCAGGTGGAAGCATCCCAAATACGGAATGATAAATCCGATGCTGATTATTGCTATTGCAGAAGAGAATGGCCTCATAGACAGGTTAGGCCTTTGGATTATTGAAAGGGCAGTACGTCAAAGGCAGATCTGGAATAAAGAGGGTATAGAACAATTTAAGGTCTCTGTCAATGTATCTGCCAAGCAATTGGATTCGCCTGATTTTCATAAAGAAGTAATTAAAATCATAGACAACTATGGTCTTTCGGGTAGCGATATTAATATAGAAGTTACGGAATCTTTAGCCCTCGTGGAAGATGATATTACCTACAACAATATAGAGAACCTCAGCAAAGATGGGATAGGTATCATAATGGACGATTTTGGGGTAGGTCATTCCTCATTAATATATCTTACTAATATGCCTATCAAAACGATTAAGATAGATGGATCCTTAACGAGGGAGATTTTAAACAGTGAGATTAGTTTTAATATAGTATCTACTATCTACGATCTCTGCCAGCATATGGATTTGGATATCGTTATGGAGTATGTAGAAACTCCGGGACAATTAAAAAAGATATTAGAGCTGGGTCATTTTTTGATTCAGGGCTATCTTATATCGCCACCCGTAAATGGGGATCAGGTTGGGGAATTCCTTTATGACTTCAATAAAAATGTCTGGGATAATTATACAGCGCCCTAATATGTACAGGCAAAAAAGGCATAGCCTGATACCAGACTATGCCCAATTCTCTAAGAAATTATAAATCCTCGGGTGAAAGCACCTTACGGATTATGTTCTTTGATACCAAACAGCTTATTTAAGACCGACCTTTGCTCCAACCTCTTCAAGTTTGGCCTTTGCAGCATCGGCGTCTTCCTTGCTCAGACCCTCTTTAACTGCCTTTGGAGCTGCTTCAACCAGATCCTTTGCCTCTTTAAGACCAAGGCCTGTAAGCTCTCTGACTACCTTGATAACCTTGATTTTCTGGCTGCCGAAGTCTTCAAGAACAACATCAAATTCAGTCTTTTCTTCTTCCTCTGCAGCGACAGCGGCGCCACCAGCAGGCGCAGCAGCAACAGCTACGGGAGCTGCAGCGCTAACCCCAAATTCTTCTTCCAGATCTTTTACCAATTCGGCTAACTCTAAAACATTCATGTTCTTAATAGCTTCCATAATTTGACTCTTATCCATTCTATAAACCTCCGTTTAAATTTATTAAATTTCTAATTTACGCTTCCTTTTGATCCTTTATTGCATTAAGGGCACAAACCAACGCCCTGGGAACTCCGCTTAACACTCCCACCAGATTACTGATAGGTGCGTTCATGCTACCCAGCATCTTGGCTATAAGCTCTTCCTTGGAAGGTAGATCCGCCAGGGCTTTAATACCCTCTACGTCAATAACCTTTCCGTCCACAACTCCCACCTTAAGTTCCATCTTTTTAAGTTTCTTGATGGCATCATTAAGGATCTTTGCAGGAGCAACAGGGTCCTCTTCACTAAAAGCAATGGCTGTGGGTCCTACTAAAAAAGGCAGGATTTCTTCTAATCCCAGTTCTTTTGCAGCAATTTCTGTCAAGGTGTTTTTATATACCTTATATTCCACGCCGGCGTCCCTGAAAGTACTCCTTAATTCAGTGGCCTCTTGAACATTAAGTCCTTTGTAATCAATCAAAACTGCACTGCTTGATTTTTCAAACTTATCCTTTAACTCCTGAACTACCTGAGCTTTTTGTTCTCTGATAGTCATATTCCCATCACACCTCCTCTAAAAAACCCATTAAAATACCCTCTTCCCGTATGGTCTTAAACACCATGGTAAGAGGGCAATAATATTCTAATTTGCTCTTTTACCTCGGCGGGCCTTATGTTTAAACCGCAAGAATAATCTTTGCGATACCTGCTGTCTACGGCAAGAAAGGTATTTATTATTAAATTCTATATAAAGGTACTACAAAAGTCTTGGGCTGTCAACCTTAAAATTGACCTGGGTTTATTTTAACGCCGGGTCCCATAGTACTGGAAAGAACTACGCTTTTTAAATAGGTACCCTTAGACGATGCAGGTTTAGCTTTTACGATGGCATCCATAAGGGCTGCGAAGTTTTCGTTGATCTTTTCATTATCAAAAGACACTTTTCCGATAGGCACATGGACGATACCCCACTTATCAACACGGTACTCTACCTTACCGGCTTTTATATCGGAAACAGCCTTTCCCACATCCATGGTTACGGTTCCCGATTTTGGGTTGGGCATTAGCCCCTTAGGTCCCAATATCCGGCCTATACGGCCTACGACACCCATCATGTCGGGGGTGGCGACGCATACATCAAAATCGAACCAGTTCTCTGTCTGGATCTTTTGTACCATCTCTTCGGCGCCTACGAAATCTGCTCCTGCATTCTCGGCCTCCCTGGCTTTATCGCCCTTGGCAAAAACGAGAACTTTTACAGTTCTGCCTGTCCCATGGGGCAGTACTACGGCCCCCCTAACCTGCTGGTCGGCATGCTTGGGGTTTACCCCCAGCCTGACATTGGCTTCAATTGTTTCATCGAATTTCGCTTTAGCTGTCTGTTTGACCAGCTCGATACCTTCTGCTGTATCATATAGCCTGGCTCGATCAACCAGTTTAAAACTGTCTTGGTACCTTTTACCTCTTTTCATTTCCTTTGCCTCCTTGTGGTACATGCGAAAGTATTACTCTCTCCCACTATTCTCTGCCCCTATAGGGCAATTTATTATTTTACAACAATCCCCATGCTTCTGGCAGTTCCCTCTACCATCCTAACGGCAGATTCCAGGTTTGCCGCATTAAGGTCAGGCATCTTTAACTCTGCTATCTCCTGAACCTGCTGCTTTGTAACCGTAGCAACCTTCTCAGTATTGGGTCTTCCCGATGCCAGCTCAATACCGGCGGCTTTTTTCAGCAGCACAGCAGCGGGAGGGGTCTTTGTAATAAAGGAAAAAGAACGATCCTGATATACTGTGATAACCACAGGTATAATGAGCCCCGCCTGCTTAGCGGTTTTTTCATTAAATTCCTTACAAAATCCCATTATATTAACACCATGCTGACCTAATGCAGGTCCTACAGGTGGTGCAGGTGTCGCTTTACCCGCCGGAATCTGCAGCTTGATAAGCCCTGTTACTTTTTTTGCCATCTTAGCACCTCCTTTAAGTGCCATATTGTATATGTTTTACGACATCCATCCTAAATATGATTCAGATGTCGCAGACATTTTTGATTCCTGTAAAAGAATCATATCTTTTGTATCTGTTCGTATTCAAGATCGATAGGGGTATCCCTGCCGAACATAGAAACGGATACTCGCACTTTTTGTTTCTCGGGATATATTTCTTCTATCACCCCGATAAAATTTTCCAGAGGCCCTGAAATAATACGAATATTATCGCCTATCTCGGCCTTCAGTTCAATGGGAATATATTCTACACCCATCTTTCTTATTTCTTCATCATCTAAGGGTATGGGTTTTGAGCCTGGCCCCACAAATCCGGTAACACCCCTGGTGTTTCGGATCACATACCAAGACTCGTCTGTCATTATCATCTTTATTATCACATATCCCGGGAATATTTTTCGCTTAATAGACTTTCTTTTGCCATCCTTGACCTCTATATGCTCCTCCATAGGAACCTTCACTTCAAAGATGAGATCTTGAAGACCGCGGTTTTCCACCATCTTCTCCAGGTTGGCTTTTACTTTATTCTCGTATCCAGAATATGTGTGGACCACATACCATTTACCCTGGTCCGTTTCTTTTTCAGACATAAACGTAGGGTCAAGGTTTTCTTCCTGACCCATCCTCCTTAAATTAAGAAATCATGGAAAGTAATTTGCCCAGCCCAAAATCAAAAAATCCGGTAATAATGGCAAAAACTAAAATCACAACTACTACAACTAATGTGTAGTTGGAAAGCTCTTTGGTGCTTGGCCAGGATACCTTTTTAAGCTCGGAAATAACTTCTCGGAAAAACTGTATGATGCTTTTTCTTTTCTTTTTGCTTTTGACTGCTGTCTTAGCAGAGGATTTTCCCTTCGCCATAATGACTCACATCCTTACCCCAAGATACCTACACAAATCCTACGCCATCCTTTTAGTATCAGACCCTTTAGCGGGTCTCCCTATGAAGGGTATGACTTTTGCAAAACTTGCAATATTTTTTCATTTCCATACGTTCGGTATTATGTTGCTTGTTTTTCATGGTATTGTAATTGCGCTGTTTACAATCAGTGCAAGCCAGCGTTATTTTCACTCTCATACAGAACACCTGCCTTTTATAGATACCTAATTAATTTATCATAAATACCCTATCATGTCAATGAAATTCTGGAAACCTGAAAACCCGACCTTGCAAATAAAAGACCGGCAGATCAGCCGGTCTCCTGTATCTCCAAGTTTCTTTGTATATTTCTTACTCCGAAACGCTGGCAACTACGCCTGCGCCTACAGTCTTGCCACCTTCTCGGATAGCAAATCTTAAGCCTTCTTCAATAGCGATAGGAGTGATAAGTTCAACTTCCATATCGATGTTGTCCCCGGGCATTACC
>JAAYSJ010000147.1 GCA_012518395.1 Clostridiales bacterium
CTTGGTAATAATGAACTTATCATAGTTCAGTATATCTAAGACATTTAAGGTATTAACAGATGCCAACTTCACTTCCTGCAAGTTTCCTGCGGCTCTTGACAGGGTTTCGTTTCGTTCCGGCAATACTACCAGAGCTTTACCCTGAACCTCCAGGTTTTTAAGAACCTTCACCATTTCCTTGGTTTTAGGCTGGGAAAGCTCTAAGGAATCCAAAACCAGTATTTCTTTACCGGCTGCCTTTGATGTCAGGGCGGATTTTAAAGCCAGCCTGCGCATCTTTCTGGTTACCTTAAAACTATAATCCCTTGGTTTCGGGGCAAAAGCTACGCCGCCCTTAACCCATATAGGTGAACGGATGCTCCCATGCCGGGCGCGTCCTGTACCTTTCTGTCTCCAGGGTTTAGCCCCTCCTCCCCTAACCTCAGCTCGGGTCAGTGCAGATTGGGTGCCCTGTCTTTTATTATTAAGCTGCATTCTTACGACCTGATGCAGTAAAGCCTCATTTATTTTTACACCGAAGATATTCTCGTCCAGTTCAATCTCCCCTACAGCCTTACCCTCGGTGTTGAAAACCTCTACTTTGGGCATATCCTTTCCTCCTTTCCTCCATATCCTGTAGCTTATCTCTTGACTGTATCCTTGATGATAAGCATATTCCCCTTTGGCCCGGGAACAGCGCCCTTTACCATTAACAGGTTTCTGTCTGCGTCAACCCTGGCTATTTCCAGGTTTTGCACGGTGGTGCGAACGTTACCCATTCTTCCGGGCAGTTTTCTGTTCTTGAATATCCTGGCCGGGGAAGATCCTGCACCGTGGGAACCTGGTCCCCTATGGTAATGGGATCCATGACTTTTAGGCCCGGTCCCGTGCCCGAATCTCTTGATGTTGCCCGCAAAGCCTTTACCTTTGGATCTGCCGGAGATGTCTATACGATCCCCTTCCGCAAAGATATCTGCCTTGATTTCCTGGCCAACACTGTAATCTTCCACATTATCTAAAGGAAGTTCGCGAATATACCTTTTATAGGATACCCCCGCCTTATCAAACTGTCCTTTCAGGGGCTTGTTTACGAGTTTTTCCCGGATGTCTTCATACCCCACCAAAACAGCACTATATCCCTCTCTGTCCCGGGTTTTAATCTGGGTGACTACGCATGGTCCTGCTTCTATGACTGTAACGGGTATGACAGTGCCATCTTCATTGAAGAGCTGGGTCATGCCCAATTTTTTCCCCAGAATCCCTTTCTTCATCTTTTTCAACCTCCGTTTCGTGAGAAATGATGCTAACCTTTTATTCTACGCTGCCTACAGCTTTATCTCGATATCTACACCAGCGGGCAGATCCAGTCTCATGAGAGAATCTACGGTTTTTGGCGTAGGGCTCAAGATATCAATTAGCCGTTTATGGGTCCTCATTTCAAATTGCTCACGAGAGTCCTTATGTTTATGAGGGGACCTTAGTATAGTAATGATTTCCTTATTTGTAGGTAAGGGTATTGGTCCTGATACCTTTGCACCGGTCTTTTTTGCTGTATCAACGATTCTTTCAGCCGATTGATCAATCAGCGTATGATCATAAGCCTTTAACTTTATTCTTATTTTTTCACTTGCCATGTCTTCCCTCCTCTATATCCCTTTAGGAGATAACCCCGTGTACACTCAGCCGCGTGTGCCCTGGGCACAGCGCAACCACTATAGTCTATAACAGATAAAAGATAAAATCAAGCATTTTTTATTTTAAGGACAAGCAGTGACAGGAGTAATTCGCTCCTGCCACCTATAGTCCGTTTATTACTCGGCAACGCTGGCAACTACGCCTGCGCCTACAGTCTTGCCACCTTCTCGGATAGCAAATCTTAAGCCTTCTTCAATAGCGATAGGAGTGATAAGTTCAACTTCCATATCGATGTTGTCCCCGGGCATTACC
>JAAYSJ010000014.1 GCA_012518395.1 Clostridiales bacterium
AATATTTTTTCAGCACAATTCAAATCTTCTTTATCGCCGAAATCTTTGTCTATAAGTTCTGCTAATGATGTAATATTGATTTCCCTTTCTAATTCCTGATTCATTTATCCACCCGCACCTTACTTTCTGGACCAGCGCACACCTCGGGGTGTGTCTTCCAGGATTATGCCTCTTTCTTTAAGGTCGTCCCGGATTTTATCGGCGACGACCCAATCCTTGTTTGCTCTTGCTTGTTGCCTTTTATCTATAAGCTCCTGGATTTCTTCGTCCAGACTTTTCTCTTGTTCCTTTTGGAGAATACCCAAAACATCGGTAAGAGTCTTAAAAACATCGTAGAATTTTTGAACTAATCTTTTGGGACTTTTCGTATTAAGCAGAGTATTGGCCTCCCGAACCAGATCAAAGATAACGGATAAAGCATCGGCGGTGTTTATATCATCCTCCATTGCCTTCTCAAAATCCCCTACATAGCCAGCCAGTCCATCGTATATCTTACTTTCTTCCTGGGTCATTTCCCTATCTTCGGTTTTATCCATCAGATATAAAAGATTATTTTTTGCGTTGTAAAGCCGCTCCAGGGCACTTTTAGCCTGATCCAAAAGCTCATGGCTAAAGTTGATGGGATTTCTGTAATGAGCAGAAATCATAAACAGCCTTACTATCTCTAAATCATATTCCCGGGAAATATCCCGAACTGTAAAGAAGTTCCCCAGGGATTTAGACATTTTCCTATTGTCCACATTTATATACCCATTATGGATCCAATAATTGGCAAAGGGTTTCCCTGACAAGCCCTCACTCTGGGCTATCTCGTTTTCGTGATGGGGGAAGGTCAAATCCTGGCCTCCGGCATGGATATCGATGGTCTCCCCGAGATACACATTAGCCATCACAGAGCATTCTATATGCCAGCCCGGTCTACCCATGCCCCAAGGACTATCCCAGGCAGGTTCATTAGGCTTTTGTGCTTTCCAAAGGGCAAAATCCATTGGGTTTCGCTTCTTCTCATCCACATCTACCCTGGCCCCTGTATCCAATTCGTCCAGGTTCTGCCTTGAAAGTTTCCCATAATCAGGACTTTTAGAGGTATCAAAATACACATCCCCGGATGCTTCGTAAGCCAACCCTTTTTCAATGAGCTTTTCGGTAAAATCCACGATCTGGCTGATATGTTCTGTTGCTTTGGGATGGACAGTGGCCCGCTTTATACCCAGCCCATCAGCATCGTGAAAATATTCTTTAATGAATTTTTCTCCCAAAGCTGCTACCGTGGTTTTCTCTTTCAGAGCCCTGTCTATCATCTTATCGTCTATATCGGTGAAGTTCTGGACATAGGTCACCTTATAACCTTTGTATTCCATATATCGCCTGAAAACATCAAAAATGATAAAGGGACGGGCGTTACCTATATGAAAATAATTATATACCGTAGGCCCGCAGCAATACATCCTGACTTCTCCAGGGTGTATGGGTATAAATTCTTCCTTTTTTCTGGTCAAAGTATTGTATAATTTCATATTATTCTGCTTCCTCCAGTCGTTTTAACTGTTCTTCTACCTTTGAAAGCCTTTCTATAATGCAGCTTATGGCATCATCTACCGGGTCGGGCATCTTTATCTGATCCAGATCCACCTCGTCACAATCTACCTTTTCTACCCGGGTCTCCGCCAGAACAGGAATATTATCCTTTCTGACCACTCTTCCCGGTATGCCTACCACAGTACAATTTGGCGGAACCTCCTTTAAAACTACCGCACCTGCACCCACCTTACTATTGTCGCCTACTGTAAAGGGACCCAGAATCTTGGCGCCGGCACTGATTACCACTCCATCTCCTATGGTGGGATGCCTTTTTCCCTGCTCTTTCCCTGTTCCACCTAGGGTGGCTCCCTGATATATGGTAACATTGTCCCCTATAACTGTGGTTTCCCCTATTACTACTCCCATACCATGATCGATGAATAATCTTTTCCCTATCTTTGCGGCGGGATGGATCTCAATACCTGTTATAAATCTTGAAAATTGGGATAACATCCTGGCTAATAGTTTTAAACGATGATTATATAGCCAATGGGCTATTCTATGACTAATAATAGCATGAAATCCAGAATAGCACAAAATAACTTCCAGCGAATTTCTAGCCGCCGGATCCCTGTGCATTATGCCCCGGATTTCTTTGCGGATACTTTTAAACAAAAAATGCACCCCCTGAAATTCAGTATAAACATTTATTATTACTATTAACTACCCATACCATTATATAAAGTTTTCGCATTAATGCAACGAAAAAGACTCCGTTCCGCACGGGATCAGAGTCTTTTTTAGTTTTATGGCTGCTTTGGCAATTTCTAACCCAGAAGGCCTCTTACCCAGGCAAAGAACTTTTCTATAGCCTCCAGGATTTTCTTGATTAACCCCTTGTTTTCTGAGATCGTTTCTTTAATATTATCCAAGTTTCCAGTGATCTTCTCTATCTGACCCGCGATCTTGTCTACATTTAGATCCAGGTTGCTAATTTTTTTCATCAGCTCAACCAATTTATCGACCTCTTCCTGAGTAAGGTTGATATTAAGGTTACCCGATATCTCGATAATAATCTTTCGGATCTCACCTTCGTCCTTGGTCTTTAACTCGGCGATTTGTTCCTTGATCTCTTTTATAAGGGCAGCTGCCTCATCCTTACCTATGGTGTCTCCCAATTCACCAGTGGTGACCAGTTCTTCGTTGGCTGTCTGTTTTGCTTCTTCACTTAGATCCTTGCCTGCCGCTTCCTCAAAAGCCTTCATTATCCCTGTCAGGGCGCCTGTGCCCGATACTTTAAAGGGAGCCGCCGCTATTACCTTGGCGTTTTCTACCCCCGCTGTAACCAGGGCATTGGCGTACATTTCCCGGGTAACCCAGGTTATGTTGTGGGTCAAAACTTCTATCCCTTCACCATTTCCTAAGGGCTCTACATAGGCAGAGGAGATAGTTCTTTTGCCTATTACATCATCGGCGATTAGCCC
>JAAYSJ010000148.1 GCA_012518395.1 Clostridiales bacterium
AAACGGATATTTTTATCTATCCAGGTTATAATTTTAAGGCCATAGATGGGCTTATAACTAACTTTCACCTGCCAAAATCAACCCTTATAATGCTGGTAGGTGCTTTAATCGGTAAGGATGAAGTCCTTCGGGCTTATAAAGAAGCAATAGAGAGAGAATACAGGTTTTTTAGTTTTGGTGATTCAATGCTAATTATATAACTAAGCTTTCACATCATAACAACAAAAATTTTATTGGAGGTATTGATCATATTTAAGTTCGAACTATTGAAAACATGCTCACAGACAGGAGCCCGCCTTGGGAAACTTCATACTCCTCATGGGATTATAGATACTCCGGTCTTTATGCCTGTAGGAACCCAGGCAACGGTCAAATCCCTAACTCCCAAAGTTTTGGATGACTTGGAAACAGAGATAATACTATCGAATACCTACCATTTATACTTAAGGCCGGGTCATAAACTAATAGAAGAAGCAGGGGGTCTCCATAAGTTTATGAGCTGGGAAAAGCCCATACTAACTGATAGTGGTGGATTCCAGGTATTTAGTTTATCCGAATTAAGGAAGATAAGTGATGGCGGTGTGGAATTTCAATCCCACCTGGACGGTTCTTATCATTTTTTTAGCCCGGAGAGGGTTATGGAAATAGAGAATAGCCTTGGTGCTGATATAATGATGGCTTTTGATATATGCTCACCCTATCCCCATAGTTATGATGAGGCGAAAGGAGATTTAGAAAGAACATTAAAATGGGCTAAAAGGTGCAAATCAGCCCACCAGAGGACAGATCAAGCACTTTTCGGAATAATCCAAGGTGGCATGTATAAGGATTTACGCCTAAGAAGCGTTGAAGAAATGATGGCAATGGATTTCCCTGGATATGGTATCGGGGGATTGAGTGTAGGCGAGCCTAAGGATTTGATGTACGAAATTCTAGAGGCTATAAACCCGGTTATGCCCGTAAACAAGCCACGTTATCTTATGGGAGTGGGTTCTCCGGATTGTCTTATCGAAGGGGTAATGAAAGGGGTAGACATGTTTGATTGTGTATTGCCTACCCGTATAGCAAGGAATGGACTGGCATTAACAAGTCAGGGCAGGGTCGTAGTGCGAAATGCTACCTATAGCAAAGATTTTACTCCTTTAGATCCAGAATGTGATTGTTATACATGTAAAAATTTTACCAGGGCTTATCTTCGCCATTTAATTAAAGCCGGGGAAATACTATCTTCAGTCTTAGTTTCCATTCATAATATAAATTTTCTAATAAACCTTATGAAGAATATCCGGTTGGCTATTAGGGGTAATGTGCTAGGGGATTTTAGGGAGAATTTTTTTCAGAAATATGGCTATAACTAACTATTAATTAAGCTTTGCCATATCCGGGCATATAATGTATAATATTCAAGTGAGCCGATAGGAATCAATTTTAGAATGGCTTGAAAATACTAAAATAACAGGAAGGAAGGGATTTAGATGCTGCTAGCTGCTGCAGGAGCACAGGGACCGGAAGGCTTCATGGGTATCTTGATGAATTTGTTGCCTTTTATAGTGATAATCGGTGTCTTTTATTTTTTGATGATTCGCCCTCAAAGAAAAAGGGATAAAGAGAACAGAGAAATGCTTGCTGCTTTGACTACAGGTGATAACATTACTACAATCGGCGGGATTTGTGGAAAAATTGTTTCCGTAAATGATGATATAGTTGTAATTGAAGTAGGGGCTGACAAGGTCAAGTTAGTATTTGAGCGCTGGGCTATTAAAAGCGTTGATAAGATCACAGCAGATTGAAAGAAAGCCTGTTCGAGATAGGGACAGGCTTTTTTAATGCGTTAATTACTCATCCATCCCTATAGTTATGCAGGAATATATAATGAAATCCCTGCATAATTTAAATTAGGACTCATTGTCTATGGTAAAAGAATGCAGGATTTAAAACCATTGACTTTTAGAGAGGATGAGTATGTTGAGAAAAATTCGCAAAGCTCCCGCAAAACAAGAACCTGAAACAATTTTACACGATGTTATGGCCATATTTAAGAGTGCACTGATAGCAGTAATTTTGACCTTAATATGTTTTACTCTTTTTGCTGTAATAATAAAGATTGCTGACCTCCAGGAGGATGTCATTCCACCTGTAGTGCAGGTTGTACGGATCCTAAGCGCGGCTATTGGAGGGATTTTGGCCTCCAGAGCCAGCAAGAAAATGGGCTGGATTAAAGGTGGGATCACAGGTATTCTTTACATCCTCTGTGCATTACTAATTAGTTATGTTTTTGGAGGATCTGCATTTATGGGATCTTTGATACTCTCAGACATTCTTTTAGGGTTTGTGGCCGGTTCAATAGGGGGTATTATAGGTGTAATTCTACGTAATTAGCCCTTTTATATATAGGTTAACGATCCATAATGGAGGTACTAAAGATTAAGCAATTTAGGCGAATCCAATAACGGCTATATCAATTCGATTAAACGATGATCGCGGGATTTGCTTAGATTTCATTGTATATAATAATATATAAACTATTAGGAATTGCTTTATAATAGCGATAGCTTTGGGCTGTTGCTATTTCTATTGACTCATCTGTACTAAAGTACTATAATTGTTAAAGTGAGCATTGGTACGGACAATGCTTATTTTATTATTGCAGCCTATTTAATGGGCTACTTTCGCATATGAAGGAGATTAAGAGGGGGATACGATATGAATGTGAAAAACAGTATTAAACTGTTTCTCATTGTTTTTATTATTGCTTTCGTTTCCTACGTGGCACTAAATGGGCTGCCTTTATGGGGACCTTATGAAATTTTGCCACTGGGGCAGCAGATACGCCAAGGGTTGGATTTAAAGGGCGGTCTGTATGTGGTCTACGAAGCCAAGATGGAATCCGGAGATAAGGATAAAGACAGTAAGATTGATGGTGCCATAAGGGTTATTAGGAATAGGCTGGATAAAGAAGGCCAAAATGAGGCTACCATTGCAAAACAGGGTGAAAACAGGATTCAAGTAGAGATCCCAGGCATTAAAAACCCCAGGGAATTGGCCGATATACTAGCCAAGCCTGCAGTCCTGGAATTTGAAAGTCCGGAAGGCGAGATAATTATTACCGGTAAAGATGTTAAAACCGCGGTACCTGCCTATGGGCAAGGCCATACCCCCATAGTGGATTTTGAATTGCATCCTGAGGGGGCAAAAAAGTTTGGAGAAGCAACTACAAAATATAAAGGTCAGATAATCAAGATTTTGCTGGACAAGAACCCTATTTCCACCCCTGTAGTTAATAGTGCTATTTTAGGTGGGAAAGGTATCATTGAAGGCATGAAGGATATAGATGAAGCAAAGCGGATTGCAAACCTCATTGAGAGTGGTGCCTTACCTGTGGATCTTGAACAGGCTGAGACCCGTACTATAGGGGCAACCTTGGGTGTCAATGCGTTAAACAGGGCTATTCAGGCGGGTATTATAGGTATCGCAGCAGTACTGCTGTTTATGCTTATTTTTTATAGACTGCCTGGCCTAGTAGCCGACTTTGCGTTATTAGTTTATATGATTATTGTTATGATAGTTTTAGCTGCGGCCAAGATTACTCTGACCCTTCCCGGGATAGCAGGTATCATATTGTCCGTCGGGATGGCGGTAGATGCAAACGTAATTATTTTTGAAAGAATTAAAGAAGAAATCAAATCTGGGAAAACCATAATTGCATCTTTGGATTCAGGGTTCAACAAAGCCTTTAGGGCTATTCTGGATTCTAATATTACAACTCTCATTGCAGCTTTTGTACTTTTATATTTTGGGACAGGCCCGATACAGGGGTTTGCCAAGACATTAATAATCGGTATTTTGGCAAGTATGTTTACCGCTATTGCCTTTACTCGATTTGTCTTAAAGCTGGTCTTGGGGCTCAATTTAAAAAATAAATGGCTATACGGTGCATGAGGGAGGGGGAACTATGAGATTTCATATTGTTAAACATATAAAACTGTGGATTGCAATCCCGATTATAATTATATTGATAGGATCTGGAATGATTGCTGCCCGAGGGTTAAATTTAGGTGTTGATTTTGTTGGCGGTAGTGTTATTTACGCGAATATAGGTGCTGAATATAATGTAAATGATATCAGAGATATAGTAAATGAACAGAATGTAGATGCTAATATAGTGAGTGCAGGGCAAAATGGCCAAGATGCTATTATTAGGATTAAGTACACTGAAAATCTGCAGGAAATCCATGATAAGATTATTACTGAGCTACAGGAAAAATATAATTTGGATGCCGAAAAGATTAATGTGGATTTTGTTGGTCCAACGGTGGGGAGGGAACTGGTACGGAATGCGGTTACGTCAGTTCTTATTGCAGTAGCGTTGATTTTGGTCTATATCTGGATAAGGTTCGAACTTAAATCAGGTGTCGCCGCAGTTTTGGCTCTATTCCATGATTTACTTGTCATGATAGCCGTGACGGCCATCCTGGGGATACAAATAAACGATTCGTTTATAGCAGCGATTCTGACCATACTTGGTTATTCGATTAATGATACTATAGTAGTATTTGACAGAATAAGGGAGAATACTAAACGTTTTGGCAGAAAGAAGGCAATGTCTGAAATAGTTGACCAGAGTATCAATGAAAGCATTACGAGAACCCTTAATACATCCTTGACTACCATCTTTGCCATTGCAGCCCTTTATATCCTCGGTGTCGAATCTATAAAAGACTTTACGCTTCCTATATTGATTGGTCTTGTTAGCGGCACATATTCCTCTATTTTTGTAGCTAGTCCCATATGGTCTGCATGGGTTGAAAGATCTAAAGGTGGTAAACCGGCCATAGCAAAATAGCATTTTTCAAAGGGCTTCCCAAAGGGAGGCTCTACTTTTAAAGAAATCATCGGGGTGTAAACAATGGCCACAATAAAACAGAGAATGCCCCCTGCCGTTGATTTTGACATTTTAAAAGAAAAAATAGATCTTATTCAAAATAAATTGGATATATCAGATATCACGGCCAGGGTTCTTATAAACCGAGGCATCCTCAATTGGGTGGATGCCCATAATTTTCTAAACCCTTCCTTGGAAGATTTATTTGACCCATATATGCTTTATGATATGGATAAAGCCGTGGAACGGATAAAGGATGCCAAGGCTCACAATGAATCTATCACTATATATGGAGATTATGATGTAGACGGAATGACAGGCTGTGCATTATTGTATAGCTATTTAATAGAGGCAGGATGTAAAGTAAATGTTTATATTCCAAATCGTATGGAAGGCTATGGTATTAATTATGAGGCAATTGAAATTATCCATGCCAGGGGAACAGAATTATTAATCAGTGTTGATTGCGGTACCAACTCTGTAGAAGAGGTAGAATATGCTCATCACTTGGGAATGGACGTTATAATTACAGACCACCATCAATGCGGGCCTTCCTTGCCGGGTGCTGTAGCTGTAATTAATCCGGCTAGAAACCCTAAGCTTCACAACACCCACCCTTTAGCTGGGGTTGGTGTAGTTGGAAAATTAGTTCAGGCTTTAGCAGGTGTGGAATATTTGAAACGGTATCTGGATTTAATAGCCCTGGGGACCATTGCTGATGTAGTCCCCCTTATAGGGGACAATAGGATATTTGCGGCAAAAGGATTGAATAAAATCAATAAAAATCCTTGTGCTGGTATTAAAGCATTAATAGAGGTTTCAGGTTTTAAGGGCAAAGATATTAATTCTGGAAGAATTGCCTTTGGCCTGGCACCAAGGCTCAATGCAGCAGGCAGGATTGATGATCCGATTAAAGGTTTTCAACTTTTAAGCTCAAGAGAGCTGTCGGGCTCCCTGCCTATAGCTAAAGAACTAGATAAACAGAATAAAGAAAGACAATCCCAAGAAGCTGAAACTATCCAGGATGCAGAAAAACTCATTAAGCATTATGTTGATTTAAGCAGTGACAGGATAATTGTTTTAGCAAAGGAAGGCTGGAATCCCGGGATTATAGGTATAGCAGCCTCCAAGATAGCTGAACGTTATTTTCGACCATGTATACTTATTGCACTTGATGATGATATAGGAACAGGCTCTGCAAGAAGTATAAAGGGGTTTAATATATATGAAGCTTTGAGTTCCCATTCCCAATTAATGGATAAGTTTGGTGGGCATGAACAAGCTGCTGGCCTCACCATAGCCAAAAATAAAATATCATCATTAAAAAAAGGTCTTATTAGTTTTTGTAATAAAAATATCAGCGATGATATGTTGGTGCCTCGGTTTATTTATGATGCTGTTCTAAACCCGGGAGATATAAACTACGAACTGGTCAAGGAATTAGAAGCAATGGAACCCTTTGGCATGGGAAACCCTACCCCAATCTTTCTGTTACCTGATATTGAAACGATGGATATTCGGCCTGTAGGTAGCCATGGTGAACACTTAAAATCCATAATCAGCATAGGTAACCGCAGATTCGACGGAATCGCCTTCGGTATGGGAGCCCATTCAGAACATCTTTCCTATGCTGGCCGGGTTTCTGTTCTTGCGGGTCTGGAAATGAATTACTGGAAGGGGAGAAACTCACTTCAATTTAATATTAAGTATGCGGATATAGTATTTAAAAATGCCCAGGATTGGCATAATTTCTTTTCCCTATTTTATTTGAAATATTTTGATGCTTTCATGAGTGATTTTATATATAATAAGGAATGCTTTCACTTCAACTTTGATAAAGTTTCTGAACCCTTGCCAATAGCTGATGTAGAAGAAATTATTTATAAATTTAGTGATACTAAAATCGGCACTTTGGTATTGGTGGATTCCCTTATAGACAGTGAATATATGGTGAAAGTAATTTGTGAGAACAAACTAGAGAAAGGGATCAATTTCTATTATGGAAAGCCAAGTGAGCAAGAGGGCATAGGTGCTAATACGGTGATATTCGCACCTATTTACAGCGAAATATCATTTTCCGACTATAAGAATATTTATGTCTTCAGGGCCGGTATCTCCTTTTATTATATAGCTGATAAGGTTTTAGAAGGATGCAATGTACGTATAATAAAACATAATGGACAAGGCTTGGGTAAAGATGTATTATTAATCAAAGACCGTTGGGTTGGGCGTTCAGATTTTACTTCCCTATACAGGTGGCTTGTTTATCTGCCTATAGGGTCTAGAATATGGGATAGTTGGTCAAAACTTTTGGTTGATTATCAAAAACAAACAGGTGACAAATCCAATTGTTTTAAGATAATGCTAATAGTTAATGTTTTCAAGGAATTAGATTTTCTAAAAATTGAGGCATCAAAAAATTCCGTAAGGATATTAATGATAAGGGATCCAAAACCAAGAAAACTAGAAGAAAGCCGGCTATTTACCTATTACCAAAAATGGATAAATGCTTATAAAGAATATCTCAATTTTAAGGAGGAGCACCATGGATCTTGCTGATAAAATTAGGGTGATACCCGATTTCCCCAAAAAAGGCATTAGTTTCAAGGATATAACTACCATTCTAAAAGATAAGGAAGCCTATAAGTATTCAGTGGATTCCCTGGCGAATATTTGCAGAGAATTGGATCCTGATGTTATAGTTGGTCCCGAAGCCAGGGGTTTTGTGTTTGGGGCACCCTTAGCCTATAGCCTAGGGATAGGATTTGTACCTGTTCGGAAACCGGGAAAGTTACCGGGTCCTACCGAACTCTTTGAATACGATCTGGAATACGGGAAAGATTCCTTAGAGATACACAAGGATGCAATTCTTCCTGGACAAAGAGTAATAATCTCTGATGATCTTTTGGCCACTGGTGGCACGGCTTTGGCCACTGCCAGGCTAGCTGAAAAATTAGGTGGCATAATAGTTGGATTTGTCTTTGTTATGGAGCTGTCATACCTTAAGGGCAGAGATAAGCTTAAAGGCTACAGGACAGATGCACTGGTCCAATTCTAATTGTGCTTTAATGTATTTTTGTAGCCTGCACAATTTGAGTTTTTTCGATATAGGATATTAATACAGGAAAAGTATATGGGGGATGAAGGAATTCACTAAGAAATCAGAAATATTAGAATTAAAGGCGTTACGAATGTATGGGGAAGAAGGCTCTAAAAAAATCAAAGATGCCTATACCTTTGCGGAGCATGCCCATAAGTCGCAACTGAGGTCTTCAAAAGAACCTTATATAATACATCCCCTGGAAGTGGCTCATATACTAATGGATCTGGGATTGGATGTTGACACTATTGTCGCCGGGCTATTGCATGATGTAATTGAAGATACTGGTGTCACCGTAGAAGAGCTGGAAATATTATTCGGCAATGAAGTAGCCAGACTAGTAGACGGCGTCACAAAGTTGGGTAAGATAGCTTATCAAACAAAAGAAGAGCAGCAGGTTGAAAATTTACGAAAGATGTTTCTGGCAATGGCCAAAGACATAAGAGTAATAATAATCAAACTAGCTGATCGCTTGCATAACTTAAGGACGTTGGAATATATTGATGATGAAAAACAAAGGGAAAAAGCATACGAAACTTTAGAGATTTATGCCCCCCTGGCCCACAGACTTGGAATCTTTAAAATAAAATGGGAATTGGAAGATACTTCCCTAAGATTCATTGACCCTGAAGGCTATTATGACCTGGTAAACAGAATATCTTCAAAACGTGAGGAACGAGAGGAATATATTCAGGAAGTGATAGATACCTTAAAGGGAAAACTGGACGATACAAATATTGTGGCTGAAATTGAAGGCAGACCAAAACATTTTTATAGCATTTATAAAAAAATGTATATGCAGCATAAGGACTTTGATCAGATTTATGATCTGTTAGCTGTTAGAGTCATTGTTAATAGCGTAAAGGATTGTTATGGTGTATTAGGCGTTACACATACTCTATGGAAGCCAATCCCAGGACGATTTAAAGATTATATAGCTGTACCCAAGCCTAATATGTATCAATCCCTCCATACAACTGTAATTGGACCAAAGGGTGAACTTTTTGAAATTCAAATCAGAACTTGGGATATGCACCGTACAGCGGAATACGGTATTGCTGCTCACTGGAAATATAAGGAGGGCAAGAAAGGCTCCACCGGATTTGATGAAAAACTGGCATGGCTTAGGCATCTACTGGAATGGCAGAGTGATTTGAAAGATGCCAGAGAATTCATGGAGACTCTTAAGATCGATCTATTTACTGACGAAGTTTTTGTATTTACACCCAGGGGTGACGTGGTAGATCTACCTAAAGGGGCTACCCCATTGGATTTTGCTTACTCAATTCATAGTGCCGTTGGCAATAAATGTGTTGGGGCTAAGGTGAATGGACGGATCGTTACCCTGAATCATGCTTTAAAGACCGGGGATATAGTTGAGATCCTTACGTCCTCTTCAAGCAATGGTCCTAGCAGAGATTGGCTAAAAGTAGTAAAGACAAGTCAGGCAAAGAATAAGATAAAGCAGTTTTTTAAAAGAGAACGCAGGGAAGAAAATATCGTCAAAGGTAAAGAAATGCTGGAAAGGGAAGCCAAAAGGCAAGGTTTTTTGTTGTCACAACTTCTACAAAAAGAATGGTCCGCATCAGTTTGGAAAAAATATGGTTTTCATTCCGCTGAGGATATGTATTCTGCCCTTGGCTATGGTGGTATAACAACTAATCAAATACTCTTTAGGCTTATCGATGAGTATAAAAAGGCTAACCCGGATCCCGCAGAAGAGCTGCCTGCTAAGAGCGATACAAAGCGGGAGAAGGATCACACTACAAGCAATGGTGGGGTAAAAGTAAAGGGAATCGATAATATTTTGGTCAGGTTATCTAAGTGCTGTAACCCTGTTCCAGGAGATGATATTGTGGGATATATCACAAGGGGTAGGGGGGTATCCGTTCATAGGGCGGATTGCGTTAACTTAAATGACCCATCTGTTGAGGATCATAGACTCATTGAAGTTGACTGGGTTGAAGAGTACAAGGCCTCCTTTAGTTCAGAAATCCAAATTTTAGCTAGGGATAGGCAGCTGCTTCTTGCGGATATCACCAAAGCTATATCGGATATGAATATAATTGTTACGGCTATTAATGCACGAACCAGTAAAAACAAACAAGTCATAGTAAATATTACTATGGAAATTAACGGTGTGGAACAATTAAAAAAGGTAATCAAGCAACTTAGAAGAATAGATGAAGTAATCGATGCCTTTAGGGTAAAAGCATAGGTATCCAGACTCCAGAGGTGATATTATGAGGGTGGTAATACAGCGTGTGCACTATGCTGCTGTAAGGGTAGAAAAGATTGTTACAGGTGAAATAGAAAAAGGTCTTTTAGTATATCTGGGTGTAGGAAAAGACGATAGTCTTAAGGATCTTGACTATATTGTTGATAAGGTTGTCAATTTAAGAATCTTTGAAGATGAGGGAGGCAAGATGAACCTGTCTATTAGGGATTCGGGTGGCGATATTCTTGTTGTTTCCCAGTTTACACTATATGGCGATTGTAGAAAAGGCCGAAGACCTAGTTTTACCAATGCAGCGGATTTAAGCAAAGCAGAGGACTATTATAATAAATTTGTAAATAAAGTAAAAGCAAAGGGTGTGGCCGTGGGAACTGGAATATTTAGAGCCACTATGGCAGTTGAATCAGTAAATGATGGCCCTGTTACTATTTTATTGGATAGTAAAAAGGCCTTTTAGCATAAGAGGAGATTTGATCAAGTTTGGTTATATACGTATTATCATCTATACCCGAATATTCTAATGAGCTGACTGAGCTTGTGAGGGTTTTCTATCCAGGCATAGTGACAAAGTCAGCAGATTCCGATTTTACAAACTACTTGAAAAACGATTTAATAATAGTCTGTAATCACGAGAATGTAAATGGACTTCATAAAGATATAAAAATCACCATTCAATTTTTAAAAGATAGTAAAATAGAGCCCTTTCATACAAAGCATTGTTTATTTAACAGTGAAGCCAAAGAATCACATTTTAGACGGGATCTAAAGAATAAAACAAAGCTTCTTCTCTATGAGGCATTGGTGGAGGTTAAAGGTTATGACCTGGAATGGGGGTCTTTAACAGGAGTAAGACCTGTGGGGATAGTCCATAATTTAATGGATAGGGGGCTTGATTCCAGTCACATCCAAGAGACTCTTTATTCAGATTATAGGATAAGTAAACAAAAGGCTAAGCTGATATTGGATATTGCTCGTATTCAGCGACCCTATTTTGCATACAATAACCCAAATCAGGTTTCTATCTATATTAACATCCCAATTTGTACTACCAAATGTTTCTTCTGCTCCTTCCCGTCTGCTATTTTGGCTCAGTGCGCCTACCTAGTAGATGATTATATCCTTGCCCTTGATAAGGAAATGGGTGTTATGGCTAAACTGGCTCGGGAAAAGGGGATCAGCATACAAACTGTATATATAGGCGGGGGTACCCCTACTTCCCTAAATTTGACCCAACTAAATGCTGTTCTATCTTCTGTAAAAGAAAACTGGGGAGAGAACACCTTGATGGAATATACTGTGGAGGGCGGAAGGCCTGATACAATGGATAAAGCCAAGCTGGAACTACTGAAAGATTATAAAGTTAGTCGGATCAGTATAAACCCTCAAACCATGAACGACAGGACATTGAAATTGATTGGCAGAAACCATAATAGCGTTGAAATTATTAAGTGTTTCAATATGGCGAAGGAAATTGGATTTAATTCTATAAACATGGACGTAATAGTTGGTCTGCCTGGCGAAGGTATAGAGGAATCGCAGAAAACAATGGCATCAATTATAGACCTAAAGCCCGATAATTTTACCGTTCATGCCCTGGCTATAAAGCGTGCGTCTAGGCTTAAGGAGAATATTTATTTTTTTAGTTCTGCAGAGGTAAAAGTGGCTAAGAAGATGATGGATATCTATTATCAGGGTGCAGAATCCATGGGAATGAGACCTTATTATCTATATCGCCAAAAATATATGCTGGGAAACATGGAGAATATAGGATTTGCCCTTCCGGGCAAAGAATCGGTTTACAATATTCAGATGATGGAGGATCGACAAACTGTCTGGGCTTTTGGTGCAGGGGCTATATCGAAGTTCTATTTCTCTGAAGAAAACCGCATAGAGAGGGCACCCAATGTGAAAAATATTGAGGAATATATTAAAAGGATAGACGAGATGATAGACAGGAAAATGAAGTTGACATTATAGCCGTTCAATATTATAATCTAGAAAATTGGCAAATCCATTTTGTCCTATATTCTAAAGGTAATGAGGGGAAGAGTAACCAGCGCAACTAAAAAGAGAAGGAACACAGTAGCTGAAAGTGTACCATTAGTACAAACTGGTGAACGGCAACCCGGAGCCAACCTGCTGAGATTGTTAGGCAGCGTTCGCATACAAGCGTTAAATAATTTGAGTGAGGGAAATCCAGTATTTCCCTAACAAGGGTGGTACCGCGGGAAACACTCCCGTCCCTTTTCTTTAGTTTATTGGGATGTGAGTGTTTTTATATTGGAAACCACTAAAACCGGTGAAGGAGGAAGCTAATGATAACAAAGGCGCCAAGGGGTACTAAAGACCTTTTGCCCGATGAATCTTATAAATGGCAATATATTGAACGTGTTATTCGCAGGATAACTAAGTTATTCTGTTACATGGAAATAAGAACACCCACTTTTGAGCATACGGAATTATTCGTACGGGGTGTCGGTGATACTACTGACATAGTTCAAAAGGAGATGTACACCTTTTTTGATAAAGGTGAAAGGAGTATTACCCTAAAACCGGAGGGTACGGCCGGGACAGTACGGTCTTATATAGAGCATGGCCTCTATAACATAACTCAGCCAGTAAAGATGTACTATATTACGCCTGTCTTCAGGTATGAAAACCCGCAGGCCGGCCGACTTAGGGAACATCATCAATTTGGTGTAGAGGCTTTCGGAGGTCCTGAGGCTTCATTAGATGCAGAAATTATTACATTAGCAATTACGTTATTTAACGAACTAGGCCTTAGGGGGCTGGAAGTAGATATAAATAGTATAGGCTGTGCCAACTGCCGACCACGATACTTGGAAGGTTTACGGGAATATTTTAAAGATCATTTAGATAATTTATGCAATAATTGTGTTTCACGTTATGAAAGAAACCCGCTCAGAATTCTGGATTGTAAAAACGAAAGATGTACGGCAATAAGGTCTGATGCGCCTATTATTCTAGATTATCTTTGTGAAGATTGTAAAGTCCATTTTCAAGAACTTCAGCAGTATCTTTCAGCGGCATCAATTGAGTTTAAAGTAAACCCCATGATAGTCAGGGGGCTGGATTATTACAGCAAAACCGTATTTGAGATATTATCCCCAGGGATTGGCGCCCAGAACACAGTATGTGGCGGGGGCAGGTACGATGGTTTAGTCTCAGAATGTGGAGGTCCTAAAACTCCGGGAGCAGGGTTTGGCCTTGGAATTGAGAGGTTGTTGTTGACTTTGGAAAATCAGGGAATTGAAATTCCCAGATCCTCGACCAAGGAAGTTTTATTTGTTACTATCGGCGAGAAGGCCAGAAGCAAAGCTTTCGAATTGTTGAACAATTTGAGAGTCAACGGCATCTCTGCTGATATGGATCACCTAGGGAGAAGCGTAAAAGCCCAGTTCAAGTATGCTGATAGAGTCGGTTTTTCTTGGGTATGTACTCTTGGGGAAGATGAGCTGGAAAGCGGTACTGTAAGTGTGAGATCCATGGACGATGGCAGGGAAGAATCTATTCCGCAAAATATGTTGATTGATTATATAACAGGTGAAAAAGGGGCGAAATAATAGATGGGTGAATCGATATCAGGTTTAAAAAGAACCCATATGTGTGGCGAGCTAACAGACTGCAATGTGGGACAAACAGTAGTCCTTATGGGTTGGGTACAGAGACGCAGGGATTTGGGCGGGCTTATTTTTGTCACACTGCGAGATAGAACCGGGATCATACAGCTTGTCTTTGATGAAGACGAATCCAAGCCATTGTTTGAAAAAGCAACTGCTTTACGAAGTGAATATGTGATTGCCTTTAAAGGAGAGGTTATAAAACGTGCTCCCAAGGATATAAATCCTGATATGGCCACAGGGGAGATTGAAGTTAAAGCCAGAGAACTTAGGATTTTGTCTGCCTCTGAAACCCCACCTTTTTATATCGAAGATGGTTTAAATGTTGGCGAAGCCTTAAGGTTCAAGTATAGGTATTTGGATCTTCGAAGGCCAGAAATGCAAAAGAATATAATCCTAAGGCATAATATAGCGAGTCAAGTAAGGGCTTTCTTAAATCACAAAGGATTTTTGGAAATAGAAACCCCAATGCTGACTAAAAGTACTCCCGAGGGAGCGAGGGATTATCTTGTTCCTAGCAGGATACATCCTGGCGAATTCTATGCTCTTCCCCAATCGCCTCAGCTATTTAAGCAATTGCTTATGATCGCAGGCTTTGATAGATATTATCAGATCGTAAGATGCTTTCGGGATGAAGATTTACGCGCCGATCGGCAGCCAGAATTTACTCAAATAGATATTGAAATGTCCTTTGCGGAAATTGAGGACGTTTTGGCAGTCAATGAGGAAATGGTGGCTGGGTTGTTTAAGACAATTTTGGATGTAGATATAAAATTGCCATTAAAAAGAATTACCTTTAAAGAGGCCATGGAAAGATACGGTTCCGACAAACCCGATACCAGATTCGGTTTGGAACTGGTTGATATAAGTCACCTGGTGTCGGAGTCAGGCTTTAAAATATTTTCTCAGGCTATTAAAGGCGGTGGCAGTGTCAGAGGCATTAATGCGAAAGGGTGTGGGGACAAATTTTCCAGAAGGGATATTGATTCGCTAGAATCATACGCCAAGGACTATAAGGCGAAAGGTTTGGCTTGGATAAATGTT